>SCUD01000119.1 GCA_004297335.1 Gammaproteobacteria bacterium
CTGGGCTGGGGACTGTTCGGGCCGCAGCCTTCCTGGACCTGGGGACTGCTGAACGCCGTGTCGGTGCTGATCATCGCCTGTCCCTGCGCGCTCGGGCTGGCGACCCCGATGTCGGTGATGGTGGCAACGGGCCGGGGCGCCTCGATGGGGGTGCTGTTCCGCGATGCGGAGGCGATCGAGACGCTGCGCCGGGTGGATACGCTCGTCATCGACAAGACCGGCACCCTGACCGAAGGCCGGCCGGCGCTGGTCGCCGCCGTTCCGGTGCCAGGTGGCGACGAAGCACAGCTGCTGCGCCTGGCCGCGGGGCTCGAGCGGGGCAGCGAGCATCCACTGGCCGCAGCGCTCGTGGCCGCGGCCCGCGAGCGCGGACTACCACTCGCGGCGCCCGCGGATTTCCAGTCGCTGACCGGACGTGGCGTGCAGGGCCGGATCGACGGCCGGGCGGTGCTGCTCGGCAACGCGGCGCTGCTCGAGGAGCGCGGCATCGGCGCAAGCCCGCTCGCGGCGCGGGCGGCCGAACTGCGCGGGCAGGGCGCCACGGTCGTCTTCGTCGCCCTGGATGAGCAGCTCGCGGGCCTGCTCGCCGTCGCGGATCCGCTGCGCGCGACGACACCGGCGGCACTGGCCGCGCTGCGCGCGGCAGGACTGCGCATCGTGATGGCGACCGGTGACAACATCGCCACCGCGCGCGCGGTCGCGGCTGGCGCCGGGATCGAAGAGGTGCACGGGGAAATGCGCCCGCAGGACAAGGCGGCCCTCGTCGCCCGGCTCAAGGCAGAGGGTCGCCGCGTGGCGATGGCGGGCGACGGCATCAACGACGCGCCGGCGCTCGCCGCGGCCGACGTCGGTATCGCGATGGGTACGGGCACGGATGTCGCGATCTCGAGTGCCCAGGTGACCCTGGTCAAGGGCGACCTGCGCGGCATCCAGCGCGCCCGCGCGATCTCGGCGGCGACAGTCGCCAACATGCGCCAGAACCTCGGCTTCGCCTTCCTCTACAACGCGCTCGGCGTGCCGATCGCGGCCGGCGTCCTGTATCCGGCATTCGGCCTGCTGTTGAGCCCGATGATCGCCGCACTGGCGATGAGCTTGTCGTCGGTGTCGGTGGTCGGCAATGCGCTGCGCCTGCGCGGCGCGGCGCTCGGTTGACGGTGCCGCGCGATGGCCGGGCTGCGCGAACGGGTCGAGGCGCTGCTGCCGGAGTGGGAGCGCTGGTATCCGAACCTGTTCGACGCCGCGCAGGATCTCGGCGTGATCCGTGCCCGCGTGTGTCCGCCGTCGTCGCTGCTGCTGTCGCGCCGTCATGCGGCGGTCCGCGAGGAAGCGACCCAGGCATTCCGGGAGCGCTGGAGCATCGTCGATGAGGGAGTGGCTCCGGATGGTGATGGGCGTGCGCCGGCAGCACCCGGGCCGGGCCGGCGGCGAAAGGCGAGGCGGCCGGGGCCGAGGCGGCGGCAATCAGGTCGCTGAGTTTCGTCCGGCTACCGCGCGGACTATCAATTCCGGCCCGAGCGTTGGTCGGGGACCCTTCATTCGCTGGTTCACCGGCTTGAGCTGTCCGCTGCGGCTGTCCATCACCTGGATGAGATCTTCGGCCTCCATTTGCAGGAGTTCCTGCCGGTATAGCTTGCCGGTCAGGAAGTCGTCGGGTCGTTCGACCCATTTTTCGGTGAAGGTTCGCACCGCGCGGTCTCCACCGCGAAGCTCGTTAAGAATGGCTGCGCGGGCGTTGTCGAGGGCGGGCCTGAACAGCGAACTCTGCGCGCCAATTTCGTCGGCCCGGAGAAACTCGAATACGCCGACGGTCGCGAAGTCGGTTGTAGCTGTTGCCATCACGTCCTTCATCATCCTGAAGGCCAGTGGATGTCTGGAGCAATGAATCAGGTAGTGGCTCGTGCGGGCCTTGCCGGCCGCCTCGAACCGGAACGGCAACAGGAAGGCCGCACCGGTCGAGTCCCGCAGAGCCTTGAGGTAGAGATCACGCAACTCGATTTCCTTTCGGCGCGGCTGTGCGCTTGCCCGGTAGCACTCGATTGCAAGATCCACGGCGGGTCTGGACCCGAAGAAATCCACAAGTCGCTCCGTCGGATGGCTTCCCGCCACAACAGCGCCGAGCCAACGGTTCAAGCCATCATAATTCCAGAATAGCAAGCACTCGCCATACCGTAGTGTCATCAGTCGAGAGATATCACGCATCCGGACGCCTTTGACGCCGCATGGATCGATGAAAGCGAAGGTGGCGACATTGCGGTATCGGGTATAGATCGGCCGGGCCAGCACCTGGTCGATGACGGCCTCGAATTCAGCATGAACCAGCCATGAATCAGCCAGCCCTGCGAGATGGGGAGTGATTACTTGCTCGAGCTTCTCGAAGGCTCGGCCATCGGCCTCGACCAATGTCACTGCGGCCGGCTTTACCAGGCCGGTCAGAGCGCCGATTGCCAGCAATGGGGAGCCCGGAAGGTCATCGCCGTAGGTGCCCTGCCCGGCGAACCCATCCACGTAATGAAATGCGTCGACGTTGCGCTCGAGTGCGGACACATACGCGCAGAAGTACTTTCGGAGTATGGCGTGCTTTGCCTGGGTTTGAGGCGAGTAGTCCCCGAAATGCCGCCGCCCGACCGAAGGCATGCCTGGGCTCCCGTGGTCCTACGTTGGCCGCGAATCGCCGCCGACGTCGACCCGGCCCTCGACCGCGGGATATTGCATCCACCTGCGGCCATCGAGACGGTTGCCGCCTGCCTTGGGCGTGGCGCCGCCCCATTGCTTGAAGAAGAAGGGAACCTTTGCAGCGCGACACTGGTCACGCAGGTCGCGCACCCAGGCGGCCTCGACGGGACGCCGACCCGGGCCGCTCTCGCCGCCAACAATGGCCCAGTGGACACCGTGCAGCTCAACCGGACCGACATGCTCGAGCAATGGCTCGAACGACACGAACCGGACCGAGGCGCGAGTTGCCTGCAAATGCCGCAGTCGAACCAGCGCCCTCTGGTCTTCGACCGATACGCCGAGCCATATATGCGGCGGCGCCCGTCCACCGCCATATCTCGCACTGACGTAACGCCGGAGCAGTGAACTGCGCTTCGTGAGCACCTGGAACCGGTGCCAGTCTGCCCGCTCCATTGTCTCGAACACGCGATCGACGAAATCAACCGGGATGTCCTTGTGGAACAAATCGCTCATCGAATTGACGAACACGCGCCGCGGCCGCCGCCACCTGAGCGGCTCGTCGAGCTTGTGCGGGCGTAGCGTCAGGTCGAAGCCGGACTCGAACGGATGACCGGGGACTCCGCGGAAGCGCTCGGCAAAGCGCTCCGCGTAACAGTGGTCGCAGCCGGGGCTGACCTTGGTGCAGCCGCTCACCGGATTCCAGGTGGCGTCCGTCCACTCGATCTCGGTCTGGATTGCCATTGCAGGACTGTATGAATATCCAGTCACGCCGTCAATGCCGATTTCTAGTGCAAAGGTGCAGTTTCGAGCTGCGCGGCCCGCGTTCTTACCCCGGCGTCACCCCCTTCGTACCTTCCTCGACGAACCGGTTCCCGACCCGCACCGCATCACCGCGCCCCTTGCGGTCCGGATTGGAATGTGAGCGGCAGCTGTAGGGCCCGTTGCAGGAATCGCGATGCGCAACGTTGCCGGCGACCTTCTACTTGATGGTCCGCGAGAGGTGGGCCTTCGTCACATGTGTTGCACGCCCCCCCGCTCAGTTGCTCGCTGCAGCCCCGAACTGCCGTAACCCGGTATCAGCGAAGGATGGGTTGCCTGCCCCGGTTGATACTGCGGAGCGGTCTCCACCGGACTCAGCCGCGGCTCTGCCTCTTGGCCAGCTTGGCCGCGCGCTTCTCGGCGAGAGTCTTCTGCGGCTTCTTCTTGTCTTCCTTCTTGCGGTCCTGCCCCTTGCTCATGTGTCCCTCCGGTTCGCGCCGCCCGATGGCGCATTGGTGACACGACCAGATTACTTCACCCGGGGCTGCGCCGGCCAGTGACCGTCACCGCCAGTTTTACCCAGCGCCTGCGACTCGCCAGCCATCCGCCACCGCTCAGGCCGCGCTCCGACTCGGCGGCACCGACCAGGTCGCCGCATAACCCGGCCCGGCTGCGCCGACCCCCCCTCGATTCCGACCCTCCTGGCCCATCTCGGGGAACCGGACACAGTACCGCCACTCGCCCCGTACCCCCGGCGTGCCCGCGACCGCGCCACCCCGGGTGAACCAGCCGTTTGGAATTCTAGGCGGGCAGGCAGTAGACGAAGCAAGGCTGAACGACCAATAACTGGCGGCATCTCTGCCAGCCTGGTTGTTCCAGTAGCCCCACCAGTTGTGCTTAGGCTTGCGGCTGATTCGTGGCGGTGCCATTCTTGTTGCGAAGCGAAGTCACGGAGACAGGATCATGCCCTTAGGCTCTAGTAAGGCACTGTCACATCCCGCACCAATGACAACAGTGTGGCGAACCGCGCTGCTTCTGCTGGTCTTCATCGCTGCCGAATCGCAGGCTCAATCCAGCCTGCCGCCCGAAGTACAGGCCGACATTCTCAAGACACGCATTGTCGATGCACTCAGCAAGCAGAATGTCAAAGGTGCGTTGCTGGCCTTCGATCAGTACCGGCAACTCAAGGTCGCAATGCCACCAGCATTATTGTTTCTGGAGGCCAAAGCCGCGTGGGTGAATATGGACGCGGCGCGCGCATTCAACGCGCTGGAGGAGTTTCTCAAGGTCGCGCCACGGGAGGGCGATCAATACAAGCGGGCGCTGGCGCTGTACCCCGAATATCAGGCACGGGCCGCGGAAGTACAGCGCAAGCTGGATGAGCAACGTCAGGCAGCGGAAGCGGCAAAACTGGCCGCTGTCTTGCAGCAAGTGCCAATGATGCTGGCGGCACTTCAAGCCAATATGGTCTCCATTCCCGGTGGCGCGCTTCAGATGGGCTCTGCTTCAGGTTACCAGGACGAGAAGCCTGTGCATACCGTCAACATCAAACCCTTCATGCTCGGCAAGTACGAAGTCACCTTTGAGCAATACGACGTATTCGCCACAGCCACCGGCCGTCCGCTACCCGATGATTCGGGCTGGGGTCGGGGCAAGCGGCCGGTGATCGAGGTTAGCTGGGACGATGCCCAGGCCTTTGTTGCGTGGTTGAACCAGCAGTCTGGTCTGAAGTTTCGCCTGCCGTCGGAAGCAGAGTGGGAGTACGCGGCACGGGCAGGTAGTACCACTGATTATCCGTGGGGCAAGACCTTTGATGCAAGTAAGGCCAATGGGCAGGGTACCTCTACTGCCCTTGTTGGGTCGTTTCCGCCCAATGCCTTTGGACTGCACGACCTGATCGGCAATGTGTGGGAATGGACGCAGGATTGCTGGAATGATACCTACACCGGCGCCCCAAGCGATGGTTCAGCGTGGTTGAGCGGCGAGTGCTCCCGCCGGGTGGAACGTGGCGGTGCGTGGAACTACGATGCCGCGAACCTGCGGGTGTCGATCCGTGGCAGGAACGTCACCACCCACCGCAACGACAATCTCGGCTTCCGTCTCGCCCAGGACCAGTAGTTCCTCTTTGCGCTTTGCTCTTTTTCTCCTTTGCTTTCTTTTCAACGCATCTTCAGGAAACAGCAGGCATGTCTGAACAAGATGCCGGCGCGCCTGCACCTACCCCGGCAGTGGATGATTGCCATGCCTTGTTGCTATGGATTATTCCGCAAATCGACAAGTTGCCGCGCCAGCGGCGTTTTACGCTGGGCGAACGGCTGGAATCGGAACTGCTCGAAGTTCTGCGCTTGCTGGTTACCGCAGCGTACCAACGCAACCGCGAAGCGCTGCTGTCCGAAGCCAATGTGCGCATCAGCGTGTGCCGTCATCTGTGGCGTCTCGGGCTTGAACTGAAAGTGGTGTCGTTAAAGTCCTATGAACATGGCGCGCAATTGATGACCAATCTGGGCCGGCAGGTCGGTGGCTGGCTGAAGGCCGCGAAGCGTTCAGCATGAAACGTCTCGCCAATCTCTGGCCGCAAGTTACTTCCTTCGACAACCTGTATCGCGCCTATCGCCTGGCGCGCCGCGGCAAGCGTAATCGTCCCGACATCATTGCCTTTTCTCTGGATCTTGAAGCCCAGTTGTTGCAGCTGCGCGCGCTGTTGCTTTCTGGGGAGTATCGGCCAGGGCGGTACCGGCAGTTCACCGTCTACGAACGCAAGCTCCGGGTAATTTCCGCTGCGCCGTTTGTGGATCGAGTCGTGCACCATGCCGTAATGGGCGTGGTCGAAGCACCGCTCGACCGCCGATTCATTTTCGACAGTTACGCCTGGCGGCAGGGCAAGGGCGTGCATGCCGCAGTGAATCGCTATCAGCGACTGGCACAACGCCATGCCTATGTTGTGCAATTGGATGTGCGCCAGTATTTCGCTTCTATTGATCACTGCCTGCTCAAGGCAGCGCTGGCGCGGCGTATCGGCGACGCGCGTGTGCTGCAGTTGTTGTCGCTGATCATCGATGCCTCGCCTCCGGTGATGACCCATGTCGGGATGTTTTGCGGCGACGATCTCCTGACCTGTGTGGAGCGCCGGCATGGCATTCCAGTGGGCAACCTGACCAGCCAATTCTTTGCAAACTTGTACTTGGATGACTTCGACCACTGGGCCAAGGAATCATTGCGAGTCCCAGGGTATCTGCGCTACGTTGATGATCTGATCTTGCTTGCCGACGACGCCTACCAGTTGCGCGATGCTGTGGCGCAGTGCCACGCATTTCTGGAACGCCTGCGGTTGCGCCTGCATGCCGGGCAAACGCACATTCGCCGCACCAGTGAAAAGATTCCGGTGCTGGGGTATCAGGTGTCGCGCACCAGGCGCTGGTTGCGCGCGGACAACGGCTACCGATTTCGCCGTCGCTTGCGCGCGATGGCCGCACGCTACCAGCGGCACCAGGTTTCGCTGGTTGATGTGGGGAAGTCCGTGGTGGCCTGGACAGGCCATGCCCGTCACGCCGAAGCCGACAAGCTTGTCGCATGCATTCTCGATGGAGTATTGTTTCAGAGGGACACGGAGGCGAGTGCTCCCGCCGGGTGAAACGTGGCGGTGCGTGGAACAACAATGCCGCGAACCTGCGGGTGTCGAACCGTAACAGGAACGACACCACAAACCGCAACGACAATCTCGGCTTCCGTCTCGCCCAGGCCGACCGCCGACCCCGAGTCGGTGACCCGGAGCCGCACTGCTCAAGGGCAACGCGGGTGAGGTCACAGGCTGTCCATGCAGTCCGTGTTCCGGGCGGGCCAGGAGGCCGGCCAAATAGCTTTATCAGGGACGTGGGCGGCGAGCCCGGCGCTCAGGAGCAGGCTCGCCGCCGCCTTGCTATTGGGAGTATGCTTGGCTTGCGTCGGTCTGGATGTATATGGCCGCTGAATGGATGCCACGGAGACATACCAGATGAACCCCGGCTACACGTCTATGTTGCTGCTGATGGGCGTGGTTCTGTCTGTCTCCGCGCAGCAGCTCAATCTTCCGAAGGCGGCTCAAGCGGAGATTCTGAAACAGGACATTGTTGAAGCCTTGTCGGCTAATCGCCCGGCCGATGCACTGAACAAGTTCGACCAACTGCGGGCGGTGGACCCGAGCATCGCCCCAGCCATGTTGTATCTCGAGGCCCGCGCGGCGGATGCAGTGGGCCGGCCGTACCGCGCCATCCGTGCGCTGGAGTACTACTTCGCCAAAGCGGCCAGCGACGACACCAGTTACGCCAAGGCTGCCCAATTGATGCGTGCGGTACAACCCAAGGTAAAGTCTTCAATGGGTAAGGAGCTGGTGGCTGATATCCAGATGGTCAGTATTCCCGGCGGCAGCTTCCAGATGGGCAATGACAGCGGCGATAGCGAGGGTAGTGCCGATGAATTGCCAGTACATGCGGTAACTATTCGCCCATTCAGACTGGGCAAGTACGAAGTTACCGTGGCGCAATTTAGAGGCTTTGTCCTGGCCACGAATTATCAGACTGAGGCGGAGCGCAGCGGAACTTGCTTTGCCCTGGACCTGTCCACCGGTCGATGGTCTGACCTACCCGGTAATAGTTGGCGCGCACCGGGGATAGCGCAAACCGACGATCATCCCGTCGTGTGCCTGAGCTGGAACGATGTGGACGTATTCATCAACTGGCTGAACCAGCATACCCAGCGCAAATTCCGGTTGCCGTCAGAAGCCGAATGGGAATATGCGGCGCGGGCCAAGACCCGCAGCAAGTATCCGTGGGGAGGTAATGCCGATCAGGGCTGTCAGTTCACCAATGGTGCCGACCAGACACCCTGGCCCGCAGGTTCAAAGCATACATGGACGACGCCGATTAAGTGTCATGACGGCCATTTCGCGACTGCGGCAGTGGGTAGTTACTTTGCCAATGCCTTTGGACTGCACGACCTGATCGGCAATGTGTGGGAATGGACGCAGGATTGCTGGAATGATACCTACATCGGCGCCCCAAGCGATGGTTCAGCGTGGTTGAGCGGCGAGTGCTCCCGCCGGGTGGTACGTGGCGGTGCGTGGCTCAACAATGCCGCGAACCTGCGGGTGTCGTACCGTTCCGGGCTCGTCACCGCGGACCGCGGCGTCAATCTCGGCTTCCGTCTCGCCCAGGACCTGTAGCTTCCCTTTTCTCTTTGCGCTCTTTCACTTTTGCTCTCCTTCGACGCAATATCAGGACACTTCGACGGAGGACATATGTCGCCAGTGGAGCAAGAATCCGGGAAACAGAAACAAGTTGCGCTCATCGTGTTGACGCTGGTGATCATTGGTGCTGGTGGGTTCCTCGCGTTGCGCCAGAAAGCACTTGCTCCGGCTTCATCACTACCAGCAGAACGAGCCGTCTTTCCCGCCGATGCCGCACGCACATTGCTTGAAGCCGCCACGATCACCCGCGCCTTCGGGATCGAGGAACCGGCAGCGATTCGCGCACAACTGGCCTCCATGCCGCTGGGCGTGCTGCCGCGCGGCTCCGAGAATCAGCGCCACCGTGACACGTTGTGGTCGCTGTTCTTCAAGGGCTCGTTGCTCAAGGCCGGACGGGTGGCGTCGGCGCAGCCGCTGGCCATTTTTTACAACCCCATGCTCGACGTTGCCGCCGTACAGGCTTGCGTGCCGGGCGTGGTCGATTGCGCCACGCTGTGCGCTCTGCCGGGTGAATTACTGGCGGGGGACGCGCCCGGCAGTGCTGCGCCGACATGGATGCGCGCCGAGCAACCCTTGGCGGCTCTGGCGATCACATCGGCTAGACGTATGAGTGCGTTTGCGGGTGCGCATCCTGCGGAGGCCACCGAGACGGTAGACTGGCAGGCGCAGTATTGCAGCGAGCGGGCGCAAGCGCAGGCCGAGGTGCGGCTGGCTGAGGCCAGCACGACGCTGGCCGCCATCAACCCCGATGCGCTGCGCCGGGCGCTAGCCGATTACATTGCCACCGCTGCGAAAGCGGCCGTCAAACCGGGTGCAAGACCAAGCGATGCGGCACTGTTGTTGTTACTCAACTCGGCACAGCTCTCGCTCAGCGGTGCGGTGGCGCTGAGCGATGGCTGGCTGGTGTTTGTCACCGCCCGCCACAACGGCTGGCGGCAGGCGGCGCTGCTGTTGGAGAAGGATGGCAAGGGTGGCTTGACGATTCGTGGGGCAACGCTGTTGAAGTTGGCAACGGCGCAAGCATGAGGAACAGGTCATGAACAGACGGTTCGTTATGTTGGTCGCTCTCGGTATCACGCTGACAGCCACCACGCCGGTGCGGAGCGCGGATGACGCACTCTTTACCGCGACTATTTCGGGACTGCGCAAGTTTGACAACACCATAGAGGAGGTTCGCAGCAAGGGGCTGGCTAGCTACGTGGGCGACAAGGTGTCTTCCGCGGCGCGCGAGAGGTTTCCGGGTTTGTTCGCTGGTGCTGCAGAAGCGATTGATGACGTGGCCACTGCCGGGGAGCACACCTACAGCATTCAGTCGCGTGGAATGGACGTGGTGAGGGCAGGGTTCGACGCCATTGGTTCCAATGCCAGCGACGAGCAAAGCGCCAGTTACGTTGCCAAGGACCAGGACTTTCGCGACTGGCTGCCAGGCAAAGCGAAGGAAATGGCGCTGGATATTGTCCCTGAAGAGGTCAAGGACATAGTGGAAGCGGTTGAATCATTCGCAGAGGACGCTGGCTACGTCGCTGACAAGATGCAAGACGGAGTGGATATGGCTGATCGGGCTGTTGACTTAGCAAAGGACTCAGTTGGATCCCGCGTTGAAGGCTTGAAGCAGAGCGTGCGGGAGTATTTTTCCGAGGACGCCAGTTATGGTCTGGAGCCGGGTGGCAGCGATACACAGCAAGTGATTGCCTTGGCCACGAACACGGGTAGTTCAAGCGACCTCGTTCTGACTGTGTATGATGATCGATTGACCACCATTGTCCAGCAGGAAGAATTCGACAGTTTGGAAGCGGCCACTGTCGCTGCCAGGTCCGGCGATCGCGACAATGTCCCGGAGCCTGGGGCAGAGGGCAATCCCTTTGCTGATGACTTGGCGGCGCTGGGCGGTGATCGTGACACGGGTCGAGTCGCGCATGCGCCAGCTGGTGGGGCATTCGATGCTGATCTGGCATTTCTTGCTAACGATCTGGGTGTTGATTCTGCGGAAAGAAGTAGCAAGAACACTGATTGGGCGCGCGAGGCGCGTGACGCAGTGGCGTCGGCTGATGCCTGGGAGCGAAATGAAGAGGAGAAGCGGCGACAACAGGCCGAGTTGCAACGGGAACGTGAATTGCTGGCGAGGCAACAGGCAGAGCAGCAGCGCGCGGTGCAGGCGGCTGCGGATGCTAGGGCGGCGGCCGCGGCACAGGCTGAGAATGAAAGGTATCGTGAATCACTTGCCGGCACCTCGAGCCGGTCATCTGGCGGCGGCTTCGGGGCATTTCTAGGGGGAGTTGTCAGTGCAGTGGGCCGCGAGTATATGCGGCAAAAGTACGGTGTAATTGCGCCCTCCTCGCCCAACTCTGGCGGCTCTATAGCCAGCGGAGGAGGTGGCGATGCGGATTGCCCCGGGTTAACTGCCCGCCAGCAAGTCATCGTGAGCGATATTGAACGACGTAAGGCTGGAGCAGACGGCAGTGCCTGCAACTCAGCCAGGTTGCTAGAGGAGATGTACTTGCGAGCGGATGATTTGTACTCCTCGTGCCCTCAAACCGGGAACATCATTGCCGCGCGACGCGAGGTTCAGCAACTGTTACGGAACGAGCGTGAGACGATCAGGAATGTCTGTAATAATTGAGCGCAGCAGTGGCGGGTTTGCGCGTGATGGGGCGTATCCGTAATTCTGTGGGCGAGGCGGATTAATCATTCAATCGGTCTCGTCAGTTCTTTGCCAGTGTAAACCGCTCGCCGTACAAGATGGCAAACTGGTTCATGGCGACCTTCCA
>SCUD01000120.1 GCA_004297335.1 Gammaproteobacteria bacterium
GCCTGCTCGAGCTGCCGCCAGCGTCGTTCGGTATAGAAATAGGTGCCGGGCACCAGTTCTATGCCTTGTTCCAGGGCAAATTCCTCGGCGCCGGCGGCGGTCAGCAGTACATGCGGGGACTGTTCCATCACCCGGCGGGCGAGCTCGACCGGATTCCTGACGTGGCGGACGCCGGCCACCGCGCCGGCCCGGAGTGACCGGCCATCCATGATCGCGGCGTCGAGTTCATTGACGCCGGCGTGGCTGAACACGGCGCCGCGGCCGGCATTGAACAGCGGCGAATCCTCGAGGATGCGCACCGCCGCGACGACCGCGTCGAGACTGCTGCCACCGTCGGCGAGCACCGCGTAACCGGCATCCAGTGCCTGCTCCAGACCGGCGCGGTACGCGCGCTCGTTCTCGGGAGTCATCGAGGCCCGGTTCAGGACCCCGGCGCCGCCGTGTATTGCAATCGAAATCATCGGTGCATCTCCCGCGTCGGCGGGGCTGTATGCCATGGCCGCGAGACAGGCCCACAGCAGCGCGATGCTCGTCCGGATCATGGCCCTATCCTCCCGCTGCGCTATTATCGGCGAGCATCGGGGCTGGTGGACAGGGCCCCGCGGGAGCCATTCATGCGCCAGCGCTGTTTCATCCTGCTCTGTGCCGGGTTGCTCGCTGCCTGCGGTGGTGGCGACGGCGAGGCCCTGCTCGGCACGCTCGAGCGCGATCGGGTCGAACTCATCGCGGAGGCGCAGGAGTCGATCGTCGAGCTCGCTGTGCGCGAGGGCGAAGCGGTCACCACGGACCAGTTGCTGCTGCGACTCGATCCCAGCGCAGCCGAGGCCCGGCTGGCACAGGCGCAGGCGGCCGCTGCCCAGGCTGAGCGTCGTCATGCTGAGCTGCTGGCCGGGGCGCGCGCCGAACAGCGACGGCAGGCGCGGGCGCTGGCCGAGGGCGCTGCCGCGCGGGCGCTGGCGGAATCCCGTGAGTTCGCCCGGATCGAGACCGTGGTCGAGCGTGGCCTCCTGCCGGCCAGCACGCTGGATCGCCAGCGCGCGCTCCGGGACGGGGCGCTGGCGGAGCAACAGGCTGCCGCCGAGCGGCTTGCCGAACTCGAGGCGGGCACGCGTAGCGAGGTCATTGCGCAGGCGGCTGCGGCGCTCGCCCAGGCGCAGGCCGTGGTCGCGGAACTGGAACTGGCGCTGGCGCGGCATACGGTACGGGCACCGCGTGCCGGCATCGTCGATGCGCTGCCGTACGAGCTCGGCGAGCGCCCGCCGCGAGGCGTGCCGGTTGCGGTGCTGCTGGCGGCCGGGTCGCCGTACGCCCGCGTCTATGTGCCGGAGCCGCGGCGCGCCGGCGTGACGGCCGGAACGGTGGCCGAGATCCGTATCGACGGCGCGGACCGGAGCTGGCGGGGCACGGTACGCTACCTGTCGGGCGAGGCGGCGTTCACGCCGTACTACGCGCTCAATGAACGCGACCGCAGCCGGCTCTCCTACCTGGCCGAAGTCGTGCTGACCGAGGCCGATGCCGCCAGCCTGCCGACCGGGCTGCCGGTCGAGGTCCGGTTGCCGGCGGCCGCCAGCCGACCGTGACCGCGGCAATTTCGGCGCGCGGGCTGGCACGGCATTTCGGCCCGGTGGTGGCCGTCGCCGGCATCGACCTCGATATCCCGCGCGCATCGATCTACGGCTTCCTCGGTCCGAACGGGTCCGGCAAGTCGACGACGCTGCGCATGTTGTGCGGACTGCTGCGGCCGACGCGTGGCAGCGCGACGGTGCTCGGCCACGACGTCTCGCGGCAGGCGGAAGCGGTACGGCGCAAGCTCGGCTACATGACCCAGCGCTTTTCGCTGTGGGATGACCTCAGCGTGACCGAGAACCTGGACTTCATGGCCCGGATCCAGGGACTCGACCGGGCCGGCCGGCGCGCCCATGTTGCCGACCGGATCGATCGCTACCAGCTCGGGGCCTTCGCCGGCCGACGGGCTGGCACGCTGAGCGGCGGCGAACGGCAGCGGCTGGCGCTCGCCGCCGCGACCCTGCACGACCCCGAGCTGCTGCTGCTCGATGAGCCGACCAGCGCGGTCGATCCGCAGAGCCGGCGCGACTTCTGGGAGAGCCTGTTCGCGCTGGTCGGGCGCGGCACGACGATCTTGGTGTCGACGCACTACATGGATGAGGCCGAGCGCTGTCACCGGCTGGCGATCCTCGACTGCGGGCGGATCGCCGCCGAGGGCACGCCGAAGGATCTGGCGCGGGACATTCCGGCGACCGTCATCGAGGTCGAGAGTGATGATCTGGCACGCGCGCGGGCGCTGCTGGCCGAGATCGGGGAGGTGCAGAGCATCGCCCAGCTTGGCACCCGCCTGCATGCGCTGCTGCCGCGTGAGGCGGTCGAACCGGAGCGCCGGCTGCGCGAAGCAATGGTGGCCGCCGGCCTTGCGGCCAGCGTCGAGCGAGTCGGCGCGACGCTCGAGGACGTGTTTGTCGCCGCGACCCGGCTGCGCCGGGACGTGCAGGCCGCCGCGTGACCTGGCTGGCCCGCATGCTGGCGATCGCCGGCAAGGAGGCGCGCCAGCTGAGGCGCGACCGGATCACGTTCGGGCTGATCGTCGGCGTGCCGGTGATGCAGATCCTGTTGTTCGGCTACGCGATCAATTTCGACGTGCGCGGCCTGAGCGCCGTGGTACTCGACCAGTCACGCACCACGCTGGCGCGGCAGCTGGTCGCCGACCTGCGCGCGACCCAGGTGCTGGGTACCGTGCAGCAGGTGGACAGCGAGAGTGACCTGCGCCGGGCCATGCAGGAGGGGCGGGCCAGCCTCGGCATCGTGATCGCGCCGGATCTCGAGCGCCGCCTGTTCGACGGCCGGCGGCCGGTGCTGCAGATCCTCGTCGACGGCAGCAAGCCATCACTCGAGAACGTCGCCGAGGGGCTCGCTTCGATGCCGCTGCTGCGGCGGGCGGGGGCCGGCACAGCAGCGCGCCCGGTCGAGATCCGTATCGAGTACAACCCGGCCAGGCGCACGGCGGTGCAGATCGTGCCGGCGCTGATCGGCATGATCCTGACGATGACGATGGTCGTGTTCACCTCCGGCGCGGTGGTGCGCGAACGCGAACGCGGCAACCTCGAGCTCCTGATCACGACGCCGATGACCCGCGGGCAGCTGATGTTCGGCAAGCTGCTGCCATATGTCGCGATCGGTCTGGTGCAGACCACGCTGATCCTGCTGCTGGCCTGGGGCTGGTTCGGGGTGCCGGTCAGCGGCAGCCTGGTACAGCTCTACCTCGGCGCACTGCTGTTCATCGCCGCCTCGCTGGCCCTTGGCTTGTTCATCTCGACGCTGGCCCGGACCCAGTTCCAGGCGATGCAGATGGCCTTCGTGTCGCTGCTGCCGTCGATCCTGCTCTCGGGTTTCATGTTCCCGTTCGATGGCATGCCGAGGGTTGCCCAGGCGATCGCCCAGGTGCTGCCGCTGACGCACTTCAACGAGATCGTCCGCGGCATCGTCCTGCGCGGCGCCGAACTCGCCGACCTGCGGCCACAGCTCGCCAAGCTGGCACTGTTCCTGCTGGTGATGATGAGCGCGGCACTGCTGCGCTTCCATAAGCGCCTGGATTGAAAAGGGGACAGTCCCCTTTTTCGTCCGAAAAAGGGGACTGTCCCCTTTTCAGTCCGGGGAAATTGGTGCAAAAGCCCCGGGCCGTGCTATCCTCCGCGCCGATCGTCGGCCGATCCCGCTGCATTTCCAGGCGTTCATCAACGCCCCGTGCAGCCCGGACCGACAGCGATCAGGTGACAGGACCCGCTGTTTTAAGGTTCGCCCTAGCCGAGCTCAAGCCCGCCAGACGATCCCGACCGTGTTTCCTGCCGTGTAGAGAAAAGCCGACAGCGTCCATCGAACGGATGGCGCGATTCGGCGTGCAACAACGAAAGTGAGAGTCTGAGTCATGAAGATCTATGTTGGAAACCTGCCCTTCTCAGCGACCGAAACCCAGGTCCGTGACCTGTTTGCCCAGCATGGCACGGTCGAGAACGTGGCCCTGCCGGCTGACCGTGAAACCGGTCGCCCGCGTGGCTTCGGTTTCGTCGAGATGCCGCAGGCCGATGCGGCCAAGGCGATCGAGGCGCTGAACGGCTTCTCGATGGGTGGCCGTCAGCTGCGTGTCAACGAAGCGCAGGATCGCCCGCGCGGTGCCGGCGGCGGCGGCGGCGGTGGCCGTCCGGGTGGCGGTGGCCGTCCGGGTGGCGGCGGTGGCTTCCGCTCGGGTGGCGGCGGCGGTGGCGGCGGCGGCGGGCGCTGGTAAAGCATCCAGCCCAAGTCCGTGGAAGACCCGCTGCGGCGGGTCTTTCCTTTTGCTCCTGTCAGGGCTTTCCGCCGATCGCCCGCCGTTCCGCGCGGGTGCTCGTGCTGGGCAGCATGCCGGGTGCCGCATCGCTGGCGGCGGGTGAGTACTACGCTCATCCGCGCAACCAGTTCTGGCGGATCGTCGCCGCGATCTGCGGCTTTGATGCGGCCGCGCCGTATCGCCAGCGCGTCGCGCGACTGCGGGCGGCGGATATTGCGCTGTGGGACGTGATCGCGCGGTGTACCCGCCGCGGCAGTCTCGATGCGGGCATCGAGCCGGCATCGATCATCGTCAATGATTTCCCGGCCTTCCTGGCCGCGCATCCAAACCTCAGCAACATCTTCTTCAACGGTCGCCAGGCCGAGATCGTCTGGCAGCGTCATGTACAGCCGTGCCTGTGGCCGGGTCGCGCGCCCGGCTATCAGCGGCTGCCCTCCACGAGCCCCGCGCATGCCGCAATGACCTTTGCCGACAGGCTCCGCGCCTGGCGCGCTATTCTCGCTGCCGCGGACCGGGGAGCCACGAATTGAAACAGTTGGAATCCAGCACACGTCGCCGGCTCCTGCAGGGCCTGGGGGCCGGAGCGCTGGTCGCGGGCTGGGCGGGTCGGTCCGCGGCGCAGGGTACCGCGCCTGAGGTCGTCGTGGTCGGCGCCGGCGCCGCCGGTCTCGCTGCGGCCAGGGACCTTGGCGCCGCGGGGCGGCGAGTCCTGATGCTGGAAGCCCGCGACCGCATCGGCGGGCGAGCCTTCACTGACGGGAGCCTCGGCGCGGCCTGGGATCGTGGCTGTTCCCGGCTGCATGCCTCAGCGATCAATCCCTGGGTCGGGTATGCGCGACAGAATGGCTTCGAGCTCGTCGCCGATCGCCTGCAGCGCCATGTCTACGAGGGCGCGCGGCGGCTCGGCGGTGCGGAGACCGCCGGATACCGGGCGGTCAAGGCGCGACTGCAGCAGGAGCTGACTGACGCCGGCCGTCGCGGCCTCGATATTCCCGCGGCCGCGGCACTGACCCAGGTCACGAAGGCGGACCCGTGGTATCCGCTGGCTGCCGCGGACGTCGCCGCCTGGGAGGGTACCGAGCCAGCGAACTTCTCGACCCTGGATCGCTACCAGTTCATCGAGCGCGGCGAGGACCTGTTGATTCCGCGCGGCTACGGCACACTGCTCGCGCACTACGGCCGCGACCTCGAGGTCCGGTTGCGCACCCCTGTCGGGCGCATCCGCTGGGGTGGCCGGGGCGTAGCGGTCGAGACGCCGGTGGGCGTGGTGAACGCGCGCGCCGTGGTCGTTGCGCTGCCGGTCGCGGTGATCGCCGCTGGCGCCATCGCCTTCGAGCCGCAGCTGCCGGCCGAGGTTCTCGCTGCCCATCACGACCTGCCGCTCGGGCTGATGAACAAGGTTGCGCTGCGCTTCCGCCGCAATGTGTTCCCACGCGAGGAGCCGGAGTTCCTGCGGCTGCAACGCCGTGATGGCCGCGGCATGAGCTACCAGACCCGGCTCCCGGGCAGCCAGGTCTGCGTCGCCACTGCCGCCGGCAGCCTGGCCTACGAGCTGGAGGCGGCCGGGGAGGCCGCCGCCATCGAGCATGCGCTCGGCGAACTCGTGACGATGCTGGGCAGCGATCTGCGCCGGCACTTCGAGCGTGGCGTGGCCACCGCCTGGTCCATCGATCCCTACAGCCGCGGCAGCTATTCCTATTGCCTGCCGGGGCGCTACGGGGCGCGGGCGCTGCTTACGCGGCCGCTCGCCGGGCGCCTCGTGTTTGCCGGCGAGCACACGGAACAAGGCGCCTACGGGACCTTGCACGGCGCCCGCCTCTCCGGCGAGCGCGCCGCGCGCCAGGTTCTTGGACTGCTGGCCCCAGGGTCGGGTCGCAGCGCTTAACAGCCCTCGTGCCCGGCGGCCCGGCGTGGTGCCATGCCGGCGGCGACCGGCGCCAGCCGCAGCGTGCGCGGGCCCTGGCCGATCGCCAGCGCGCCGCTCCTGACCACCTCGATCAGCGGCGCATGCTGGGTCGCCTCGGCGATGAAGCGGTTGATCGCGGCCTCGCTCTCGGTCAGCGCGACGGTGAAGCTGCCGAGCGCGCCGGACAGGATCTTGCCGTCCGCCTCGGTCACCAGCCGCGCGAGCGGGTCGAGGCCCGCCTCGCTGACCCGGAACTTGAGCAGCGCGGTCTCGCGCTCGAAGTGCGCGCCCCGGGTCAGGTCGTCGACCAGCACGACGTCGACGAGCTTCTGCAGCTGGTTGACGATCTGCGTGATCACCGCGTCATCACCGGTCGTCACCAGCGTCAGGCGCGACACCGCCGGCTCGTCGGTCGGTGCGACGGACAGGGACTCGATGTTGTAGCCCCGGGTCGAGAACATGCCGGCGACGCGGCCGAGCGCCCCGGCCTCGTTCTGCAACAGGACCGAAATGATGTGCCGCATGCCGCCGCTCTCCTTTGTGACAGCCGGACCCCGGGCCGGGGGCGCCATCGGAGCCAGCATGGACGGCGCGGGGTCGGACTGCTAGTCTCTATTGCACTGCAGTATTCCGCAAGGCCGGACCGTGAATGCCACTGACCCGCTGATCCACGACCTCGACTCCGGGCAGCACCCGCGCACCGGGCAGACGCTCACCGGCGCCGAAATGCTCGTGCAGGTGCTGGCCGACGAGGGCGTGGACACGATCTTCGGCTATTCCGGCGGCGCGATCCTGCCGACCTACGACGCGGTGTTCGTGCACAACCGCGAGGAACGGGCGGCGGGGCGACCGGGGATGCCGCTGATCGTGCCGGCGAACGAGCAGGGTGCCGGATTCATGGCGGCTGGCTATGCGCGCGCGAGCGGGCGCGTCGGCGTCACGCTGGTGACCTCCGGGCCCGGTGCGACGAACCTCGTCACGCCGATCCGTGACTGCATGGCGGACTCGGTACCGATCGTCGCGATCTGCGGCCAGGTGCCGGTGCCGGCGATCGGCTCGGATGCGTTCCAGGAGGCGCCGGTCTCGGCCACGATGAGTGCGGTCGCGAAGCACGTCTTCCTGGTCACCGATCCGGAGCGGCTCGAGGCGACTTTGCGCACGGCCTTCGAGGTCGCGCGCACCGGCCGGCCCGGTCCGGTCGTCGTCGACGTGCCGAAGGACGTGCAGAACTGGCGCGGTGCCTTCGACGGCGGCTGCCGCCTGGCGATCCCCGGCTACCGGCAGCGCCTCGCGCGGGTCACCGGCGCGCACCTGCCGGATGCGGCCTGCGCGGATTTCTTCCGGATGCTGGCACAGTCACGGCGACCGCTGCTCTATGCCGGTGGTGGCGTCGTCAATGGCAACGCCGCCGCCGCAGTGCGCGACTTCGCGCTCGAACTCGGCATCCCGGTCGTGACCACGCTGATGGGCATCGGCTGTTTCGATACACGGCACGAGCTGTCGCTGCGCATGCTCGGCATGCACGGCGCGGCCTTCGCCAACTACGCCGTCGATGACTGCGATTTCCTGATCGCGGTCGGTGCGCGCTTCGACGACCGCGTCGCCAGCGTCCCGGGCCGCTTCGCGCGTAACGCGCGGTTCATCGCGCACTTCGATATCGACGCCTCCGAGATCAACAAGGTCAAGCGCGTGCAGTTCAGCCACGTCGGCCTGCTCCTGGAGGCCTTCGACCGCTTGCGCAACTACGGCCGGGACAACGACTTCCGCGCGGACTGGAGCGCCTGGCAGGCGCACTGTGCCGCACTGCGGACCGCGCACGCGATGAACTATGACCGCGCCAGCCCGCTGATCCAGCCGCACTACGTGATCGAGGAGATCAACCGGATTACGCGCGGCGAGGCGATCATCGCGACCGGCGTCGGCCAGCACCAGATGTGGGCGGCGCAGTACTTCGACTTCAGCGCGCCGCGCCAGTGGCTGACCTCGGGCAGCATGGGCACGATGGGCTTCGGCCTGCCGGCGGCCATCGGCGCGCAGTTCGCGCATCCGGGGCGCCTGGTCATCGACATCGACGGCGATGCCAGCATTCGCATGAACCTGGGTGAGCTCGAGACCGTGACCACCTATGGCCTGCCGGTCAAGGTCGTCGTGCTCAACAACTTCGGCGACGGCATGGTCCGGCAGTGGCAGAAGCTGTTCTTCATGGGCCGCATGTCCGGTTCCGACAAGTCGCTGCACAAGAAGGACTTCGTCCGCGCCGCGCAGGCGGACGGCTTCGAGTACGCGGTCCGCCTCGAACGCAAGGACGACGTGCCGCGCGTGATCGGCGATTTCATGGCCTGCCCCGGGCCCGCCTTCCTCGAGGTGATCATCGATCCGGATGCGGGCGTATACCCGATGATCCCGCCGGGCCAGACCTGCGAGCAGATGGTCACCGGTGACTGGATCGTGTCGCGCGGCTCGGGCACCCCGCGGCCGCCGGATCCTTCCGGGATGTTCTGAGCCGGGAGCCCTGATGCGTTACCTGCACACGATGGTCCGGGTCAGCGATCTCGAGGCGTCGCTCGACTTCTATTGCCGCAAGCTGGGCCTGGTCGAGCTGCGCCGGATGGTCAGCGACGCGGGGCGCTTCACGCTGGTGTTTCTCGCCGCGCCGGGCGACGAGCAGCGGGCCATGCTCGAGCTGACCTGGAACCACGACCCGGAGGCATACACGATGGGCCGCGCATTCGGCCACCTCGCCTACGAAGTGGACGACATCTACGCGACCTGCGCGCGCCTGCAGGCGGCGGGCGTGACGATCAACCGGCCGCCGCGCGATGGCCGGATGGCCTTCGTGCGCTCGCCCGACCTGGTCTCGATCGAGCTGCTGCAGGCCGGTGAGGCGCTGCCGCCGCGGGAGCCGTGGAGCTCGATGCCGAACACCGGCAGCTGGTGAGCGCGGTTCAGCTGGCGATATAGCGCCGCAGGTCTTCGATCTCGTGGCGCTGCTCGTCGATGACGGCCTTGACGCAGTCACCGATCGAGATCATGCCGATCAGCACGCCTTCCTCGACCGCCGGAAGATGGCGGATGCGCCGCTCGGTCATCAGCTGCATGCAGTCGTTGACCGTCTGTCGCAGGGCCACCTGCACGACCGGCTCGCTCATGATCTGCCAGACCGGGGTCTCGAGCGAACTGCGTCCCAGCAGCACGACCTTGCGCGCGTAATCGCGCTCGGAGACGATGCCGACCAGCCGGCCACCGCGCAGCACCGGCAGGGCGCCGACGTGGTGATCCGCCATCAACTGGATCGCGGTGCGCACCGGGTCCTCGGCATCCACCGTGAACACGGTGGGCGACTTGTCTTCCAGCAACTGGCGCACGGTTCGCATGGTGCCCCCGGGGGTTCCGGCTATCGGGATTTCATCTTACGCCCGCCTCGGCGTCCGTGGGCCCCGCCGGTGCCGGCGGCTGCCGCTGCAGGAACCAGTGGGTGGTGCCGAGCTGTTTCGGGCCGACGTAGTGGTGCCAGCGGTGCTCAATCCGATCCGCGGCCAGGAAGCGGATGTCGCCGCCGTGCACGTGCCCATCCGCGGCCGGATCGAAGCCCGTGCCACCGTCGAATTCGAGAATCGCCAGTTCCGCGGTGGACTGGGCGCCCAGGCGGAAGGCGGGCTGGTTACCGGCCGCGCAGTAGTGTGTGGCCCGCAGCTGGTCCCGATCGAGGTAATAGACGGTCACCATCTCGAAGGACTGGCCGGGGTTCTGGTACTCCACGAGCGCGCGGCCGTTGCTGGCGACTTCGTAGCGTACGGTGACCGGCGGGCCGGTGAGCGGATCCTCCATGTGGCCGGTCCAGACGCCGGCGAGCCCCTTGAGGCGCTCCCAGGTCGCGCGGTGGTCGGGCGCGGCGGACTCCTCGGCGGCCAGGCCAGGGGCCCCGCCGGCGAGCAGCAGAATTGCGATGGCGATGCAGCGCGCGCTCTTTCCAGATGATCCAGGCATCGCGGGCCCATCCATTGGATTCCATACTCTAGCACGCGGTGCGAAAGCCCTGAGGACCCGGCGATTGCAGCGCCGCCGCGCTCCATGCACCATGGGCGCCGGGGAGGCGGGAGCCGGCATGCGAGGCAGGAGCAGGAAGGCGGAGCAGGGCGGACCGCGGTTGCGGCGCATGTACGTCGACTGCCGCTACGGCCAGCTGCATCTGCTGACGGCCATACCACCCAGCGGCGGCTTCGACGAACGCACGCCGCTCGTATGCCTGCACGATTCCGGCGGTACCGGCGCCGATTTCCGCTCGCTGGCGGAAGTGCTGGGCAGCGACCGTCCGGTGTACGCCCCGGACCTGCCCGGCAGCGGCGCTTCCGATGCCGCAGGCGGCGCGGTGACGGACGCTGTGCTGGCGGCCGCGGTCGTCGACCTGCTGGATGAACTGCGGCTGCGCCAGGTCGACATGCTCGGCCAGGGCCGCGGCGAACGCGTGGCCCGGGAACTCACGCGGGCCCGGCCGGGCCTGGTGCGCCGGGTCGTCGCCGTGGGCGCCGCGCCGGATGCCGGGCCGATCCGCGCGGCGCTGGATCGGCCGGGGTCGGGCGGGCTGTGACCGGGACCACGGTTATCGGCAGCGGTGCCGAGGGATACTGCGCGGCAGTGCCAGCAGGATTTTCGCGACGATGAAGCCCCCTGATCAGGATCCCGGCACTGACGACGGCATCGTGTCCGAGGACGTGACGCAGCTGGTCGAGCACGTCGAGCTGACGTCCGAAAACCCGCTGCTGGACGGGACCGACTGGGAGCTCGCGGCCATCGCCGCCGATCTCGAGGACGCCCCGTTGCGTCTCGACGATGGCCCGGCGGAGTTGCCGGATGAGCGCGAAAGCGTCATCGCAGACCTCGACCTGTTTGCCGAGACCGAGATCGACCTGAGTCAACGCCTGACGCTCGTGGAGGGCGAGCAGCTCGAACTCGCCGCTGCGCTGGCCCGTGAGCGCACGCGCTGGCAGAAGCGTGCAGCGGAACTCGATGCGGAGCTCGCCTGGCGCAACCGTCTGCTGGCGAATCGCGAAGCGGAGATCGGCAATCTCTCCGCCCAGCTGGCCTCGATCACGCTGGAACGCGACGGCCTGCTCGCGGACTTCCGGGAGCAGCGCCGGCACGCCGGCCAGGCCGAGCCGGCCGCTGCGCCGGCGGCGCCGTCGGCCGACCTCGCGATCCGGGCGCTGCGCGACCGGCTGCATGAGCGCGGCAGGGCGCTGCTGGTCGCGCGCGAGGAAATCGACCACCTGCGTGCGGATTGCGAGCAGCTCATTGCCGGTCTCGCCGAGCGCGGCGAGTTCATCCAGCAGCTGCACGCGCGCCTGCGCGAGCTGGAAGGCGGGCAGCGCGGCGGCGATCTGCGCCGGTTGCTGCGCCGCTTCTTCAGCGGCGACGGACAACCGGTGTCGCCGGCAACGGAACCGGCAGCCGTGCGCGCGGCTGCGCCGGCGCCAGAAGAGCCCGCAGCGCCACCGGCAGCGGCTGCCGGGATCCACGGCGAACCCGAAGCGGAGCCCCGGGATGCGGCCGGGCCCACGACCGGCCTGCGCCACTACCTGATCGGGCTCGACCTGGTCGGTCGCGTCCACGAGCTCGACCAGACGCGCGTCAGCATCGGCCGGACCCTCGACAACGATCTGCGCATCCTCGACCCGACGGTGAGCCGGCTGCACGCGACGCTGAAGCTCAACGGCGGCAAGGTGACCGTCATCGATGCGCACAGCCGCAACGGCGTCTTCGTCAATGGCATCCAGGTCCGCTTCGCGGAGCTCAGGGACGGCGACCTGCTGACCTTTGGCCACGTGCGCTTCCGTTACCGGATCGGCGCGGCGGGCGGCCTTGACAACTAATTCAACAGTTGTTGAAATGTTGAACCATGGACCGGACTCGCGCGCTCGCCGCACTCGGTGCCCTGGCCCAGGGCACGCGCCTCGATGCGTTTCGCAGCCTGGTCCAGGCCGGGCCCCGGGGCCTGCCAGCCGGTGAGCTGGCGGTGGCGCTCGGCATCACCCCGCCGGCGCTGTCCTTCCACTTGCGTGGCCTCGCGGACGCGGGCCTCGTTCACGCGCGGCAGGATGGCCGGTTTGTCTGGTATCGCGCGGATCTGGCCGCGATGCACGGGCTGGTCGGATTCCTGTCGGAGAACTGCTGCGGTGGCGAACCCTGCCTGCCGGTGCGCCGGCCGGCGCGGAAGCGCGCATGAGCGATCGGCCGCGTCCCTCGAACGTGCTGTTCCTGTGCACCGGTAATTCGGCGCGCAGCATCCTGGCCGAGGCCCTGCTGAATCACTGGGGCGGCGGGCGTTTCCGCGGCTACAGCGCCGGCAGCTTCCCGACCGGACGGGTTCATCCGCTCGCACTCGAGTTGCTGGCGCGCATGAAGATCCCGGCTGGGGATGCACGCAGCAAGAGCTGGGACGAGTTCAGCGGTACGGGCGCCATCGAGTTCGATTTCATTTTCACGGTCTGCGACCGCGCGGCGGCCGAGACCTGCCCGGCCTGGCCGGGACAGCCGGTCACGGCGCACTGGGGCGTACCGGACCCGGCGGCGGTCGAAGGTGACGAGCCTACGCGCATGCTGGCTTTCCGCAAGGCGTTCCGGGCGCTCGAGCACCGCATCCGGATCTTCGTGAACCTGCCGCTTGCCTCGCTCGACCGGCTGCGGTTGCGCCAGTGCCTCGAGGACATCGGCCAGTCCTGGCCCGGGACGGAGCATGCGCCGGCCAGCGACTGAACTCGGAGCCTTCGAGCGCTACCTGAGCGTCTGGGTGCTCCTGTGCATCGTGGCGGGGATCGGGCTCGGCCAGCTGGCACCGGCGCTGGTCGCGGCCATCGCGCGGCTCGAGGTGGCGCACGTGAACCTGCCGGTCGGGTTGCTGATCTGGTTCATGATCATCCCGATGCTGCTCAAGGTGGATTTCTCCCGTCTGCGCGAACTCGGGCAGCACTCGCGCGGGATCGGTGTCACGCTGTTCGTGAACTGGGCGATCAAGCCATTCTCGATGGCGCTGTTCGCATGGCTGTTCATCCGCCAGCTGCTGGCGCCGTGGCTTCCCGCCGCACAGGTGGACAGCTACATCGCCGGCCTGATCCTGCTGGCTGCCGCTCCCTGCACGGCGATGGTGTTCGTCTGGAGCCGGCTCGCTGATGGCGAACCGAACTTCACGCTCGTGCAGGTCGCGCTCAACGACCTGATCATGGTGTTCGCGTTTGCGCCGATCGTCGCGCTGCTGCTTGGCGTCGCCGCGATCCAGGTGCCCTGGGATACGCTGCTGCTTTCCGTGGTGCTCTACATCGTGGTGCCGCTCACGCTCGCCCAGGCCTGGCGCCGGCAGCTGCTGCGCCGCGGTGCTCCGGCCCTCGCCGGTGTCGTGCGGCGCATCACCCCGTGGTCACTCGCGGCACTGCTCGCGACGCTGGTGCTGCTGTTCGCCTTCCAGGGCGAGGCCATCCTGGCCCAGCCGCTGGTGATCGTCGTGCTGGCGATACCGATCCTCGCCCAGGTGCTGGTGAACTCCTCACTCGCCTATGTCCTGAACCGCCGGCTTGGGGTCGCGCATTGCGTCGCCGGCCCCTCGGCGCTGATCGGTGCCTCGAACTTCTTCGAGCTGGCCGTGGCGGTGGCGATCAGCCTGTTCGGCATGGAATCCGGCGCGGCCCTGGCGACAGTCGTCGGCGTGCTGATCGAGGTGCCGCTGATGTTGCTGGTCGTGCGCCTGGTGAACGCCACCCGGCCCTGGTACGAGGCCGGCGCCGCCCGGCGCCGGGGAACGGCGGGATAGCTGCTAGAATGTGGCCGGGCGGGCGCCTGTGGCGCCGCCAACTATGCTGTCGCACTTCCTGATCCTGCTGGCGCTGCTGCTGCTGAATGGCCTGTTCGCGATGGCCGAGATGGCGGTCGTCTCCTCACGCCCGACGAGCCTGCGCGAAATGGCCAAGGCGGATCACGGCGGGGCGCGCGCGGCGCTGCGCCTGCTCGAGGATCCGACCCGGTTCCTGTCCACGGTCCAGATCGGCATCACGCTGATCGGCGTGCTGGCGGGCGTCTACAGCGGCGCGCGCTTCGCCGAACCGCTGGGCGCCTGGCTCGCCGGCCTCGGACTGCCGGTGCCGTTCGCGGAGCACGAGACCACGATCGCCTATGCGGTCGTCGTCGTGGTTGTTACCTACCTGTCGCTGATCATCGGCGAACTGGTGCCGAAACGCTGGGCGCTGGTGAACCCGGAGGCGGTGGCGGTGGTGCTGGCGCCGCCGATGGAACTGCTGGCCCGCGCCAGTGCGCCGCTGGTGTGGGTCCTGCAGCGCTCGACCGAGGTGTTGCTGCGGTTTCCGGTGCTGCGCCGGGCCCGGCGCAGCGATATCAGCGAGGAGGAGATCCGCGCGATGATCGCGGAAGGCACGCGCACGGGCGTGTTCCAGACCGCCGAGCAGCAGATGATCGACGGCGTGCTGCGCCTCGCCGACCGCACCGTGCGCAGCATCATGGTGCCGCGCGGCGACGTCGTCTGGCTGGATACCGGCGACAACCGCGCCACCGTGCTCGGCGCGATGCGCGCGAGCGGGCACTCGCGCTACCCGGTGTGCCGCGGCGAGCTCGATGAGCTGCTCGGCATCGTCGGGACCGGCGCCCTCGTGGACTGGCTGCATGAGCCGGCGGCGGGAGAGCTGGCCGAGCGGCTGCAGCCGCCGCTGGTCGTGCATGAGTCAACCCGCATCCTGCGACTGCTCGACCTGTTCCGCGAGTCGCGGTCGCATTTGGCCATCGTCGTCGATGAGCACGGCTCGATCGAGGGCCTGGCGACGCCGGCCGACATCCTGACCGCGATTGCGGGCGACCTGCCGGATTCCGCCAGCGAGACCTCGCCCGAGGCGGTGCCGCGCGGTGATCGGTCCTGGCTGATCGACGGGCGCATGGCCATCGACGAGGTCGAGCGCCTGCTGGGCTGCAGCGGGATGCGTTCCGGCGATGACTACTCGACGCTCGCGGGCTTCGTACTCGCAGAGCTTGGCCACCTGCCGGTGACGGCGGAGAGCTTCCGCTGGCGCGGTCTGCGCTTCGAGGTCGTGGACATGGACGGCCGGCGCATCGACAAGCTGCTGGTGCAGCGCCTCGGTGGGGACTGAGGCGATGCGCTACGGACCACGCCGGCCAGCCCGGGAGGAGTTCCTGAGCCTGCGCGGCCTCAACCACCGGCTGCTGCGCTGGGGGCCCGACGACCTCGCCCCGGTGATCCTGTTGCATGGCTGGGCGGATACCGCCGATCCGTTCCAGTTCCTGGTCGATGAGTTGCCCGACGCCTGGTCCTGCGCGGCACTCGACTGGCGCGGCTTCGGCGGCAGTGACTGGAGCCCGGGCGGCTACTGGTTCCCGGACTACTACGCGGACCTCGATGCCCTGCTGGAGCAGCTGTCCCCGAAGTCGCCGGCGCGCATCGTCGGGCACAGCATGGGCGGGCGCATCGCCATGACCTACGCCGGGATCCGCCCGGAGCGCGTCGGGCGTCTCGTCAGTCTCGAGGGCGTCGGCATGCCGCGACGCGAGCCGGACGCGGCGCCCCGGCGCCTCGCGCAGTGGCTCGGTGAGCTGCGCACACCGCCACAGCACGGCGGTTATCGCGACTACACAGCGCTCGCGGAACGCCTGCGGAGCAAGCATCCGCGACTTGCGCCCGGGCACGCGCGCTTCCTCGCGGAGAGCCGCGCCGAGCCGGCGCCCGGCGGCGGCCTGCGCCTGCGCATGGATCCGGCACATCACCGGGTCAACCCGGTGCTCAATCGGCCGGACGAGGACGCGGCCTGCTGGCGGCGGATCACCGCGCCGGC
This sequence comes from Gammaproteobacteria bacterium, assembly GCA_004297335.1. Lineage (GTDB taxonomy): Bacteria > Pseudomonadota > Gammaproteobacteria > Steroidobacterales > Steroidobacteraceae > SCUD01. The sequence continues at coordinate 16,085 of SCUD01000120.1, forward strand.
GATGCTCGTGCTTGGCGCGGAGTCGGACCTGATTGAGCGGCACGGGCCGGAGGTCGGGCCGGGGCCGCTCGCCGCCAGTGTGCACGACCTGCGCGTTGAGACCATAGCCGCGGCGGGGCACATGCTCCACTACGAGCAGCCCCGGGAAGTCGCCCGTCTGGTCGTCGAGTTCCTCGGAGGGCCGGCTTGACCCAGCCGGTTGCCGGCGGCGCGCCGCGACCGCGGCGGTCGCTGCGCCGACGGCTGCGCATCTGGCTGCGCCGCAATATCAGCTATCGCTGGGCGCGGCGCATCGTCGTCGGCATGATCGGCGGCACGGTACTGCTGGCCGGCGTTGCGATGCTGATGCTGCCGGGTCCGGCGGTCGTCGTCATGCCGATCGGCCTCGCGATCCTCGGGCTCGAGTTCGCGTGGGCGCGGCGCTGGCTGAAGCGACTGCGGGCGACCGCCAACGGGCTGGTCAGCGGCACGCGCAGCGGGCAATCCTGATCAACCGCCGGGTTGTGGACTTCTGCCTATCGGATGGCTATATTTCAAGTCATGAAGACCTATAGCGTCGCCGAAGCCAGGAACAGATTGTCAGAGCTGATCGATCGCACGCTCAAGGGCCAGGACGTAGTGATCACCCGGCACGGTACGCCGGTGATCGAGCTCAAGGCCGTGCGCGCCCAGGTCGGGCCGGTAACGGATGCGGACCTGGACTGGCTGGCGACCCGGCGACTGCAGCCGCGGCGCCCTCCAGCGGAACCCTCTGGTCAACTCCTGTCGCGAATCCGCGATGAGGATGCTCGTTGAATCTGTATCTCGACGCCAGCGTCCTGATTGCATTGTTTGTGGCCGAGTCGCGCAGCCAGGAGGCGCAGGCAGCTTTGCGCGGCCACGTCCTGGTGGTCAGCGACTTTGCCGTCGCCGAATTTTCATCCGGCGTTGCGCGCCGCGCGCGGCTCGGTGAAATCACGACAGTTCAGGCGACCACGGTGTGCGCGACATTTGACGCCTGGATCGGCCGCGCCGCGCGCTGCGAGGGCATCGTCGCGGCAGACCTTGTGGCCGCAATCGCACTCGTGCGCCGGTTCGAACTCGGGCTGCGCACGCCTGACGCGGTCAACATCGCAATCGCGCAGCGCTGCGGAGCACGGCTGATGACCTTTGACGCCAGGATGGCGCGGTCGGCGCGCAAGCTCGGCCTCACGGTGATTGCGTAGGCCCGAGTCGCTGGTCAGCGGTAAGCGCAGCGGAACGCTGACGGCACCACGCCGCCATGAATCAGTGAGAATGTGTTCGCATGAATACCGGCCGCCGGCGAGGTCGCCAAGGAGGACAATCAGTCGAGTATCCGCCTGCCGGTTGCGAACAGCAGCCACACCAGCGCGCCGGCGGCGGCGACTGACGCCGCCAGCAGGAATGCCGCATCGAACGATCCAGTCCGGTCCACCAGCCAGCCGGTAACGGCGACGCCGATGATGCCGGGCACCGTGCCCGCGGTGTTGGTCAGCCCCATCAGCACGTCGGCGTGGCGCGGCGCGATGTCGAGGTGGTTCGGGGCGAAGCCGGACCAGGTGAAACCGAGCGCGCCGAGCGCGCAACACATTACCAGCAGCGCCATGAGCGGCGTCGCGGCCTCGCGGGCCAGCAGCAGGAACCCGCCGGCGCCGAGCAGGCCGATCGCCTGCATCAGCTTGCGCACTGCGGTGACGCTGGCGCCGCGCCGGATCCTGCCGTCGGCGAGCCAGGCGCCGAGGTTGATCGTGGCGAACATCGACAGCCACGGCGCCGCCGAGAACAGGCCAGCGTTGATCAGGCTGAGGTCCTGGGTGGCGCGGAAGTAGCTCGGCAGCCACGACAGCAGCATGTACAGGATCCAGTTGCTGCAGAAGTGATTGAAGACCAGCGCCCAGATCGCCGGCAGCGCCAGCAGCCGGCGCCACGGGGTCGGTCCCGAGCCCTCGCGCTTGTCATCGGCCGAAGCCAGCAGCGCGCGTTCCGCGGCCGAGATCCGCGGGTGCCCGGCCGGGCTGTCGTGGACCAGCGCGAACCACAGCGCCGTGACCACCAGTCCGGCCACGCCGAACAGGTAGAACACCGACTGCCAGCCCCAGTGGGTGACGATCCAGCCGGTGGTCAGCAGCGCGAACACCGTGCCGGCCGGCACCCCGCTCAACAGCACCGCGACGAAGCGCGAGCGCTCGCCGGGCGGGAACCAGCGGGCGCCAAGGTAGTAACCGGCCGGGAATGTGGCCGCCTCGCCGAGGCCCATGCCGACCCGCGCCAGCAGCAGCATCGGCAGCGATACGGCGGCGGCGAGCGGCGTCAGGATCGTGAACAGCGACCACCAGGCGATCGCCAGGCCCATCACCAGCTTGCCGCCATGGCGGCTGGCGAGCCAGCCGCTCGGCACCTGGAAGATCATGTAGCCGATGAAGAACGACGACAGCACCAGGCCCTTGGTGGTTTCGCTCCAGCCGAACGACTCCTGCATCGCGATCGCAGCGACCGAGATGTTGACGCGATCGATGTAGCAGACGAAGGTCGCGGCGAAACACAGGAAGAGCAGCGTCAGCCGCTTCGGCCAGCGCGGCTGCGCCGGAACGGTGCTGTCAGTCGCCATGTCTCCCCCTGATTCAGTGCTTCGCCAGGAAGCCGCGTAACCCGTCCCAGGCCGCCGGTTCGACCAGGAACGGCGCGTGGCCGACATCCGGCACGGTCACGACCTGCAGGTCCGGCTTGCGGCGCTGCATCCCGGCGACCGTCGCCGCGCTCAGGATATCGCTGATCGCGCCGCGGATCACCAGCGTCGGCACCGGCGCGAGCGCCGCGAACAGCGGCCACAGGTCGGTTAGCGCGCTGGAGCCCGGCGCCACGGTGCGCGCGATCGCCGGATCGTAGTCGGGCACGACGCTGCCGTCCGCCGTCTCGCGACAGGTGCGCCGCGCGAACTGCAGCCAGAACTCCGCGCCCTGTTCGCGCGGGAAGGCGATCTGGTGGATGTCCTGACAGTGACGCGCCGCGGCGCTCCAATCCGCGGCGCTCATCGCCTTGCCGGCATAGCCCTGGATGCGCGCGATACCGGCCGCGTCCACTTCCGGGCCGATGTCGTTGAGCACGGCGGCCGCCAGGACCTGCGGTGCGTGCGCGGCGGTGATCATCGTCATCAGCCCGCCCATCGAGGTGCCGACGAACACCGCCCGGCCGATGCCGAGCTGACCGAGCAGCCCGAGCATGTCGCGGACGTAGGTGCCGGGGTGGTAGCGCTCCGGCTGCGGATCGGGGTCGGAACCGCCGCGCCCGCGCTGGGTCGGGACGATGATCCGGCGGCCGAGTCCGGCGATCCGCGGCGCCAGTTCCTCGAAGTCGCGGGCGTTGCGGGTCAGGCCGTGCAGGCACAGGACTGGCAGCCCGGCCGGCGCCCCGACCGGCGCATAGTCCCGGTACTCGAGCTGCGGCCCATCGGCGGTCGTGAACCTGGCACTGTGGAAAGTCGCGGTCATCGTCATCTCCCGTTCAGGCTGCCGGCCGCGGCGCCTCGATCCAGTCGTGGCGCAGGCGCGGCGCGCTGGCGAAGAACAGACCCGCGGCCAGCAGGTAAAAGCCAGTGCCGGCCAGGATCGAGTAGCGCAGCGATTCCTGGCCGAACCGGGCGTGCATCGCGTCCGACAGCGCCCCAATCAGCAGGTCGCCGAGGCCGATCCCGACCAGATTATTGACCAGGAGGAACAGTGCCGTCGCGGTCGTGCGCATCGTCGCCGGCACGATGTTCTGGAATGCGGTCACCGCCGGGCCAATCCAGGCGATGCCGAGCGCGGTCGGCACCAGCAACGCGACGAACACCGTACCGAGCGCCGGCGAAAGGATGCCGGCCAGATAGCAGGGGACCGCAGCCAGGAACGCCACTGCCGGCACCAGTGCGTAGGCGCCGCGGTCGCGCTGGCCGAGCCGGTCGGCGAGATAGCCGCCGAGAAACAGTCCAAGGCAGCCACCGATCAGGACGATCAGCCCGTAGAAGTACGAGGCATAGAGCAACGGCCCGGCATCGAGCGGAACAATCCACGCCGGCAGCCACGCAAGCGCCTGCGGCAACGCGTTACCGTGCGAGCGCACGAAGAATGCCGGCAACCAGGCGAACAGGCCGTAGCCCATGATCGAGGAACAGGCCGCACCGAATGCCAGCGTCCAGAACGAGCGCCTCGCCAGCAGCGTCCGCGCGACCTCGCCGACACTCACGCGCACACCCGACGCACTGCCGTCGAAGCGGCCGCGTTGCGGCTCGCGTACGCTCCACAGAAACAGCGGCGCCAGCACCAGGCCGGCCAGGCCGACGATCAGGAACGCCGCACGCCAGTCGAGCACGGTGGCGATCACGCCTCCAAACACGATGCCGACCGCGCCGCCGATCGGAATGCCGAACGAATAGATCGCCAGCATCCGGGCCCGGCGCTCCGGCGGGAAGTAGTCGGCCACCACCGAATACGAGGGCGCGATACCGCCGGCCTCGCCGACGCCGACCCCCATCCGCGCGAAGAACAGTTGCACGGCGCTGCCGACCAAACCGCAGGTGGCAGTCATGACACTCCACAGTGCCAGCGCCGCGCCGATGATGCGCACGCGGTTGCTGCGGTCGGCGAGCCAGGCGATCGGCACGCCGAGGGTCGAGTAGAAGATCGCGAACGACACGCCGCGCATCAGGCCGATCATCGTGTCGCTGACGCCGAGTTCCTGCTGGATCGGGATCGCGAGGATGCCGATGATCTGCCGGTCGATGAAATTGAAGGTGTAGACGACGATCAGCATCACCAGGACGAAGGCCCGATAGCCTGCCGTCCCGATCGCTGTGTCCGCGGTCATCCGTGACCCGTCTGGCCCGCCTGCCAGTAGGGCACGCGCAGCTCGCGTTTCAGCAGCTTGCCGTTGGCGTTGCGCGGCAGGCTCGGGCGCAGCTCGACTTCGTGCACCCGCTGCTGCCGGCCCAGCCGTTCGTTGACCCATTGCTTCAGGCTGGCTGCGTCATCGCCGGCGCCGCCGCGCAGCACCACGAGCGCCAGCGGCGTCTCGCCCCACTTTACGCTCGGCACACCGAACACCGCGCAATCGGCCACTGCCGGATGCTGCATCAGCACCGCCTCGATGTCGGCCGGATAGATGTTCTGGCCGCCGGAGATGATCAGGTCCTTCTTGCGGTCGGTGATGTAGAGGTAGCCCTCGGTGTCGATCCGGCCGATGTCGCCGGAACGCAGCCACTGGCGGCCCTGCCCGTCGGTCCAGAAGGCCTCGGCAGTGGCCTCCGGTCGCCCCCAGTACCCGGTCATGGCGATCCGTGACAGCGCAATGATCTCGCCCGGCTCGCCCCACGGCAGGATGTGATCGTCGTCGCCGAGGATCGCCAGGTCCTCTCCCGGCAGCGGCTTGCCGACCGAGGCCATGCGTCCCGGCGCTTCCTCCGGTGCCAGCGTCGTGATCACGCCCTCGGTCGAGCCGTACAGCTCGATCAGGCCGCAGGCGAACTGCTCGAACACGCGCTCCTTGACTGCCAGCGGCAGCGGCGCGCCACAGCACATCATCGCCTGCATCGACGAGCGGTCGAACTGCGCGAACTCCGGGTGCTCGACCAGGCGCTGGAACTGCACCGGCACCATCGCCAGGTGGGTGATGCGCTCGCGCTCGATCGTCGCCAGCACGTCGCGCGGATCGAAGCCGTGGCGCACGACCAGTGCGCCGCCCGCCAGCAGCGTCGGCAGGAAGCTGGCCCAGCTGATGTTGGAGAACAGCCCGGTGGCGACCAGCGTGCGCGCACCACTGTGATGGCGCAGGGCGATGCCGAGATCGTGCGCGGTATCGATGCGGCAGCCGTGGCTGTGGGCGATGCCCTTGGGCTGCCCGGTCGTGCCCGATGAATAGATGATGTTGCACAAATCGTCACGGCCGAGCGGAACGGCGGGATCCTGCGATGATTGCCCGTCGCGCCACTGATGATAGGCTGACCAGCCGGCCGGGCCACCGCCACCGGCAACGACCCGCAGCGGCAGGCTGCTGGTGCAGGAAGCGAGCCGGGCGACGTGCTCGCTGGTGGCGATGATCGCCCGCACGCCGGCGTCGGCCAGCATGCCGGCGATCGCCTCATCCGCAATCGTCGTGTTGAGCGGCGCCACGATCGCGCCGGACTTGATCACACCGAACAGCACCTCGACCATCGGCGCGCCGTTGCCCATCACGACGCCGACACGCTCGCCCCGCCCGCAGCCCGCCGCGATCAGCCCGTTCGCGACCCGGTTGGCGCGCCGATCCAGCGTGCCCCAGTCGAGCCGCTCCTCGTCGGTGATCACCGCCGGCGAGTGGCCGCGCCAGCGGCCGTGCAGGCTGAAGACCCGCGGCAGGATCGGCGCCGGCGCAGACATCTCAGAAGCGGAATTCCACGGCCGCCGTCACCGTGCGCGGGTTGCCGTAGAACGCCAGCACCGAGTTGTCGGTGGCCGCCACCGGGAAGTTGTAGCCGGAGGTGATGTAGCGCTCGTCGCCGAGGTTGCGGCCGTACAGGCCGAGGCGCCAGCGCTCATCATCCGACTTCCAGGTCATCGAGGCGTCGTACAGCCAGTAGGCCGGCTGGTCGATCAGCGGAATCGCCTGCTCGAATTGCTGGGTGGCGCTGCGGTACGCGGCCGTCACCCCCAGCGTCAGCGTTCCATCCGCGCTGCCGAGCGCGAGCGGCACGGCCCAGCTCAGGTTGCCGCTGCCGGTCCAGTCCGGCGTGTTCTGCACGTCGCGCTGGCCGGCGATGTCGGTCCCGGCGACGACGAACTCGGTGTACTTGGCATCCATGTAGCCGAACGACAGCGCGCCGCTGAAATGCTCCGTGAAGCGCAGCGAGCCTTCGAACTCGACGCCATTGATCTCAGCGGCACCCGCGTTGGTGACGGTACCGACGAAACTGACCGGTGGCCCGAGCACGACCACGGAGCCCGGGATCTGCACGTCCGTGTAGTCAGCGAAGAACAACGCCGTGTTCATCCGGGCACGACCGTCCAGCAACACGGCCTTGGCGCCCAGTTCCCAGGACTCGACGAACTCGGGCAGGAAGCCGCCGCGGATGTCGGCATTGGCGAAGTTGCCGCGCGGATCGAAGCTGCCGCCCTTGAAGCCCTTGGCATACGAGGCGTACAGGTTGAGCTCCGCACCCGGCTTCCAGGCGACGATCACGCGCGGCGTGAACGCATCGTCGGTGCGGCTGCCATGGAAGTTCGGCACCACTTCCTGGCCGTCCACGGTCACGGTCGGCGTGATGTTCAGCGCTGCGCTGTTGCCGAAATAGGGCGAGTATTTCCCGAGGTAGGTCTGCCGGCGCACGTGCGAGCTGCGCTCGTCCTCGGTGTAGCGGCCGCCGAGCGACACGCTGAACTCCTCGCCCAGCTGCCAGGTCGCCTCGCCGAACAGGGCCCAGGTCTTCGTATCCACGTCGCCGAGCGTGAAGCTGGTGGCGGCGCCGAACACGACATCGAAGGCATTGAACGCATTGGCGTCGAGGTAATAGGCCCCGCCGACGAAACTGAGCCGCTCGCCCTCGTAGTTGAGCTGCAGCTCCTGGCTGAGCTGTTCGTTCTCGTAGACGACGATGCCGTCGAAGGTCTGTGACGGCGTCGAGTCGAAGTCGATCAGCGAGTGGGTCTCGTCCTCGCGCCAGGCGGAAATGGAGCGGACCAGCCAGTTCTCGGCTGGCGACCAGTCGATCAGCAGCTGGCCACCCGTGCCCTCGAGGCTGTTGTCGGAGGACGGCGCGCTCGTGGCGATCCCGGCGGTCGTGTCGAAGTCATCGTCCAGCAGGTACTGCTGGCCCGGCGACACCGATGGCAGCAGGCGGTAGCCGTGGCGCGGCGCGGAGTCGTCCTCGACCCGGTCCACCGCCAGGCGCACGAGGAAGTCCTCCGTCGGCTCCCACTCGGCCGAGATTCGGGCGGCGAGCACGTCCTTCTCGTAGTTCTCCTCGCCGGTGGTCAGGTTGTCGCCGAAGCCATCGCGCTGGAAGCTGCCGAACGCGGCGCCGATGCGGAAGGTCTCGGTCAGCGGCGCGGAACCGGAGGCGATCGCATCGAACTGGTTGTAGCTGCCGTAGGCGACCCGCACGCGCATCATCGCCTCGTGCGGATCCGGCCGGCGGGTCACGTACTTGATCGCGCCGCCGATCGTGTTGCGACCATACAGCGTGCCCTGCGGGCCGCGCAGCACCTCGACCCGCTCGAGGTCGTAGACGTCGAGCACCGCGCCCTGCGGGCGGTTCAGGTAGACGTCGTCGAGGTAGATGCCGACGCCCTGCTCGAAGCCGGCGACCGGATCCTGCTGGCCGACGCCGCGGATGAAGGCGGTCAGCGTCGAATTGGTCGCGCGCGAATTCTCCAGCGTGACGTTCGGCGTCGTCTGTGTGATCGCCGTGAGGTCCTGCGCCCCGGCGTCGATCAACGCGTCGCCGGAGATCGAGGTGACGGCGACCGGCACGTCCAGCAGCGTCTCCTCGCGCCGCCGCGCGGTCACCACGATCTCGTCGACCTGGGCCACCGCCCCTGGCTCCTGGGCCGCCGCCCCGCCTGCCGCCGCGATGCCACCGACACCGGCGCTGAGCATTGCCAGCCACGTCACCCGCTTAGTCATCGTGCCTCTCCCCTGGTTGGTCGGTGAGTATTAATCAATCGGTTGATTAATTGTGGACAGGATGCCCCGGTCTGGTAGCCTTGTCAACAGCCCGCAGGACGCCACCCCGGATGGCCAGCGCTGACCAAGGAGAATCGCCGGAAATGTCCCGCACCCAGGCCCCGCGCCCCGCGCCACCGGCCACGCCCGGTCACCGCCCGAAGCTCGGGCGGCCGCCGCGCAACCGCGCCGACCCGGACCTGCGCGAGCGCATCCTCGATGTCGCCGAGGCGCAGTTTTCCCGCCACGGCTACGACGCCGTCTCGACGCGCGCGGTGGCGCGCGCGGTCGGCGCGACCTCGGCGATGATCCACTATTACTTCAACACCAAGCGCGAGCTGTTCGACGCGGTGTTCGCGCGCCGCGCCGACATCATCAATGTCGAGCGCATGGCGGCGCTCGATGCCTACGACCGCCAGGCCGGCCGCCGCGTCACGGTCGAGGGCGCGATCGCAGCGTTTCTGCACCCGGCGCTGGTCAAGTTCGAGGAAGGCGAAGGCTGGCGCAACTACCTGTCGCTGGTCGCGCAGGTCGGCAACAAGCACGAGTGGGGTGGCGAGGTGATGACCCGCTCCTTCGACCCGGTGATCCAGCGGCTGATCGCCATCATCCGCAAGGCACTGCCGAAGGCCAGCGATATCGACCTGTACTGGGCCTATCACTTCCTGTCTGGCGCGCTGCTGCTGACGCTGTCGGAGACCGACCGCATCGACCGCCTGTCGGGCGGCCGCTGCCGCTCGACCGACATCGCCGCGATCGAGCCACGCATGGTCCAATTCGCCGCGGCCGGCTTCCGCCGGGTGTGCGGCGCCTGACCTCCGGCATCCGGATGATGGGGGCTCCAGTGACCGACCTCAAACTACCGCCGGTGAACCAGCTCGGCTATGTCGTGCGCGACGCTGACCAGGCGTGCGCGTTCTACGAGGCCACTTTCGGTGTCGGGCCATTCCAGGTCTTCCCCGAGGTGATCATGGACGGCGCCATCCTGCGCGGGCGGCCGATTGAGACCCGCATCAAGGTGGCGCTGGCCAAATCGGACCAGATCGAAATCGAGTTCATCCAACCGCTGCAAGGCAGGAACCTCTACACCGAGTTCCTCGAAGCCAGGGGCGATGGCATTCATCACCTCGGATTCGTGATCGACGACCTGCTGGCGTGGAAGGCCCGTTTCGCTGCCAGGGGTCTGGAACCCGTGTTCCATCACGACATGGGCGTCATGGAGTTCGCGTACTTCGACACCGCGGCGGTCGGAGGGTTGATGCTGGAACTGCTGCGCTGGAAGTGACGGCGGAGCCGGCCACCGGGGGCTCACCGCGGGGACTTCCCGGCCTTCGCGGCTGGCCGCAGGTCAGCGGTACGCGCGCCGGAACGCCGACGGCGCCACGCCGAAACGACGGCGGAAACTGTTCGTGAAATGCGCGTGGTCGGCGAAGCCGAGCTCCAGCGCCAGCGCGGTGAGGTCGCGTTCGCCGTCGGCGATCCGGGTTGCCGCCGCACGCAGCCGCAGGCCCAGCCGGTGGCGATGCAGTGAATCACCGGTCGCGGCGCGAAACAGGTGCGCGAGCCGGAACGCCGACAGGTTTACGGCCGCGCCGAGATCGGCGAGCGACAGCGGCTCGGCGAAGCGCGCGGCGAGCAGCGCCCGCACCGCGGCCACCCGGCGATCGCCGGTCGCCGCGGATTCGTGCATGCGCTCCGGCGCGACCCGGCCGAGCAGCAGTTCGGCCAGATGGAGTGCGCCCTCGGCCGCGAGCAGCCCGTCCCCGCCGGCGGCGGTGAGCGCAGCGCGGAACCGCTCCTGCGCGGCGAACAGCGACTCGTCGCAGGGCAACGCAAGCCGCGACCCGCCGATCTGCGCCGGCCAGCCATAGCGCTCCAGCTCGTCGAGTGTCTCCGGCCCGAAGGCCAGCACCAGGCAATGATCGCCATGACAGGCGCCCGGATGCGAGACGCGGTAGTGCTCGCCCGGGTGCAGCATGACCGCGCAGCTCGCATCGACGAGCTCGCGGCCACGCCCGGTCTCGATCTCGAACAGGCCACTGCGGACGAACACCAGCTCGGCGCGCAGCGCACGCTCGTCGCCAGCTGAGTCGGTGCCACCGCAGCGGTAGTCGCCGATCTCGACGGTCGCGGTCGCTGCGAGCGCCCGGTACATGACGGCAAGAATATACAAGGAATCGCGCCGGCGGCGACCCAGACTGCCGTCCATGGACGTTTCCGCCCCGCAATGCCGCCGACCCCGGCGGTGCCCACCGTCACCGCTGCGGCAGAACCTCGTCTGGGCCTGCATCCTGCTGGCGCACTGCGCCCCGGCGCGGCCCGCCGTGCCGGACCCCGTGCCGCCGCTCGACGTAGCCCGCGCCGAGGAGCCGCCGCGGATCGATGGCCGCCTCGATGAACCGCTATGGCAGCGCGCGACGCGGGTCGAGGCCTTCCTCGCGCGCTACCCGATCGAGGGCGCCGCGCCGTCCCGGCGCACCGAAGTCCTGCTCGCCTACACGGAGCACGCACTGTACTTGGCGGTGCGGGCCATGGAGCCAGAACCGGAGGCGATCCGGGCGACCGCCCTGCGCCGCGACGACTTCGCGATCACACGTGACGACCAGTTCGCGCTGGCGATCGACTCCTTTCGCGATCGCCGCAATGGCTACTGGTTCTCGACCAACCCACTCGGCGTCCGCGTCGATGCGCAGTTCGCCGACGAGGGCGAGCGCTTCGAGGACAACTGGAATGGCGTCTGGGACACGGCGGCGTCGACCTGCGATGGCGGCTGGTGTGCGGAGCTGGAGATTCCCTGGGCGACGCTGCGCTTCCCCGCGGGCCCCGAGGTCGTCATGGGGATCAACCTGTTCCGGCGCATCCCGCACACCGATGAGCAGTTGTTCGCGCCGTTGATTCCGCTGTCGTTCGCCGAGGGCACGCCGAGCGTCTCGATCGCGCCGGGCTACCGTTTTCGCGGCATTTCCGGCGGCGCGCGGCTAGATCTGCGCCCATTCGCGGTTGGCAGCTTCGCCGGCGATGGCTCCGGCAGCGACGGCGGCGGACTGTTCGTCCGCTACCCGCTGAGCGACGCGCTGACGCTCTCCGCCACCGTGAACGCAGATTTCTCCGAGGTCGAGGTTGACGATGCCCAGCTCAACCTGACCCGCTTCCCGCTGTTCCTGCCGGAGAAGCGCGATTTCTTCCTCGAGAACGCCGGTACCTTCACCGCTGGCGTGCCGGGCGAGATCGAGCTGTTCTTCCCGCGCGTGATCGGGCTGATCGAGACGCCAGCCGGCGACGTCGCCACGGTGCCACTCGACTGGGGACTCAAGGCGACCGGTCACAGCGGGCGGTTGGAACTCGGCCTGCTCGCGGTCGCAACCGGCAGCGCGGACGCAGTGCCGGGCGAGCAGTTCAACGTGGCACGGGCGAAGTACGCGCTCGGCAGCCGCAGCTTCGTCGGCGGACTCTGGAGCCGGCGCGAGGGCGGCGGCCTGGCGCACCAGACCACGGCTGTCGACTTCAGTCACCACTTCGCGCGGCAGGTGCGCCTCCAGGGCTTCGCCGCCCGTGATGAGCAGGGCGGCGCCGGTTCGGATGCCTGGTTTGCATCACTCTCCCGCGCCGGCGAACGGCTGGCTTTCGAGCTTTCGCTGCTGGAACTCGGGCGCGGTTTCCAGCCCGCGGTCGGGCTGGCGGCGCGGCCGGGCCACCGCCGGCTGGCAGCCGGCCTGACCCTGCCATGGTTCCCCGGCCCGCAATGCGCGGTGCGGCGCTTCGCACCGCAGCTCGAGCTGCGCCGCTGGGAGGCACTCGACGGAACCGAATACGACGAGACGATTGCCCTCGGTTTCGACGTGGAATGGAAGGGCGGCCGGCGTCTCGACACCGAACTGTTGCACCAGCGCGAACGACTGGCCGCACCGTTCGCGCTGTACCGCGAGCACGTCGTGCCCGCGGGCGACTACACGCGCTGGGAAGCGGGCGCGACGCTGGCCTCCGACCCGACGCGGCCGCTCGCCTGGGAGGCCGGACTCGCCGCGGGCGGTCGATACGGCGGCCGGCACCTGTCAGGGAACTTCGGCCTGTCGTGGCGACCTGGCCACCGGCTGGTCGTTGCGCCGCTCTTGCTGGCGGACCGGATCGAACTCGATGACGCGGCCTTTACCGCGACCGTGGCCCAGCTGCGCATCGGTATCACGCCGACCGCCCGGTTGCGCCTCGATCTGCTCGGCCAGTACGAGAGCGAACAGCGCGCGACGCGCGTCGGACTGCGCGCGCGCTACGACTGGCGCGAGGGCACCAACCTGATCGTCGCCTGGGATGCGGAGGAGCGCGGCACGCTGAAGCTCAACTGGTTGGTACGGTGGTAGCGGTTCAGCCTGGCACGGGGCGGGGCAGCCGATCGCCCGGATCAAGTTTCGCGCGGAGCGGTTAACGACGGATAGACTCCCAGGCGCTGCGGGCGCGGCGCATCAGGCTCGGATGCAGCAGGCCGAGCTGCGGAATTCGGCCGAAGGGTGCTCCCGGGGCAACTGCGAACCACGTTGTCGTGTAGGGCAACTCGATCCGCTTTCCGAGGTTGAACTTCGTGGCATAGCTGAGGCCGGCCGCTCGATATGCGTCTCCATCTTCAGGACGGATGCAGAACTCACCGGCATAAAGGCGATTCGTCCTCTGGCTCGTGCCGAAGGCCACCTCTACGGCGGGCTGATCATCGATGGAACCGACGGCGAGGACCAATGCCGGGCGCGGCTTCGGGCCGGGGCCGGGGCTCAGGTCCTCAGGGAAGTGGCACCAGACGATGTCGCCGACCCTGGGAAGTGGCCAGCGACCGGCGTCGCTCAAAAGAGCGACTCGGTGCGGGTCATGCGTCCCTGCTGCACCCGCCTCCCGATCGCGCGGACGGTCGCGGGCTGGAGCGAGCCCTCGTCGGGTGCGTAGTTCGGGAGATGCCGCGAAGCCAGTTCGGCGAGCGCGAGGTGGATGACCTGGGTTTCAGTCATGCCGAGCGTCTCCGCCAGCCGGGTGGTCGTCCGGCGCGTGACCGTAAACGGCGTGTCGCGCTCGCGGTAGCGCAGGAGGACATTCCGGGTCCGCCGGCCGGGCTGAGTCGAGCTCATGGTCAAGTCCTGTCACAAGATATCTTGAAAATATCTTAGCACCGAAGGGCCGGATGATGGGCCGACCGTGTCATCAGTTCGCTGGTGGCAAGCCATGCGCAACCCTTCAGACCGGGAGCCCTTCCGGCCCGACTTCGACTCGCCGGACGAAATCTTCGAGTCCAGTAATGGTAACGCTCAACGCACCGTAGTTCCTTGCATACGCACGCTCGACGTCCTGTGCAATCACGAAATTCTCGGCCGTGGGATAACGTGTGGCGAAGGCCTTGAGTGCCCCGGGATCAAAGTTGGATGCGGACCACTTGCACTCGATCGCCAGCGGCGGCTTGCTTCGGCGCGCGAGGACGAAATCGACTTCATGGCCCTGCTTGTCGCGCCAGTACTGGATGCGGCGGCTTTGCAGCCGTGCATGCAGCTCGTTGAGGACATAGTGTTCCCACAGCAGCCCCAGGTCTTCGCGACGCGGCTGGTGCCAGCCACGGAAATAGCAGACGAAGCCGGTGTCGAAACCGTAGACCTTGGGCGCCGCGACAATCTCGGCCGTCTTGCCCGTGGAGTAGGGGCGCACGACGTGCGCGACGTAGGTCATCTCCAGCACGGAGAGATAGTTGGCGATCGTTGTGCGGCTTACTTCACTCGGGCGGGCAAAACGTGTCGCCTCGAAGATGCCGCCACTCGATGCCAGCAGTAATTCGACGAAGCGCAGGAATGAATGCCGTCGCTCGAGCCGGAACAGCTCCTGGATATCCTTGGCCCAATAGGCTTCCATCCACTCCTGAAAGTCGCGCTCTGCCGGCGGATCGGCCAGGAGAAAGGGTGGCAGCCCACCTCGGTAGAGGCGCCGCTCGAGCTGCTCAATATGGAATGACGCCAGATCTTGGCTCATTGCGGGCGTGAGCCAGATCTCTGCCTTCCGCCCGGTCAGCGAATCGCGAAACTTGCGCGTGGCACCGAGTGTCGAGGAGCCGGTCGCAATGATCTGGACATCGGGATAATGGTCGGCAGCTATCTTCAGCAATTCGGACGGGTTGGCCAGACGGTGCACCTCGTCGAGAACCGTCCGCTTGCCCCGCAGCCGTTGCAGAAACGCCTCTGGATCTTCCATCTCGCGCCGCTGTCGCGGTAGCTCGCAATCGAAGTACTCGATCCCGGGCAGCGAGCGGCAGAGGGTGGTCTTGCCCGCCCGCCGAACGCCGGGCAACCAGATGACCGAGCGGGTCTGCCACAGTCGTTCGAGCTTGTCGGCCCAATAGTCGCGCGACCACATGCAACTATGATTGCATATGGTATGACCAAATGACAATACATCTGCATTTGGTCGAGACCACGCTGCATAATAGATCGTAACTATTGATTCGATCGAATATGCAACCTGGCATCTATAGCTAGCCTGGCGTACATTGCCTGCAGAGTCCAGATCAGGAGAGCGACCATGTCCACCGAAACCAAGTGCCCCTTCAAGCCTGCGGTCGGGCGCGGCCCTTCGAACCAGGACTGGTGGCCCAGCAAGCTCAACCTGAAGACCCTGCATCAGCACTCGTCGAAGTCCGATCCCATGGGCGAGGGCTTCGACTACGCCAAGGAGTTCAGGAGCCTGGACCTCGCCGCGGTGAAGAAGGACCTCCGGGTGCTGATGACCGACTCGCAGGACTGGTGGCCGGCGGACTTCGGCCACTACGGACCGCTGTTCGTGCGCATGGCCTGGCACAGCGCCGGCACCTACCGTATCAGCGATGGTCGCGGCGGCGGCGGCTCCGGCCAGCAGCGCTTCGCGCCGCTCAACAGCTGGCCCGATAACGTCAGTCTCGACAAGGCCCGCCGGCTGCTGTGGCCGATCAAGCAGAAGTACGGCCGCCGGATCTCCTGGGCCGACCTGATGATCCTGGCCGGCAACGTCGCGCTCGAATCGATGGGCTTCAAGACCTTCGGCTTCGGCGGTGGCCGCGCGGACGTCTGGGAGCCGGACGAATCCGTCTACTGGGGCTCCGAGAGCAAGTGGCTGGAGGACCAGCGCTACAGCGGTGAGCGCAAGCTGGAGAATCCGCTCGCTGCCGTGCAGATGGGCCTGATCTATGTGAATCCGGAAGGCCCGAACGGAAATCCCGATCCCATTGCGGCGGCCAGGGACATCCGCACGACCTTTGGACGCATGGCGATGAACGATGAGGAGACTGTGGCCCTCATCGCGGGTGGCCACACCTTCGGCAAGACGCACGGCGCCGGTCCGGCCTCACACGTGGGACCGGAGCCCGAGGCCGCGCCGATCGAGGAGCAGGGCCTCGGCTGGAAGAACAGCTTCGGCAGCGGCAAGGGCGCCGACACGATCACCAGCGGCCTGGAGGTCACCTGGACCACGACGCCGACGAAGTGGAGCAACAACTTCCTCTGGAACCTGTTCGGTTACGAATGGGAGCTGACGAAGAGCCCGGCCGGTGCCCACCAGTGGACGCCGAAGGGCGGCGCCGGTGCCGGCACCGTGCCGCACGCGCACGACAAGTCCAGGCGTATCGCGCCCGCGATGCTGACGACCGACCTCTCGCTGCGCTTCGACCCGGCCTACGAGAAGATTTCGCGGCGCTTCCTTGAAAATCCGGACGAGTTCGCCGACGCATTCGCGCGGGCGTGGTTCAAGCTGACACACCGCGACATGGGTCCGCGTGCCCGTTACCTCGGCCCCGAGGTTCCCGCGGAGCCGCTGCTCTGGCAGGACCCCATCCCGCCGGTCAACCACAAGCTGATCGGCGACAAGGACATCGCCGCGCTGAAGGCCAGGATCCTGGCCTCGAAACTGAGTGTCTCGCAGCTGGTTGTGACCGCCTGGGCGTCGGCCTCCACCTTCCGCGGCTCCGACAAGCGCGGCGGTGCGAATGGCGCGCGGATCCGCCTCGCGCCGCAGAAGGACTGGGCGGTCAACCAGCCGGCCCAGCTCGCGAAAGTGCTGAAGACGCTCGAGGGCATCCAGTCTGCTTTCAACAAGTCGGCCCGGGGTGGCAAGCGGGTATCGCTCGCCGACCTGATCGTGCTCGCCGGTTGCGCGGGCGTCGAGCGCGCCGCGAAGAAGGCGGGGATCACGGTCAAGGTCCCGTTCACTCCCGGGCGCATGGACGCAGCGCAGGCGCAGACCGACGTGGAGTCCTTTGCCGTGCTCGAGCCGGTTGCGGACGGCTTCCGCAATTACCTGAAGGGCAAGTACGCGGTCTCCGCCGAAGAGCTGCTGGTCGACAAGGCGCAATTGCTGACGTTGACCGCACCCGAGATGACGGTGCTCGTCGGCGGCATGCATGTGCTCAACGCCAACGTCGGCCAGTCACGTCACGGCGTCTTCACTGCGCGACCGGAGACGCTGAGCAACGACTTCTTCGTCAACCTGCTCGACATGGGCACCGAGTGGAAGCCGGCCGGGGACGTGTTCGAAGGGCGCGACCGCAAGACGGGCAAGACCCGCTGGACCGGTACGCGCGTGGATCTCGTCTTCGGCTCGAACTCCGAGCTGCGGGCACTGGCCGAAGTCTATGGCAGCGCGGATGCGCAGCCGAAGTTCGTCCGGGACTTCGTCGCGGCATGGGTCAAGGTCATGGACCTGGATCGCTTCGACCTGGCCTGAGGTCCGGGTTCGGGCGGGTGCGTTTCACGCGAGCAACCAGTTCTCAATCCGCAGGGACGGAACGCGCTCGAATTCGCGGGTGTTGGCCGTGACGAGTGTCAGGCCGGCCGCAATCGCATGGGCCGCGATCAACAGATCATTCGGTCCGATGGGAATGCCCCGCTGCGCGAGCTGGTGACGAAGCTCTCCGTACCGGCGATCTGCCGGCGGCTCCAGCGGCAGGATCGCCAGCGCGGACAACAGCAGGTCGACGCGGCCGGCAAGCTGCTGGGATCCCGACTTCGCCGCGCCGTAACGGAGTTCCGCGGCCACGACGACGCTGGTGCAGATCGAATCCTCGCCGACCTCGGCAATCCGGCTCGCCACTCGACCGCGTGGCCGCCGGACCAGGTCGGAGAGGATGTTGGTGTCCAGCAGGTAACCGAGCGACACGCTCAGAGTTCCGCTTCGTCCAGCGGCGCAAGATCATCATCGACGTCGGGGAATTCCTGCTTCAGTGGCCGCAGGGAGTCCAGCAATGCGAGCAGGCGGCCCTTGCGGACCGGCTCGATGACGAGGCGGTCACCCTCCTTACGCAGAATGGCCTCGTCCCCCTCCAGTTCGAACTCGCGGGGAATGCGCAGGGCTTGATTGCGGCCATTGCGGAACAGCCGGACGTGACGTTCGGTTTCAGCCATGGCGCGTGGCTCCATTCAGGTATATGCCAAAGCATATGCCAACCACTGGTTGCGGTCAACAGCGCCCGCCAAGAAGTTGGCCGGCCACCCGGCGCAGCTCGCTGGGGTTCAACCGGCTGCAGTCGTAATGGCCGCTCCCTGGAGCTCCTCGCGGAAGTGGTAGCTCGAGAGCTCGAGTCCTTCGCGCAGGTAGAACTGATGTGCGCGCTTGCGCTGCACGCCGGAGTCGAGGTGCAGCCAGCGGCAGCCGTGCTCGCGCGCGATGCCGCGCAGCGAGTCGAGCAGTGTCCGTCCGTGGCCCTGGGAGCGCTCCGTCTCCGCGGTGACGAGATCGTCGACGTAGAGATTGCGTCCGCAGAACAGGTTGGTCGAGATCCGGTAGCCGGCGACCGCGACGACGCGGTCGCCATTGCGAATGCAGGCCAGCCGGAAGCCCTCGGCCTCCATGCTGCGCACCAGCGGCACGAAGGTCGCGCGATCGAGATGCGGGCGCAGCTCGGCCATCACCTCGAAGCAGTCGGCGATGTCCTGGTCGGTGACGGCGTGCTGCGGTGCGCTCACTTCCGGCCCTCGATGCCAAGTTCGTCCAGTATGCCGC
>SCUD01000121.1 GCA_004297335.1 Gammaproteobacteria bacterium
GCAGAGCCACGACTGCTGTGGACTTTCGATCCCTCCGGCGGCACCGCGGAGGGCCGGCCTGAACCGGTCGTGACGCGCCTGTCGATTGCGGACTCCGGGCAATCCGCCGGCGACTGGGTGGTGCTGCTCGCCGGCGGCTACGACCGGCGCTTCAATCTTCCAGCCGAATCCACCGCGGGTGCTGGCAACCGGCTGTCGGTGGTCGACGCGATGACTGGCCGCGTGTTGTGGCAGGCGGGCAGCGAGGACGATGCCGAGGTCACGCTCGGCCTGGCTGGATTCACCGCCAGCCTGGCCTCGGCGCCGAGGGCCCTCGACCTCGATGGCGACGGTCGACTGGACCGCCTCTACCAGCTCGACATCACCGGCTCGCTGTGGCGCTTTGATTTCGAGAGCGGCGCGACCGTGGGGCAGCTCGCGCGCGCGCGGCGGATCGCGCGGCTCGGCACCGGAGCCCAGCGCTTCTTCGCGACGCCGGATGCCTCGCTGACGCGGCTCGAGGGCACGCTCCGGCTCACGCTCGCCGTCGGCTCGGGCTGGCTGACGCGGCCGCGTGATACCAGCACCGTCGATCGTGCCTACGTGCTCTTCGATCGCGAGCCCCCCGGCAGCACGCGGGTACTCACCGAGTCCGACCTGCACGACTCCACTGAAGCCGAGGGACCCATGCCAGCCGCTGCGCCGGGCTGGTTTCTGCGGCTTGCGCGCCATGGCAGCGGCGAAAAGGTGATCGGACCGACGCTGACCTTTGATCGCGCGCTGTGGCTGCGCACCTACCAGCCGTTGCCGTATTCCCCGGACGCACCCTGCGGGCCACCGCCGGGGATCCGGCGCCTGTACGCCCTCGAGCCGGCCACCGGGCTGCCCGTCGTACGCACGGCCCGCGACTTCGAGGAACCGCGCGAGCTCATCGGATCCGGCCTGCCGCCCGCGCTGCGCTTCGGGGAAAGCCGGGGTGTGGACGCCCCCGCGCGCTATTTCGGCATCGCCGGCGCCGAAGTCTTCGACGCCGGCTGGTCCAATGCTCCGGTAAAGACCTCATGGCGACGCCTGCGACCACCCGTGGATTCACGCTGATCGAGCTGCTGATCGCGCTGGTGCTGGTCGCGATCACCAGCGCGCTCGCGGCCTCCTCGTACCGCAATCACCTGCAACGCGGCTACCGCGTCGAAGCCGTGCACGCACTGCTCGCGGTCGCCGCGGAACAGGAGCGATTCCATCTCGCGCACCGGACCTACAGTGGACGCCTCGACGCGACTCCCGGGGACGAACCACCCGGCCTGCCGGTGGCCTCTCTCACCCCGCACCGGCATTACCGGCTGCTGGTCGAGCAAGCCGATGCGGCGGACTTCCGCGTCGCGGCAATCGCGAGCGCTCCCGACGGCTCCGCGGGCGATCCGCTGTGCCAGCGGCTCGTGCTCGATGCGACCGGCCGTCGCGAGGCCCGTGATGCCACCGGCCGGGACACGACTGCGCGCTGCTGGTAGCTTTGCTACCCGCCCTCAGGGCGAGCGCGCGCCGCGCAGCTCCGGCGGCAACGCGAACACGACATTTTCCGGGGCGCCGGCGAGCTCAGCCACTTCCTCGCCACCCCAGTCGCACAGCCGCGCAATGACCTCGCGAACCAGCGCCTCCGGCGCGGAAGCTCCGGCCGTTACCCCGACCACCGCGCAGCCCTCGAACCACTCCCGGCGCAGGTCGCCGGCACCGTCCACCAGGTATCCCGGGATGCCGCGCGCGGTCGCGATCTCGCACAGGCGGTTCGAGTTCGAACTCGACTGCGAACCAACGACGACAATGGCGTCGCAGTCCCGGGTGAGCAGCCGCACCGCGTCCTGGCGGTTCTGCGTCGCGTAGCAGATATCCTCCCGGCGCGGGCTCAGAAGGGCCGGAAAGCGCCGGCGCAAAGTCTCCATGACCCGCGCCGTGTCATCGACCGACAGTGTCGTCTGCGTGACCACCGCGACCCGCGCCGGATCGCGCGGGGTGATCCGCTCCGCGTCGGCGACGGTCTCGACGAGATGGATCCGCCCGCCCTGGGATGCATCGAAGCGCCCCATCGTGCCCACGACTTCCGGATGTCCGGCGTGTCCGACCAGGATCACGTCGCGGCCATCCTGCGCATAGCGCCCGACCTCCATGTGCACCTTGGTCACCAGCGGACAGGTGGCATCGAACACGCGCAGCCGGCGACGGGCCGCCTCCTCCGCGACGGACCGGGCCACGCCATGGGCGCTGAAGATCACGGTCGCGCCGTCCGGTACCGCATCGAGCTCCTCGGCGAACACCGCGCCCATGCCGCGCAGCCGCTCGACCACGGAGCGGTTGTGCACGATCTCGTGGCGCACCCAGATCGGCGCGCCAAAGAGCTCGAGCGCACGCTCGACGATGCCGATCGCGCGGTCCACGCCGGCACAGAAGCCGCGGGGATTCGCCAGCAGGACCTTCACGGCCGCCCGGCCTGCCCGCGCCGCGAATGCAGCAGCGCATCGAGGATCAGCAGTGCTGCGCCGCAGCTGATTGCGATGTCCGCGACGTTGAAGGCCGGGTAGTACCACTGCTGCCAGTGGAAATGCAGGAAGTCGATGACGTGACCATGGAGCAGCCGGTCGATCACGTTGCCCACCGCGCCACCGAGCAGCAGCGCGAGCCCGGTCACGAGCCAGGGCTGGCCGCGCGCCGGCAGCGTGCGCAGCCACCAGGCGATGCCGGCGCTGACGACGGTTGCCAGCCCGACGAAGAACCAGCGCTGCCAGCCGCCGGCACCGGCCAGCAGGCTGAAGGCCGCGCCGGTGTTATGCAGTCGCGTGAGCTCGAGCACCGGCAGCAGCACGCGGATTTCGTAGAGCGTGAGGTTCTGCACGATCAGCCACTTGCTCGCCTGATCGAGCACGATGACCGCGACCGAGAGCCACAGCCAGACCAGCGCATTGGGCCGGGCCGGCGCCGGTTCGCTCACGCGCAGCACCTCTTCTCGCCCGGGCCCTCGAGGTTGCCGACGCAGCGCAGGCAGATCTCCGGGTGCCGCGGATCCGCGCCCACGCTCTCGCTGTGGTGCCAGCAACGTGCGCACTTCGGCGCAGCGTGCACCCCGACCTCGATCCACGCGCCAGTCGGCGCAACCGTCGTTGCCGCCACGGCAGACGCCGGACGCTCCGCGGCGGGACGGATCCGCGCCGCCGAGGTGATCAGCACGAAGCGCAGTTCGTCGCCCAGCGCAGCCATGCGCGCATGCTGCACCTCGTCGAGAAAGACGTCCACCCGCGCCTCGAGCGGCGCACCGAGCTGCCCGGCCACGCGCAGGCGCTCCAGCTCGCGGGCGACGTCGGTCTTGAGCGCGATCACCGCATCCCAGTCGATCGCATCCGCCGCGGGCACCTCCGGCAGCGGCCACCAGGTCGAGAACAGCACCGATTCCTCGCGCCGGCCGGGCAGGTGCTCCCAGATTTCCTCGGCGGTGAAGGACAGGATCGGTGCCAGCCAGCGCACCATCGCCTCGGCGATGTGGTAGATCGCCGTCTGGGCCGAGCGCCGCGCCGGACTCGCCGCCGGCAGCGTATACAGGCGGTCCTTGAGGACATCGAGCCAGAAGGCGCCGAGGTCCACGACGCAGAAGCCGTGCACCTTCTGGTAGATCCGGTGGAAATCGTAGTCGCGGTAGGCCTCAATGACCTCCTGCTGCAGCTGTCCGGCGCGTGCCAGCGCCCAGCGATCGAGCGCGACGAGCTCTGCCGGCGGCAGCGCGTCCTGCACCGGATCGAAGCCGGCGAGGTTGCCGAGCAGGAAGCGCACCGTGTTGCGCAGGCGCCGGTAGCTGTCGGACATGCGCTTCAGGATCTCGTCGGAGACGCTCATCTCGGCGCTGTAGTCGGTGGCCGCGACCCACAGGCGCAGCACATCGGCACCGAGGCTGTTCATGACCTGCTGCGGCGCGACGACATTGCCGAGCGACTTCGACATCTTGCGGCCACGGTCGTCGACCGTGAAGCCGTGCGTGACGACCTGGCGGTACGGCGCGACGCCCTTGCCGGCGACCGCGGCCAGCAACGAGCTGTGGAACCAGCCGCGGTGCTGGTCGGATCCCTCGAGGTAGACGTCCGCCGGAAACGGAATCGTACTGGGCCGCAGTGCGTGCAGGCAGTGATGCACGACGCCGGAATCGAGCCACACGTCCATGACGTCGCTGCACTTCTCGTAGATCAGTGCCTCGTCGCCGAGCAGCTGCTTGGGATTCAGCGCGAACCAGGCCTCGATGCCGCCATCCTCGACCAGCGCTGCGACCTGCTCGAGCAGCTCCGGCGTCTGCGGATGCGGCTCGTCGGTCTCACGATGCACGAACAGCGCGAGCGGCACGCCCCAGGACCGCTGGCGCGAGATGCACCAGTCCGGCCGCGTCTCGATCATGCTGGCGATGCGCTGCTCGCCCCAGGATGGCACCCAGCGCACCTTGCGGATCTCGGCGAGCGCATCGCGGCGCAGGCCGCGCCGTTCCATGCCGAGGAACCACTGCGGCGTGGCGCGGAAGATCACCGGCGTCTTGTGACGCCAGCAGTGCGGATAGCTGTGCAGGTAGGGCTCGTGATGCAGCAGTCGGCCGGCGGCCTGCAGCGTCGCCACGACGCTGGCGTTGGCGTCGAACACGTTCTGGCCCTCGAACAGCGGCGTGCCGGCGACGAAGCGGCCATCCGGTCCGACCGGGTTCTCGACTGGCAGGCCGTAGTGACGACCGACTGCGTAGTCCTCGGTACCGTGCGCCGGAGCCGTGTGCACGGCGCCGGTGCCGGTATCGAGAGTGACATGGTCACCGAGGATCACCGGCACCTCGCGCTCGTAGAACGGATGTTCGAGCCGCAGGCCCTCCAGTTTCTCGCCGCGCAGCCGCGCGAGCTCGCGCGGCGCGGTGGCGCCGATGCGCGCGGCGAAGGACTCGACCAGGCCCGCCGCGACGATCAGGCGCTGCGGACCGGCGGCGAGCGTGAACTCGACCAGCACGTAGTCCAGCAGCGGATGCAGGCAGACGCCCTGGTTCGCCGGCAGCGTCCACGGCGTCGTCGTCCAGATGGCGATCGCGGCGCCTTCGAGGCTGCTGCTCGCTGCACCGAAGCGGCGCGCGGCGTCGAGCGGGTCGACCACCGGAAACCGCACGTCCACGGCCGGCGAGGTGCGCTCCTCGTACTCGACCTCGGCCTCGGCCAGCGACGAACGGCAGTCCAGGCACCAGTGCACCGGCTTGAAGCCGCGCACCAGGTGGCCGCGGCGGATGATGCCGGCAAAGGCCCGCAGCTGCTCGGCCTCGTAGTTCGAGGCCATCGTGAGATAAGGATTGTTCCAGTCACCGATCACCCCGAGGCGCTGGAAATCGGCGCTCTGCGCCGCGACCTGGCTCGCCGCGTACTCGCGGCAGGTGCGGCGAAAGGCATCGGCATCGAGCTTGTGGCCGACCCGTCCGTGCTTCTTCTCGACCTGCTGTTCGATCGGCAGGCCATGGCAGTCCCAGCCCGGCACGTACGGCGAATCGTAGCCATCGAGCGTGCGCGACTTGACGATGATGTCCTTGAGAATCTTGTTGACGGCGTGACCGATGTGGATCGCGCCGTTCGCATAGGGCGGCCCGTCCACCAGCACGAAGCGGGGCCGACCGGCCGTCTTGTTGCGCAGCCGCCCGTAGAGATCGTCCCGCTGCCAGCGGGCGACCATTTCCGGCTCGCGCCGCGCGAGATCCGCCTTCATCGGGAATCGCGTGTCCGGCAGGTTGATCGTCTTGCGGTAGTCCAAGTGTTATCCCCGTGCGAACAGCAGTTCGCGCGCCTGGCGCGCATCTTCGCGGATCTGTGCCGTCATCGACTCCAGGTCGGCGAAGCGGCGCTCCTCGCGCAGGCGCGCGATGAAATCCACGTCGAGCCGCTCGCCATAGAGCGGCCCATCGAAATCGAATACAAACACCTCGAGCAGCCATTCGCGGCCGCCGACCGTCGGGCGCGTACCCACCGAGGCCACCCCCGGCTGGCGTTCGAGGCCGCCACCCGTGACCCGCACCGCGAACACCCCCGCTACCGGCGGAACCCGCCGGTGCAACCGCAGGTTCGCAGTCGGAAACCCGAGCTGGCGCCCGAGCCGCCGGCCGTCAATGACCCGGCCGCTGATGCGGTAGTCCCGGCCGAGCAGCAGGCGCGCCTCGTCCAGGTTGCCAGCGGCCAGTGCTGCGCGCAGGCGGGTCGAGCTGACCGGCGCGCCACCGATGCAGAAGGCCGGCACTTCGTCCACCGTAAAGCCGCGGTGGAGGCCCTCAGCCCGCAGCAGCGCCACGTCGCCGCTGCGCTCATAACCGAAGCCGAAGCGCTCACCGACCACCACGCGGCGCGCGGCCAGCGCCCCCTCGAGCACCCGCGAGGTGAAGGCCGTCCCGTCCCAGCGGCTGAGCGCCGCATTGAAGCGCAGCACCCGCAACTGGTCGACACCGGCCGCCGCCAGCATCTCGGCCTTGTCACGCAGGCGCATCAATCGCGCCGGAGCCTCGTCCGGCCGCAGGTACTCGCGTGGATGCGGCTCGAAGGTCAACACGGCGATGGGCAGCTCATGCTCATGGCCGTACTCCGCGAGGCGGGCCAGGATCGCCTGATGCCCGCGGTGCAAGCCGTCAAAGCTGCCGATCGCGACTGCGCAGCCGCGGGTGAAACCTTTCGCTGGGGCAAGGCCGCGGGCAATCAGCATCGCTGTGGGGGCGCCGGATGGAACAAAGCGTGGAATTATAGAGACCTGAGGTGCCGGACGCGCAGTCCGGATGCCCACAGGACCCCGAAATACACGGCCGCGCCGCCACCGACGCACAATCCGAGCCGGCCGGCGCGCAGGCCGGCCCCCGAACCAGCCCAGGCGGACCAGACGCCGGATGCCCACCACAGGAAACCGGCCATGGCGAGGCAGGCGAGCAGCACCTGCAGCCGCAGCCGGCGCCATCCGGCCGACGGCGTGTAGACACCGTCCCGGCGCAGCCCGCGGTACAGCAGCGCGGCGTTCAGCAGCGCCGAAAGACCCGTCGACAGCGCCAGCAGCGCATGCGGAAAGGCAAAGCCCAGCAGGTACGCCGGCACGACCACGGCCAGGTTGAAGCCCATGTTGACCGACAGCGCAATGATGCCGACCCGCACCGGCGTGCGCGTGTCCTGGCGCGCGAAATAGCCCGGTGCCAGCACCTTGACCAGCGAGAAGCCGGCCAGGCCGACGGCATAGGCCATCAGCGCGTATGCGGACATGGTGACGTCCCGCGGACCGAACTCGCCGTAGCCGAAGATCGTCGCCGTCAGCGGGCCGGCCAGCAGCAGCAGTCCGGTGGCCGCCGGCGCCACGATCACGACTGTCAGGCGCAGGGCCCAGTCGAGGGTCGCCGCGAACTTCTCCGGCGAACGACCGGCGTGGTGCGCGGACAGGCCCGGCAGGATCACGGTCGCGAGCGCGATCGAGAACACCCCGAGCGGAAACTCGACCAGGCGGTCGGCGTAATAGAGCCAGGCGATGCTGCCGGTCGCCAGGAACGAGGCGATCAGCGTATCGAGCAGCAGCGAGACCTGCGCGACCGAGGAGCCGAAGATGCCGGGCAGCATCAGCCGGCCGATGCGGCGCACGCCCTCGTGCAGGTGGTCAAAGCGCGGCAGCGCCAGCAGGCCGATCGCCCGCAGCGCCGGCAGCTGCGCGGCCAGCTGCACGAAGCCGGCCACGAACACGCCGATCGCGAGGGCGAGCCCCGGGGAGTCGCAGTGCGGCGCGATGAAGGCCGCGAACACGATCATCACCAGGTTGAGCAGCACGGGCGTGAACGCCGGCAGGCCGAAGCGGCCGTAGCTGTTCAGCGCACCGCTCGCGAGCGCCACCAGCGAGATGAAAAACAGGTACGGAAAGGTGAAGCGGAGCATGTCGACCGCAAGGTCGAAGCGATCGCCATCGGCGCGGAATCCCGGCGCGAACACGAACACCAGCACCGGCGCCGCGACCACGCCGATCACCGTGACGGCGAGCAGCAGGGTGCCGAAGGTACCGGCCACGCCCGCGACCAGGCGCCGCACCTCCTCCTGCTCGCGGCGCACCCGGTATTCGGTGATGACCGGGACGAAGGCCTGCGAAAAGGCCCCCTCGGCGGTCAGCCGGCGCAGGAAATTGGGGATCTTGAACGCAACCAGGAAGGCGTCCATCAGGCCGCCGGCACCGAAGGCCCGCGAATAGACCATGTCGCGGACCAGGCCCGAGACGCGCGACAGCAGCGTCATCGAACCGACCACCGAGGTGCTCTGCAGGAATGCCCGGCTCATGCGCCGGGCACTATAGCGCGTTGACAAGCCCGGCCCAGCTGCGCAGAATGCGCGGCTCGCAATGAACCGCCGAACCGGAGTCTCTCCGTGGCCAACAGCAAGTCAGCCGAAAAGCGTGCCCGCCAGGCCATCAAGCGCCGGGCCAGCAATGTCACCCAGCGCTCCCGGGTCCGTGGCGCGGTGCGCAAGGTCGTCGCCGCGGTCGAATCGGGCAACCAGCCCGAGGCCGCTGCCGCGCTGAAAGAGGCGACGCCGGTGATCGACGCGATGGCCCGCAAGGGCATCCTTCACCGCAACAAGGCGGCGCGACACAAGAGCCGCCTGGCGCGGCGCGTCAAGGCGCTGACTCCAGCCGGTTCATGACCGCCTGACACAGCGGCCCGGTCCCCGCTCCCGTCGCCCCCGAAATCCGGAATACCGGCCCGCGGAAACGCAGGCGCCGCACGATTTCCCTGCAGCGCTGCTCGCACTCGTCGGCGGGCAGCAGGTCGATCTTGTTGAGCACCAGCCAGCGCTCCTTCTTCGCCAGTTCCGGGCTGAACTTGCGCAGTTCCGCAACGATCGCCCGGGCTCCGGCCACCGGGTCGGCCGCGGGATCGGGCGGCGCGATATCGACCAGGTGCAGCAGCAGCCGCGTGCGCTGCAGGTGCTTCAGGAAGCGGATGCCGAGGCCGGCGCCCTCGGCGGCACCCTCGATCAGCCCCGGGATGTCGGCCATCACGAAGCTCCGCAGCGCCCCGACCGCGACGACACCGAGCTGCGGGTGCAGCGTGGTGAACGGGTAGTCCGCTACCCGTGGCCGCGCCGCCGAGACGGCGCGGATCAGCGTGGACTTGCCGGCGTTCGGCAGCCCGAGCAGGCCGACATCGGCCAGCAGGCGCAGCTCCGCGCGCAGCGTGCGCGCCTCGCCCTCCAGCCCCGGCGTGCTCTGGCGCGGGGCCCGGTTGACCGAGCTCTTGTAGCGCTGGTTGCCCCAGCCACCCTTGCCGCCCCGGGCGACCAGCAGGGTCTGGCCGGCGGCCGTGAGATCCCCGAGCGTCTCGCCGGTGTCCTCGTCGAAAATGACCGTACCGACCGGCATCGGCAGGTAGAGGTCCGGGCCGCCCCGGCCAGTGCATTCCTGGCCGCTGCCAGGCTGGCCGTTGCCGGCCCGGAAAGTCCGCCGGATGCGGTAGTCCGCCAGCGTATTGATGCCCTCCTGGGCCCGCAGGTAGACGCTGCCGCCGAGGCCACCGTCACCGCCGTCGGGCCCGCCGAAGGGCACGAACTTCTCGCGCCGGAAACTGACGGCACCGCGGCCGCCGTGACCGGCGACGACCTTGACCAGGGCCTCGTCGACGAACTGCATAGTGCCCCGCAACCGCAGATGAAAAACCCCGGTCGGGCCGGGGTTTCTCGTGGATCCTTGAGCCTCCGCCCTATTCCGGGAGGACGCTGACGAACAACCGGCTGTTCTCGCCCTTGCGCCGGAACTCCACCCGGCCCGTCACCTTCGCAAACAGCGTGTGATCGGTCCCGCAGCCGACATTGACGCCGGCCCGATACGGCGTGCCCCGCTGGCGCACGAGGATATTGCCGGCCAGCACGTGCTCGCCGCCGAACTTCTTGACGCCCAGGCGCTTGGACTGGGACTCGCGGCCGTTCCTGGTGCTGCCGCCTGCTTTCTTATGTGCCATTGCTGCTCTCCTCGCTCGCCGATCAGGCCGCCAGAATGCCGGTGACCCGGATCTCGGTGTACGGCTGCCGGTGACCCTTCTGCCGCAGGTAATGCTTGCGGCGCCGGAACTTGACGATACGGACCTTGTCCGCCTTGCCGTGCGCTTGCACCGTGGCGGTGACGCTGGCGCCGGTCACATAGGGCCGGCCAATAGCTACGTCGGCGCCCTCGCCGACCAGCAGGACCTGGTTGAACTCCACGGTGGCGCCGGCATCCGCATCGAGCTTCTCGATGCGCACGACGGTACCCTCGCTCACCCGGTACTGCTTGCCACCGGTGGCAATGACGGCGTACATGACGGTCTGGACTCCAGAATTGAGCCGGCAATTGTAGTGGCGGGCGCCCCGGGGGTCAAACCGGTGTTGATGTCGGTGTTACGGTCACGGCAACCCGACGCCATCACGCCGGCGCCAGGACGCCACAACCCTGCAAATTCGGTGGCATCCACCGGATTTGCAGGGTACGATTCCGGCATGCAGGTGTCCAGGAAGCGCCATGCCGATACGCTGAGGCGACTGCTCCGCCAGTACCCCGTCGTTGCGCTGGTCGGGCCACGCCAGGTCGGAAAGAGCACCCTGGCACGCGAGTTGGCCGGTCCCGACGAATCGCATTTCTTTGATCTGGAGCACCCGGGGGATCTGGCCCGACTGGCAGACCCGATGCTCACACTGCCTCCGTTGCGCGGCCTGGTGGTCCTGGACGAGGTCCAGCGGCGCCCGGATCTGTTTGCCAGCCTGCGCGTCCTCGCCGACCGCCGCCCGCGCAGGACACGTTTCCTGGTGCTGGGCAGTGCCGCCCCCGAACTGCTCAGGCAAAGTGCCGAGACCCTGGCCGGGCGCATCGCCTACCACGAACTCCCCGGCTTTGCCGTCGATGAAATCGGCTCCGGAAATTTCAATCGCCTGTGGCTGCGTGGGGGCTTCCCCGCCGCGTACCTCGCCCGCTCGGAATCGCAGAGCTTCTCCTGGCGGCGCAGCTTTATCCGGACCTATCTGGAGCGCGATCTGCCGGCGCTCGGGCTGCGCATCGAGCCCGCGACACTGGAGCGGTTCTGGAACATGCTGGCGCATTATCATGGTCAGCTATGGAACGCCTCGGAGATCGGCCGCTCGCTGGGCGCCGCCGACACGACCGTCCGCGGCTACCTCGATACGCTCGCGCAGGCGTTCGTCCTCACGGTCCTGCGCCCCTGGCATGAGAACCTCAAGAAGCGGCAGGTCAAGTCGCCGAAGGTCTATGTCACAGACACCGGACTGTTACACGCGTTACTGGATATTCGGGACCGGCTGGGCCTGGAGCGGCATCCGAAGGTTGGCGCCTCCTGGGAGGGTTTTGTCATCCAACAGTTGTGCCTGCACCTGGGGGTCGAACGGAGCGAGCGCTATTTCTGGCGAACGGCGAGCGGCGCAGAGCTGGACCTGCTGGTAGTCAGAGGCCGCGAACGCCTCGGCTTCGAGGTCAAGCGCACGACCGCGCCGGCCCTGACCCCCTCGATGCACTCGGCGCTCGCGGATCTCCGCCTCACCCGTCTCTATGTGCTGCACGCCGGTGAGCACGGCTTCGACCTGGCCAGCAAGGTCCGGGCCGTGCCGACGGCCAGGCTGCTGGAACTGAACGGGTGAGGCGGGGGCCCGGTGCGGAAGTCCGCATTCCCCGCTGCGGCGATTGCCGGTAGGATTCCCGGTCCCTGTCCGGGGAACCCGGGGAATGATGCAACTCGACGAAATTCGCGCCCTGGTCGCTGCCGACCTGACCGCCGTGGACGCCCGGATCCGCGGCCAGCTCGCGAGCGACGTGGCGCTCGTGAGCCAGGTTGGCGAGTACATCATCGGCGCCGGTGGCAAGCGCCTGCGGCCGCTGCTGGTCGTGCTGGCCGCCCGGGCGGCCGGTGCCACCGGTGAGGGCCACATCGCCGCCGCCGCGCTGATCGAGTTCATCCACACCGCAACGCTGCTGCACGACGACGTGGTCGACGACTCCAGCCAGCGCCGTGGCCGCGACACGGCCAACGAGATGTTCGGCAGCCCGGCGAGCGTGCTGGTCGGCGATTTCCTCTATTCGCGCGCATTCCAGATGATGGCCGCGCTCGACTCCGCCGCGATCATCGGCGTGATGGCCGACGCCACCAACACGATCGCCGCCGGCGAAGTGCTGCAGCTGATGAACTCGCACGACCCGGACACGACCGAGATCCGCTACCTGGAGGTCATCGACCGCAAGACTGCGCGGCTCTTCGCCGCCGGGGCCCGCATCGCGGCGATCGTCGCCGGCGCCCCGCCACCGATCGAGGAGGCGCTCGAGCGCTACGGGCGGCACCTGGGCATCGCCTTCCAGCTGGTCGACGACGCGCTCGACTACCGGGGCGACGCGGCGACCCTCGGCAAGAACGTCGGCGAGGACCTGGCCGAGGGCAAGCCGACCCTGCCGCTGATCCACGCGCTCGGCCAGGCCCGGCCGGAAGAGGCTGCCCTGATCCGGACCTCGATCGCGGAAGGCGGCTCCGACCGGCATGAGGCGATCCTGGCCATCGTTGAAAGCACCGGCGGGCTTGATTACACTGCCGAGCTCGCCGCCACCGAGGCGGATCGGGCGCTCGACGCGCTGGCCGGAGTTCCTGACTCGGTCTATCGCGACGGGCTGGCGGCACTGGCCCGGTTTGCGGTGACCCGCAGCGCCTGACCGACCCGCAGGACCACGATTTCGGGGTGTAGCTCAGCCTGGTAGAGCACTACGTTCGGGACGTAGGAGTCGCAGGTTCAAATCCTGTCACCCCGACCAAGGACAGCCCGGGAAGATTCCAGCGCCGGCATTCATGCGATGGGCGCTGCGCTCCAGGCACAAACCCTGGCGTGATGCCGGTTTCAGGCCGGGCTCCTCCGGGCTTACCCGGCCCCGGTGCCGAGCAGCCACTCGGCGGCAGGCTCAACCTGCACGCCCGCTGCCCGCACGCGAGCGGCGGAATTACGGTCCAGCACCAGCAGTCTCCGCACGGCGCGCCGGTGCATACGCCAGGCCCCATCGAGGGCGCGCAGCTCGCGCGCGAGAGTTGCTTCGGCGGTCACGTCGGCGCACACCTGGATCAGCTCCTCGCCCGCCGCACGGTAGCGAACCAGGAAATCGACCTCCAGATCTCCCTCGGTTCTCACATACGCGACCTCCGCGCCACGGCGCTCGAGCTCATTCAGCACCGCGGTCTCGAGCGCGTGGCCCAGGTTCGCGCGGCCGCTCGAGTCGAACGCACGAATCAGTCCTGGATCAGCGGGATAGATCTTGCGCGGATTCGAGTTGCGCTGGCGCTCAGAATCGGTCGCGAGCCATACGGCGCTCAGCAGGAACGCGTCGGTGAGATGGCCCAGCAAGGCGTGCACCAGGTCCCGCGCAACGCCGAGGCCCTGGGCCTTCAGATCGCGGTTCAAACGGTGGACGCTGAAGCCGCCGGCGGGATTGCGCAGGCAGTGCCGTACCAGCCAGCGCAGCGCAGCCACCTGCGAAATGTTGTAGCGCTCGACCACATCGCGGAACAGCACCGTGTCTACGTACCCCTGCAGGAGCTCGATGCGGAGCGCCGGCCCGAGACCTTGCACTTCCGGGAATCCACCCTCCTCGAGGAACTCGCGAAAGCGTCGTTCCACGAGCGAGCGCTCCGCCGCCGTCCAGCGGCGCGGCGCCCTGGCAGGCTCTTCACCCCGGTGACGCAGGTACTCGCGAAAACTGAACGGGCGGACCACGGTGGCCATGCCGCGGCCACGAAGAGACGTGTGCACCTCGCGCGACAGCAGCCGTGCGGACGAACCCGAGACCACCAGCTCGATACTTTCCGTGTCGAGCACCCGGCGGGCGAAACGCTCCCACTCCGGCACGAACTGGATCTCGTCGAGGAACCAGTATGCCTTGCTGTGGCCCCGGAGCCCGGGATACCGGCGATAGTATTCGTCGAGCAGATAGCCGAGCTGTTCGCCAGCGATGCCGGCCAGGCGATCATCGTCGAAGCTGAGATACAGGGCCCGTTCCGGCACCACCGCGCCGCGCCGCGCCGCGAGCAGTTGGAGCAGAAAGGTGGTCTTGCCTGCCCGACGCATGCCGATGACCGAGTGCACCTTGCCCGGTACCGCGGGCAGGCAGACGTCGCGCCGCGTGTATCCAGCCGCCACGCCCGGCCGGAGGGCGGCGCTCAGCTTTTCCGCGAGGACCAGGTGGAGCGGCATGGCCCGAGCATCGTCCCTTGGGTGGCCTTCTGTCAAGGCCAGATTTTCGCAATTGTTGACCTCCTATGAGGCCACATTGCGCAACGCCCGGCGCAGCACGCGGAGCGGCTGCCGGTCACAACGGCCGCTGGACAGCAGAATCCATGGCCTGCATGACTATCATTCACGGCTTGAATTGGAAGGTCGCGCGGGCTCGGGCCCCTACCCTTCCCTTGCCCCCGCATTGACGCCCTCGAGCGCCTGAGGTATGAGAGCAGATGATTCGGGAGGTGCCCACGCAATGACCGCGCCCCAGATGAACCAGGTCCTGCTCGACCTTTACTCCTGCCCGACGATGCGGGAGCGCTGGCCGGTCGTGCTCGACGAGATCCGCGAGGCGTTGCACGCGCGCAGCGCTGTCGTGCAGCTGCTGGTCCGCGACGAGGGCCAGGTCCGTTCGTACTGGACCGTGCGCGACTCCGAATCCGAGGCGGACCGCGAGATTCACGACCGCTACCTCGGCGACGCAGTCAACCCGCGCATGCGCGCGCGGCGTTCGCCCGGCCCTGGACTGGGCCCGGTCGTGATTCGCGACCGCGACCTGTTCGATCCCGATGATTCGGCCTACCGGGAACTGCAGGAGCGCCTGTCGGCCGCCCGCCTCGGGACCTTCATGAGCGTCGGCTCGGAGCTGCCGGGCGGCGAGCGGCTGGCGCTGGTGCTGCACCGCGATGTCGGCTGCCGCCGTGATTTCGATGCCGACGAGGAAGGTTTCGCGCGGCGCTTCCTGCCGCACCTGCGCCAGGCCGTGAACCTCTCCACGCAGCTCGCCAGCGCCGGCGAACGGGCCGGCGAGCTGGCGGGCGCCCTCGATTCGCTGCGGGCGGCACTGATCGTCTGCGATGCGGACGGACGCATCTGCGAGGCGAACCGCGCAGCCCGCGAGTTGCTCGCGCGCCGGCGCCAGGTCCTGCTGCATGGCGAGCGCCTGCTCGCGGCATCGGCGCATGACCACGCCGCGCTGCGGCGCCTGGTGTTGGAGACGGCCCATGATGCGCCGGATGGGCCGGCGCGGTTCTTCGTGCTGGGCGGCGATGGTGCCGCGCAGCTGCTGCAGGTCCGGCTGCAGGCGCTGCACAGCCCGGAGCTGGCGGCCAGGACCGCAGCCCCAACGGGCCGCCCGGTCCTGTTGGTGCTGTCCGATCCATCGACGGCGCCGGTCCTGCCAGCAGAGCTGCTCGCCCTGCTGTTCGCGCTATCCCCGGCCGAGGCACAGCTCGCCGCCGCCCTGTGCCGCGGCCTGTCACCGGGTGACCATGCGGCCGAGAGGCGGGTGTCCGTCGGTACCGTCCGCTACCAGCTGAAGCAGGTAATGGCCAAGGTCGGTGTCAGCCGCCAGTCCCAGCTGGTCCAGCGGCTGTACTCGTCGGTGATCGCACAGGCGCTGGCCTGAATCAGAACTCGAAGCTGACGCGCAGGCCGAATTCGCGCGGCGCGCCGTAGAACTCGTTGCGCGATGCGGAAGCCTGGCCGCTGACGTATTCCTCATCGCTCAGGTTGGTGCCATAGGCAGTCACCTGCCACGCGCCCTTGCGCAGCGTCAGCAATGCCGAGACCACGCCGTAGCTGTCGATGCGGTCGGAAACCGGCGAATAGGCGATGTAGGTAAAGCGCGAGCCGACGTGGGCGTAGTTGATGCGCGGCGTGAGCTCGGCGTCGTCACCGAGCCGGAACGCATACTCCGCACCGAGGTTCAGCGTCCACTCCGGCGAGTACAGGTTGGACCCGCCCGTGCTCGTCACGGTGAACGGCGCGTAGTCGAAGCAGAACGGCGGACTCGATGGCACGCCGGGCGGACACTGCGAGCCCAGGGTGCCGGGCGGCAGCAGGCGCTCATTGACAAAGGTCAGGCCGTCCAGCTCCGAATCGACATACGCCAGCGTGGCGTCGAAGCCGAAGCCGCCGAAGCGGGCCTCGACCTGCGCCTCGATACCCTGGATCGTGCCATCGGCCACGTTGAAGATCCCGCCCTGCCCGGTCAGCGGCTCGAGCACGTCGAACTGGAAATCACTGTAGTCGTTGTAGAACGCCGCCAGCTGCGTGCGAACGCGCCCGCCGGCCAGCGTGGACTTCAGGCCGAGCTCGTAGTTCAGCACCGTCTCGGGCTGGAAGCTGGAGGTGACGGAGTTGAAGCCGCCCGGCTTGTAGCCGCGTGCGACAAACAGGTAAGCGAGGTTACGGTCGTCGACCTGCCAGTTGAGCGCCACTTTGCCGGTCACCTTGTTCTCGCTGTAGCGGCCGGACAGGTCGGCGACCGGGATTCCTCCGGGCGGGAAGCCCGGGATCCCGCTGCCGATGAACACACCACCGGCACCGGCCGTCTCGTAGGTGGAGTAGCGCGCGCCCGCCTGCAGCTCCCAGGCCTCACTCAGCTGGTAGTTTCCCTGGGCGAAGAAGCCGGTCGTCGTGCGCCGGTTGGCCGGGTAGATGTCGATCGGGAATCCGGCCTCGCGGGTCAGGATGAGAACATCGATCACGTTGCGCTGGTAATAGGCGCCGAGGATCCAGTCGAAGCGCCCCTCGGCCGGGGAGATCAGGTTGAGCTCGTGGCTGTCCTGGCGCTCGCGCGCATAGTAGTCCCAGATGATCTGGCCGGCGGCCTCGGGCGGCGCCTGCGAGCCGTCGATGTCATCGAAGCTGAAGATGCGCTTGTGCTGGTAGCCGCCGAGCCAGCGCAGCACCAGCCCGCTGTCGAACTCCTGGCGCAGCTCCAGGCTCGCCTGCATCGCCTTCTCGCGATGGGAGGTGTCCGTATCGAAGCTGAGCGTGCGGATATCACCTTCGCGGAACGCGGCGTAGGTCGTGCCCGCGACGGGACGGTAGTCGTAGCCGCCGGTCCGGCGATCGTGCCACTCGACCTTGGCCAGCGCGCGGAATGCGCCGGGCTGCCAGAGGACGCCGACGCGCGCGCCGCTCTCCTGGAGCTTGCCGGCGTCGTTGTCGAAGGGACCGACATCCTCGAAATACGAA
This sequence comes from Gammaproteobacteria bacterium, assembly GCA_004297335.1. GTDB lineage: Bacteria > Pseudomonadota > Gammaproteobacteria > Steroidobacterales > Steroidobacteraceae > SCUD01. The sequence continues at coordinate 17,235 of SCUD01000121.1, forward strand.
TCGCGGCTGCGGTGAATTCCCGCCAGGCGCAGCGCCAGGCTGTCGCCGGCGGCCAGGTTGATCGCACCCTCAGCCTCTGTCTGGTCATAATTGCCGAGGCCGACCTGGATATGCCCGCCCGTTGCACCGAGTTCGGGGTTACGCGAGTTGACGAAGATCGCGCCGCCGGTCGAACTGGTGCCGACCAGCGTGCCCTGCGGACCGCGCAGCACCTCGATGCTGGCGAGGTCATAGAAGCCATTGGACTGCACGATCGGCGGCTGGAACAGGCCGTCCACGTAGGTGGCGACGCCGGCGGTTGCGTTCGGCGAGTTGCTCGCGAGCCCGATGCCGCGGATGTTGACCGACTGCGTCTGGCCGGCGTTCGTGATCGACAGCGACGGCGTGGCCGTCTGCAGGTCGGCGAGCCGCGCCACCGCGCGGGCCTCGAGCGCCGCGGCATCGAGCGCGGTCGCGGCAATCGGCACCTGCTGCAGGTTTTCCTCGCGCCGCTGCGCGGTCACGATGGTCTCCTCGAGCAGGACCGGCGCCAGGGGCGCTGCCTGATCCTGCGCCATCGCCACCCCGGCCAGCGTGCCGCCCAGCAGCACCCCGCGAATCAGAACACGCAAGGTCGACATTGGCTCTCACTCCTCTCCGTGTAGCTCCGCCTCATTGCGCCGGCCAGCGCGCGACCGCGGCGAAGAAGGCAGCGGTCTCCTCTTCCGCCGGGCTGCGGCCCGGCGGGAAATAGCTGAGCTTGACGACGACCGTGCGGGTCTCGGGATCGACATGGATGTACTGCCCCTGCAGTCCGAGTGCCTCGTAGGCACGCGAGTCCGGCACCGTCCACCACTGGTAGCCGTAGCCGGGCCCGGGGCCGCCGGTCGGCTGCGTCGACTCGCGCACCCATTCCGCCGACACGATCCGCCGGCCGGTACCCGCCATGCCCTCGTTCAGCATCATCAGGCCGACGCGCCCGAGATCGCGCAACGTCGCGTTGAAGCCAGCGCCGCTGAATTCCCGACCCGTGCCCGGCGGGCCGTCCATGATGAAGAACGCATCCTGTTCGGCACCGAGCGGCTCCCACAACCGCTGCGCGGCAAAGGCCGCCAGGTTACTGCCGTGGCTGACGCGCTCCAGCAGCCAGCCGAGCACGGCGGTATCGAGGGTCTTGTATTCCCAGACCGCGCCCGGTGGATGCTTGCGCCGGATCGTGCGCGCGGCATCGGCGAAGCGGATCTGGTTGGTGACCAGTGCGAGCTCGTGATTGCGGGCCGCGACTCCCGGATTGCCGAAGTCGTAGCGCTCCTCGTAGTCGACGCCGGAGCGCATCTGCAGCACCTGCCGGATGGTCACCCCATCGTAGCCGCCGCCGACCAGCTCCGGCAGGTATTGCGTGACCGGATCATCGAGCGAGGCGATCAGCCCCTCCTGCAGCGCACAGCCGACCAGGATCGAGACCAGCGACTTGGTCGCCGACCAGGCAATGAAGCGGGTCTGCGCATCGGTGTGATTGCGGTAGATTTCGGCGACGATCCGTCCGTCGCGGATGATCAGCAGCGCATTCGTGTAGCTGCGTTCGAGGAAGTCCGCCGGCGTGTACTCGACGCCCTCGAAGCGGTAGGTGAAATCGAGCGGGCGATCACTGCGCGGCAGTTGCCAGACGGGCCCGGATCGCGCCACGGTGCGCGTCGTGAACAGCCGGTCCATGCTGCGGAAGGTCAGCGCGTTCACCTCCGGATCGAGCATCGCGCGCCGCAACTGCTGGATCGCCGGCGGCACCACCGAGGGCGGCAGCGACGGATCCGGTGGCGGCGCGGGATACGCCGACGCGACCGCCGCCACTCCCAGCGCGAGGCCCATCGACAGCGAACGCAGCCAGATCCTGAACATGGTTCCGTTTCCCTGCAGCAAGCTCACACGCGCACGGCGGGCCGGGCCACCGCCTGCCCGTCGATTGTCCGGGACCCCGCGCGGCCCGGCATCTCCCATTTGGGAGATGCCGGCACCGGAGGGCCGGGACAGGCTGGGCAATGACACTCTGAGCGCGCGGACCGGACTACCCCGGCGCGAAGACCGCTCCCACGTCCGCGACTTCGTCGATGGCGAGCAGCCGCTCCGCCAGCCGGGCCGCGCCCGCGGCATCGAGCGGGCGCGCCGCCCGTCCGGCGCAATCGATGAACTTGGCGACCAGCGCGTCGCGTGACAGCGGCCGCTCGGGGTGACCAAGCGCCTCGGCGAGCCCACCCTCGTGCCGCGTGCCATCACGCAGCCGGATCGTGAGTGCGCCACCCGAGCCGCGGGTCCGCCACCCGTCGGGGTCGTCGACCGCCGTAACCCGGCTCGCGAGCCCCAGAACCCGGGGGTCCGCCAGCGCCTCCGTGCTGAAATCACCGAGCGTCACCTGGCCACGCACCAGCGCGAGCGCGACGGTGAACGGGATGCTGAACTTGGCGTCGATCACGGTCTTCGGCGCCTGCTTGCGGGCCGCTGGCTCGATGAGCATCCGCTGCACCGGTCCGACCACGACCTCGATCGCTTCGATCCCGCGCCAGTCGGGCACCTGCCGTTCGCGCAGCCCGAGCGCGATTTCGATGTAGGCGTGCGTACCACGGCAGGCCGGCCAGGGCTTGAAACTGAGTTGCTCGCCCCAGTAACGCTGGCCGAGTGCATCGAGCAGGTCGCCCGGATCGTAATGCCCGTCCACGTACAGCCGGAAGAAGCCACCGCGTCCCTCCAGTGGGGTCTCGAAGCCCCGCACGCCGTCACGGGCGAGCAACGTGCTGACCACGGCCGCCTGGGCCGGGAAGGCCTCGCGCACAGCGCGCAGGACCGTGCCCTCGCTGTACTTGATCTCGCCGGGAGCGGTCGCCTGGCACAGTGCCAGCGACAGCGCATCGCGGGTCTGCGCCGCATCGAGGCCCGCGATCCGCGCCGCGGCGGCGGTCGCGCCGAATGCGCCGAGGATCGGCGGCGGATACCAGTCGCTGTCTTCCATCCTCTGCCGCAGGCTGAGCCCCATGCGGCAGACCAGATCGCAGCCGATCGCGAGCGCCGTCACGAAGGTCTTCCCGTCGATTGGCGCGAGCCACTGCGCCAGCGCCATGGCCGCAGGCACCAGCGACGCGTTCGGGTGGCAGGGTGCGGAATCGAACGCATCCTCGTAATCGAGTGCGTGCGCCGCCGCACCGTTCGCGAGCGCCGCGAACGGCGCCGTTACACCCTGGCCAGTGCCGAGGATTGCGCAGGGGCCCGCTCCCGCCGCCAGCGCCAGCGCCCGGAACGGCGTGACATCCGGACTCGCGCCGCTCGCGGCCAGCATGACACCGACGGCGTCGAGCAGCGCCCGGCGGGTGGCCTCGACGGTGGCGGCCGGCAGCGATGCGTACGGCGTCTGTGCAATGTGGCGGCACAGGGGGTCCGTGATCATCCGGTTCATGTCGTTCATGTGCTCGATGATAGCGTCGACCATCAGGTGCTACGGCATCGAGTATTCCCGCCTGAGCTCCGCGACCTGCACGCTGTAGGACTCATACCAGCGCTCGCGGCCGAAGCGCTGCGCGGCCTGATGCTCCGGGTCGGCCTTCCAGGCACGGATGCTGTCCTCGGACGGCCAGTACGACAATGACACTTCCTGCCGGCCCTCGGTCACCGACTGGAATCCGAGACAGCCATAGCGGCTGAGCGCCAGCGCGCGCATCCGTGCGGCGGTGTGTGAATACTCCTCGTCCAGGTCCCGGACGATGGCACGGAAGATCACGACATACATGTCCCCGGCTCCGGACAGCCCCGAGGACTTCATCATGCCACCCGACCGTGAACTGCGTCACAAGGCAGGCCCCCTCCGGCCGCAGGCAGCCCCCGTGACTTGCACTTTATTCAGCCGGGGGCGTACTCTTAAGCCCTTGTTTCTCCGGGGGCTCCATGCTCCGCATCGTCGTCCTGAATCCCAAGGGCGGATCCGGCAAGACCACGCTCGCGACCGGGCTCGCGGCGATGTATGCCGCACGCGGGTTGCGTACGGTGCTGATGGACTTCGACCCACAGGGTTCCAGCATGCGCTGGCTGGAAAAGCGCCCGCCGGAGCGGCCGGCAGTCGCGGGGATCGCCGCCTATACACGCAACCTGGCGGTGACCCGCAGTTTCCAGTTGCGGATCCCGCCCGGAACCGACCGGGTCATCGTGGACACCCCGGCGGCCCTCGAGCCACTCAAGTTCCACGAGCACGTCCGGGATGCCGACGTCGTGCTGGTACCGGTACTGCCCTCCGACATCGACATCCACGCCTGCTCACGCTGCATCGGCCACCTGCTGATCGAGGGCAAGGTCAAGCGTAGGGAGAATCGCCTCGGCGTGGTCGCGACGCGCGTCAAGCCGAATACGATCATCTTCCGCACGCTGATGAAGTTCCTCGACCAGCTGCAGATCCCCGTGATCACGACGCTGCGCGACGCCCAGTGCTACGTGCACGCCGCCGAGATGGGGCTCGGTGTGCACGACATGAAGCCGGAGCCGGTACGTCCGGAGCTCACGCAGTGGGAGATGCTGTACGACTGGATCGAATCCCGCGTGCCATCCACCGAGGCAGATCCGGCCCCGCTGGAACGATCGCAGGGCAGCTAGAGGGCGGCACCGCCCCCGCCCGGTCTCAGGGCATCTGGATCCCGCCCCCACCCTTGCCGCCGAAGCCCTTGAGCGTGGCGGCGGTACCAGCGTCGGGAATCACAATCGACGAGGCAGCCTGCCGGCGCATCTCCTGGATCTCCCGGGCGGCCTCCTCGATCGCGATCTGGGCCGCAGGGCCGAACTGGGCCGCCGCTTCGCCCAGGTTCGTGGCCTGGAGCTCGAAGGACAGGGGCAGCTGGCCCATCGGGGTCAGCACCGAGGCCTGGCCGATGAACAGCACCGGGCGCGTCGGATCATCGCTGCCGTCGCTGCGGACCGGGCTCAAGCGTCGGATCGTGCCGACACGCTGGTCCGTGAAGACTTCCTCGCGATACAGGGCCTGCGCGTCCATCCGCGCCTCGCCCGGGCTTTCGTTGCTCATGGAGTGAAGATCCGGCCTCTCATCTACGGCCCATTATTGTAGCCCAACCCGGCACGGCGCGACGCCCGGGACGGCGGTGACGGCGAGCCGGGGTGGCGGCAGCACGGCGGGACGGGGCGGCGGAAACATCACTCGCTCGCGCCGCCGGAACTCACGCGCTCGCTCGCGACGTTCCCGCCACCCCGTCCCGCCCGAGTTGCCGCGGTTCCAGCTGCAACCTCACACGGCGAGGGCGAGGCAGCCGGCGGCTCGCGCGCGAGTGCGTAAGTTCGGACGGCACGAGCGCGCGGGCCCCCGGCTGCCTCGCCGGCGCCGCGAGACGTCAGGCCGCAACCGTGGCTCAGCCGGTGGTCTGGAGACCCTGTGCGATCCCGGTGACGCTCGCGAGCAGGGCCTCGAACAGGGCCCGGTCCTCGCGACCACTCTCGCGCCAGCGGCGCAGCAGGTCCACCTGCATCAGGTGCATCGGATCGAGATACGGCGAACGCAGCAGCACCGAGCGCTGCACGCGTGGCCGGCTGTCCAGCAGGTCCACCTCGCCCTTGATCCAGGTGACCCAGCGCTGGGCCAGCGCGTACTCGCCGCGCAGTGCCGCCGCAAAGCGCTCCATCGCCGGACCTGCGAGTTCATCGTAATGTGCGGCGATGCCGAGATCCGCGCGTGCCAGTTCGATCTCGATGTCATCCAGCAGGTTCGTGAAGAACGGCCACTCCGACCAGGCCCGGGTCAGCCGTTCGGCGCCGAGCTCCCGCGCTGCGGTATCGAGGCCGGTGCCGGCGCCGTACCAGCCCGGCAACGCATGCCGGCTCTGGTTCCAGGCGAACACCCAGGGAATGGTCCGCAGCGCCTCGATGCCGGTGCCCCCCGCGCGATGGGCCACGCGCCCGCCGATCTGCATGCGCTCGATGACGTCGATCGGTGTCACGACCCGGAAATAGCCGTAGAAATCCGCCTCGTCGTAGACCAGCCCGCGATAGCACGCACGGCTCGCCGAGGCGATGCGCTGCATCAGCTCCAGGTGATGCCCGGCCTGCAGCGAGGCAGCACGCGTATGCTCCTGCATCACCGCATACACGGCCTTCTCGAAGCTGCGCAACGCGATCCGCCGCAGCCCGTAGCTGTCGCTGATCCCCTCGCCCTGTTCGGTGACCCGCAGGCGACCGCGGATCGCGCCGGCTGGCGCACTGGCCACCAGCCGGTCGAGCGGCCCGCCACCGCGGCTGGCCGTGCCGCCGCGCCCGTGGAACAGCGAGAGTTCGACAGCCCGGCCTGCCGCCACCTTCAGCACCGCGGTCTGCGCCTCGTAGATCGCCTGGCGCGAGGCCGCGATGCCGATCTCCTTGTCGCTGTCGGAGTAGCCGATCAGCACGGTCTGCCGGTCGCCCCTCGCGGCCAGGTGCCGCCGGTACAGCGGGTCCCCGAGCAGCTCATCGAGGATGCCGCCGGCCCCCTCGAGGGCCCGCGCGGACTCGATCAGCGGCACGACATCGAGCGGCACCTCGTCATTGCCGCGGTCGGTGATATCAGCCCAGCGCGCCAGCAGCAGGACACCGAGCACATCCTCGGCGGCCTCAGTGCCGCTGACCACGTAGTCACCAATAGCGTGCTCGCCATACTTGTAGCGGCCCTGCATCATCGCCTCGAACACCGCCAGCGTGCGGCGCCCGACCGCGTCGAAGGCGGCAACCGGCCCGCGGTCGCGCGCCAGGCTTTCCCGCAGCACGCTCGCACGCTCGGTGGGCGTGCAGGCCGTCCAGTCGGCACGTCCGAGTCCCTGGCGGATGACTTCGCGATGGACGGCGGCGTGCTGGCGCAGGTCGAGCGTCGCCAGGTGGAAGCCGAAGGTGCGCGCCCGGCACAGCAGCCGCTCGACCGGGAACAGGCCGGCGTGCCGGCCGCGATTGGCGCGCAGGCTGTCGGCCACGATCTCGAGGTCATGGATGAACTGGGCCGCTTTCTCGTAGTGATTGGGCCGCCCGTCGTAGGTCGTGCGCAGGCGCTCGGCGACCTGGGTCAGGAAGATCCGGTACGGCATCCGGTCATGGCGCATCGGCGTGGCGCTATGGGCATTGGGCAGCAGGATCGCGTACTCGGCGATCCGCTCCTCGAGTTCGCGGCTGACGCCGACGCGGCTCGCGCTCTGCGAGAGCTTGTCCGACAGGGCCCGGCACTCTTCGTAATAGGTCGAGATGATCAGCTGCTGCTGGCGGTGAAGCGTTTCCCGGACCGTCTTGGCGTGCACCTCGCTGTTGTTGTCCATGTCGCCGCCGACCCAGGTACCGAAGCGCAGCAGCCGCGGAATTCCGCCCAGCTCGACGGTCACGCCGAATACCGCCTGCAGCCAGATTCCCAGCTCCTCGTAGAGCGCCGGCACCACCCGGTAGATGACCTCGGCGAGGTAGAACAGGACATGCTCACGCTCGTCGGCAACGGTCAGGCGTTCCCGCGGATGGACCTCGGTCTGCCAGCCGGCGGTCACCTCCGTGCGAATGCGCTCCCAGGCCGCCCGGCGGTCGTCCGGGGTCAGCGTCGGATCGAGCCGCTCGGCCATCAGGTCGGCGATCTGCTGCTGCTTGCGCAGCATCGTGCGCCGGGTCGATTCGGTCGGATGCGCAGTGAACACCGGGTAGATCGTTACGCCGCGCAACAGGCTCAGGACCTGCTCGCCATCGAATCCGGCCGCCTTCAGTCGGTACAGGCAATCGCCAATGCCACCCGGCTGCGGGCGGTCGCTGCGCGTCAGGTACGCCTGCCGGCGGCGCAGGCGGTGCACCTGCTCGGCCAGGTTGACGACCTCGAACCACTTGCCGAAGGCGCGGATCAGGTCACGCGCCAGTTCCACCGGCCGGTTCGCGGTGCGGACCACGAGTTCGACGGCCGCCGCCGGGTCTCCCTCCCGCTGGCGGATCGCCGTCACCCGGTCGCCCTCGACCAGGTCGAACAACTCGGCACCACCCTGGTCGCGCACGACCTCGCCGACCAGTCCACCGAGGGCGTGGACATCCTCGCGCAGGCCGGCTTCCTTGCTGGGGAACTGGAGTTGCTCGCGATGGGTCAACGGCTGTCCCCGGCGGCTGCCGGGGTCTCCTGATGGTCATGCGTAGGAAACCGAATGGTAGCCGGCTGGCCGGTCGGGCGATACTGAGCCCCATGACTACGACACTGCGCCGTGCCATCAGCGCCGCCCTGCTGCTGCCGGGCCTCGCCGCGGCCGCGGAACTGCCCGAACTCGACATGGTGACCGTGGTCGGCAAGCTGCCCGAACTGCTCCGCGAGGCGGCTGCCACGGTCTCGGTCATTTCGGCCGAGCAGATCGAGATGGCCGTCGCCTTCGACCTGCAGGACGCCCTGCGTCACGAACCCGGCATCTCGGTGGGCCGGGACCCGCATCGCTTCGGCTCCGGCGCCGTCAATGTGCGCGGTCTGGGCGGCAACCGGGTGCTGGTGGAGACCGACGGGGTGCCAGCGGCGAAGACCTTCGCGACTGGCAGCTACTCGAATGCCGGCCGGCAGTTCGCCGACCTCGAACTCATCCGCCGCATCGAACTGCTGCGCGGTCCCGCGTCGGCCCTGTATGGCAGTGACGCGATCGCCGGGGTCGTCGCCATCACCACGATGGATCCCGCGGACCTGCTGGAGCCGGACGCCCGGTTCGCAGCCCGCGCCCGCGCTGGCTTCGCGGGTGACGACCAGTCGGTCATGGCGGGGCTGACCATGGCCGCGCGACAGGGCCCGTTCGAGGCGCTGCTCGCCTGGACGCGGCGCGAGGGCGCCGAGTTCGACAACAACTCAGGCCGGCCCGCCGCGAACCCGCGGGAATCCACTGCGGATGCGCTGCTGGCCCGTGCGGTATTCGCGGGCTTCGGCCAGCCCCTGCGCCTGACCCTGGGCTGGAACCGGCAGGACGCGCTCACCGATGTCGACTCGCTGGAGCTGTCCGGTGGCCGCTTCGCGAACACGACTTTGATGCGCGGCGATGATGGCGCCGACAGCCACCGCATCGTGCTGGACCAGCATTTCGAGGATCTCGGTCCATTCGAGCAGGGCGAGTGGCGGGTCTACCGCACCGAGACCGACATCCGGCAATGGACCCACGAAGAGCGGCGCGCGGCGCCACCCGCGTCGCCGCCGGCCGTCATCGCCCGCGAATTCCGCTATCGCGAGAGCGCCACCGGCGCGGAGCTGACCCTGGCGCGCGAGCTGCATACGGCCGCCGGATCGCACCGGCTGATGGCTGGCCTCGAGTTCACCGAAGCGCGGGTCGTCGAATACCGCAACGGGCTGCAGACGAACCCGGCGACCGGTGTGACGACGCCCACGATCCTCGGCGAGACGCTGCCGGTGCGGGACTTCCCGATCTCGCGGATCCGCGAGGCGGGCCTGTACCTGCAGGACGACTGGCGGCCCGGTGACGGTCGCTGGTCGCTGATCCCGGCGCTGCGCGCCGACTGGTATCAGCTCGCGCCGCGCATCGATGCGCTGTATGCGGCGGACAATCCGAACACCCAGCCGGTCGGGATCGAGCAGGTCTCGCTGTCACCCAAGTTCGGCCTCGGCTACCGGCTGCGGGACGAGCTGACGATGTTCCTGCAGTATTCGCAGGGCTTCCGCTCGCAGCCGTTCGAGGACGTCAACATCGGCCTCGACCTGCCACAGTTCCGCTATCGCGCGGTGCCGAACCCGGAACTCAGGCCGGAGCAGAGCGACAGCGTCGAGGCCGGGCTGCGGCTCTCCGGCGCGCTGGTCGCCGGCAGCATCAGCCTGTACACGAGTCGCTACCGGGATTTCATCGAATCGCGGATCAACCTCGGCGTCGACCCGGCGACCGGCTATACGCTGTTCCAGTCCCGGAACGTGGCGCGCGCGCACATCACCGGGGTCGAGGCGGCGCTGCAGCTCGATCTCGGCGAATGGCGCCCGGCACTGGCCGGCTGGCAAGCCAGCGCTGCCGTCGCCTGGGCGCGCGGTGAGGACACCAGCAGCGACCGGCCGCTCAATTCCATCGATCCGGCACGCGGCATGCTCGGCCTGCGCTATGAAGCGCCAGCGGGCAATTTCAGTGCGGGAGCCAACCTGACCGTGGTCGCGGCCAAGCGGCGGGTGGCGGACGCAGCAGGCACGCTGTTCCGGCCGCCTGGCTATGCCACCGTGGACCTGACGCTGCAGTGGCAGGCTGGCGAGCGCCTGCGGATCAATGCCGGCCTGTTCAACCTCAGCGACCGCCGCTACTACGAGTGGTCCGCCGTGCGCGGCCGCCTGGCCGGCGATCCGCTGCTGCAGCTCTACCGCGAACCCGGTCGCCACATCGCAATCACGGCCGGGACGACCTTTCGCTGATCGTACCCGGCCGTGACTGCGACAGCAGGACAGGACGTCAGTAGACGTCGTGCATCGTGTTGTAGACGTTGAACTTGCCGGTCGGCGTCACCAGTCGCGGATCCTTGATGACGGCCTTCAGCATGCGGGTCCGGTCATCGACGACGACGATCGCCGACTTCTGGTTCATGCCGTTCCACACCGAGAACCAGACTTCGTCGCCGGCCTGGTTGAACTCCGGCTGCACCACCCGCTTCGGGCCCTCGCCGACATCGGCCCACTCGGCAATCGGCAGCACCTCATAGCCGGCACCGGGATTGCGGACGTCGAACACCGCGATGCTCTGGCTGGCCTTCTCGTTCGGATTGAGCGTGGTGTCGACGTACAGGTTCTTCGACTTCGGATGGGTCTTCACGAACAGCGAGCCGCCACCCTGGCCGGGCACCACCCGCACAACCTTCCAGGCCTGCTCGGGGTGGCCTTCCGGATCGGTGCCGATGAACGTGACCTTCTCGTTGCCGAGGGCGCTCGTCGCCCAGACCGGCCCGAAGTCCGGATCGATGAAGTTCGCGCCGCGGCCCGGATGCGGGATCTTGTCGACGTCGGCAAGACCGACCAGCCGCTGTTCCCGCGAATCGATGATCGCGATCTTGTTCGACTGGTTGGCAGCGGTCAGGAAATAGCGCTTCGTCGAGTCCCAGCCGCCATCGTGCAGGAACCGCGCCGCGCCAATCTGCGTCACCTTGAGGTTGTCGATGTTCTCGTAGTTCACCAGCAGGATCTGGCCCGTCTCCTTGACGTTGACGATCCACTCCGGATGCTCGTGCGAGGCGACGATCGCGGCCACGCGCGGTTCCGGGTGGTATTCCTGCGTGTCCACGGTCATGCCACGGGTCGACATGATCCTGAGCGGCTCGAGCGTCTCGCCCTCCATGATCGTGAACTGCGGCGGCCAGTAGGTGCCGGCAACCGCGTAGCGATCCTCGTAGCCCTTGTACTTCGAGGTCTCGACCGAACGGGCCTCGAGGCCGACCTTGATCTCGGCCACGATCGCCGGTTTCTCCATCCACAGGTCGATCAGGTCGATCTTCGCATCGCGGCCGATGGTGTAGACGTAGCGGCCGGAATCCGACATGCGCGAGATGTGCACCGCATAGCCGGTCGGCAGGATGTTGATGATCTTCTTGCTGTCACCATCGATCAGCGCCACCTCGCCGGAGTCACGCAGCGTGACGGCGAAGAGATTCTCGATGTTGTAGTCGTTCATCTTCCGCTGCGGGCGGTCGGCCGCCGGCACGAACACCTTCCAGGAGTCGCGCATCTCCTTCATGCCGTATTCCGGCGGCAGTGGCGGCGTGTGCTGGACGTAGCGCGCCATGATGTCCACCTGCGCCGGCGTCAGCTGGCCGTTGGTGCCCCAGTTGGGCATGCCGGCCGGTGAACCGTAGTTGATGAACACCTTGAGGTAATCGGTGCCCTTCTTCTGCGTGATGTCCGGCGTCAGCGGCTTGCCGGTGGCGCCCTTGCGCAGCACGCCGTGGCAACCGGCACAGCGCTGGAAGTAGATCTTGGTCGCCTCCTCGAACTCGGCGCGCGTCATGTCGGGTGCGCCCGGGGAGATCACCATCTCGACCCCGGCGCCGGTCCCGGTGCCCGTATAGCTGCCGGCCTGGTACTTGAGTTCGGCGACCGACGTGCTCGGGTGCTCGGTCGGCGATGCGGCGGTCTTTGCCGGCTTCGGTCCCGCGCGCACCGCGGCGACCTCGGCGACACTGACCGCGCCCAGGGCATTGCCCCAGGAGTTCATCGCGTAGGTCAGCGCCCCGGCGATTTCCGCATCGGACAGCTGGCCCATCGGCGGCATCACGGAATAGAAGGTATGGCCATTGACGGTGACCGGCCCGGTCAGGCCGTTCAGCACGTTGGTGATCGCCCGCTGCTTGTCGGCCGCCAGGTAATCAGAACCCGCCAGTGGCGGGAAGGCATTCGGGAGCCCCTTGCCATCGGCCTGGTGGCAGGCCATGCAGGCCGCCTGGAAGGCCTTCGCACCCTCCTCCATCTGCTCCTTGGTCGGCTGTGCTCCCGCAGCAGCCTCCGCACGGTGCACGGCCAGCGGATCCGCGGCCTCCGCCAGGGCTGCCGATCCGGCAGTCAGGGCGACCATTACCAACCCGACGACGACTGAAGCCTTGTTACGCATGGTGATCCTTACCATTCTTGAGCCGGTTCCCGGCGTTGCGCATGGTCGTCGCTTCGGCGCCCCAAGGGTACTGCGGGTTTCCGAGACCTCCTTGCGCCGCTCCGCAGGTGTTGTGCGCGAGCGGCCGCCGCTCCGGCTACACTAGCGCCACCCGACCTGTTGGTCCCGGGGAACCTGCCGGCCGCAGCGGGGTCTCTCCGGGCAGGGTCCCGCACAGGATGAAGGCCATGAAGATCACCGGATTCGTCGCCGCCCTCGCGCTCGCTGGCTCGCTGCAGGCCGCACCGGCCGCGGCGATCACCCGCGAGGAGGCGACGGTACAGAACGCGACCCTGGTGCTGCGCGAGCTGCAGGGCATGCCGGATCTGCAGATTCCCGACCTGCTGCTGAACCGCGCGGAGGGCCTGATGATCCTGCCGGGTACGGTCAAGGTGGGGCTCGGACTGGGCGCCCGCTTCGGCAATGGCGTGCTGCTGGTACGCCGGTCCGACGGCAGCTGGAGCAATCCCGTCTTCGTCAACACCGGCGCCGGCAGCATCGGCTGGCAGTTTGGCGGGCAGCTCGCCGACATCGTGCTGGTGTTCACGACCCGCAGCAGTGTCGAAGGCGTGACCGGCGGCAAGATCACGCTGGGCGCCGACGCATCGGTCGCGGCCGGGCCGGTCGGCCGCACCGCGATGGCCTCGACCAGCCTGACCTTCGACGCGGAAATCTACGCGTATTCGCGCACCAAGGGCCTGTTCGCGGGCCTGTCGCTGGAGGGCAGCGGGATCTTCGTCTCCAACCGCGCGAACCGGCGGTTCTACGGCCGACGCATGATTCCTTCGGACATCATCGCCAGCCGGGATTCGCCTCCAGCGCCGGCCGCCGAGCTGGTCGGTGAAGTCCGCCGGATCACGGCGGCGACAGTCCGGCCAGCTCCGGTCGAGGCGGCGCCCACCGCGCCGGCGGAGGCCGCCCCGCCCGCCGAGGCCCGCACCTACCCGATGCCGGATCCCGAGCCCGGCGCCGAGCCACGCTGAAGTCGACGCCGGAGTCCCGAGATGAAAGTTGGTGTGATCGGGCTCGGCACGATGGGCCGCCCGATCGCGCGCCGGATCGCGCGCTCCGGTGGCCACGAAGTCCTGGCCTGGAACCGCACTCCCGGACGCCTCGATGGCCTGCCGGCGGAAAGCGCCGTCGCCGTTCGTACTCCGGGTGAGGCCTGCCAGTCGGAACTGCTGATCACGCTGCTCTCTGACGACAGCGCCGTCGAGGGCGTGTTGTTCGAGGCGGGGCGCCTGATCACCACTGGCATGCCTGGCCTGATCCACGTCTGCATGAGCACGATCAGCGACCGACTCGCGATGCGACTGGCCGCGGCCCATGAAGCAGCCGGCCAGTTTTATGTCTCTGCACCGCTGTTCGGCCGGCCGGAATCGGCGGCGGCCGGCCGGCTGCTGCTGGTTGCTGGTGGTCCGCGGCCCGCCGTGGATCGTATTCGCCCGGTGCTCGAACTCCTGGGGCGGGTCGAGTATGTCGGCGCGGAGGCCGCGGCGGCCAACGTGGTCAAGTCCGCGGGCAATTTCCTGCTGGCCGCGGTTGTCGAGAGCCTGCGGGACGCGACCTCGATTGTCCATGCCGCGGGCGTCGATCCTCGCGAGTTCGCCGCGATCGTCACCCAGTCGCTGTTCCCGACTCCGGTCTATCAGTATCTCGGCGGCCAGCTCGCGACCCGCCTGGCGCAGAACGGCCCGGCCGTGCCCAACCCCTTCCTGCGTGGTGCGGAACAATCGGCTGCGACCGCCCGGCGCCTTGGCCTGCCGGCTCCGCTGGTGCGGCAGATTGCGGCTCAGGCAGACGTGAATCCGCCCGGACAGGACACCCCGGTTCCCCCGATTCCACAGTAGCCGTCCGGGTTCTTCGCCAGGTACTGCTGGTGGTATTCCTCGGCGTAGTAGAAGACGGACGCCCGCGCCAGCTCGGTCGTGATCGGCTGGCGGTGGCCAGCCACCGCCAGCGCCCTGGCATACACTGCGCGGGACTCATCGGCCAGTTGCTGCTGCGACTCGTCGAACCAGTAGATCACCGAACGGTATTGCGTACCGACGTCCGCACCCTGGCGCATGCCCTGGGTCGGGTCATGCGATTCCCAGAACAACCGCAGCAGTCCGGAGTAGTCAAGAACGGCCGGATCGAAGACGACCAGCACGACCTCCGCGTGTCCGGTCAGGCCGGAACAGACCTCACGGTAGCTCGGATTGGGCGTCGAGCCGCCGGCGTAGCCCACTGCCGTCGCATGCACGCCAGCCTGCTGCCAGAACAGGCGCTCGGCGCCCCAGAAGCAGCCCATGCCGAAAACCGCCTGCCGTAGCTCCCCGGGAAACGGCGGAACCATTCGATTGCCGGTAACGAAATGCCGCTCCGGCACCAGCATGGCTTCCGGCCGTCCGGGCACGGCTTCGCCCGGACCGGGCAGAGAGGTACGGCGATGAGGATCGGACATCAGCCACTCCGCACGAGCCCGCGGGGATACCACCTCCGTCGACCGGCTCGCTCCGGTAGACTCTAGCGAATTCCACGCGGCCGCGCCGCACCGGTTCCTCCATCCATGGCGCATCTCCCGGTGGCCCAGCACGACTCCCCGCGGCTCCTGAAATCCGACCTCCTCGGTACCGTGCACCGGATCGACCGCGAGGATCGATGCCTGGTCCTGCGCGACACGCGTGGAGCACGCTGGTGGCTGCGCTGGCTCGCACGCTGGCTGTGCCGGCGCGAGGCCCGCGCGCTCGCCCGCCTGGATGGCCTGCCCGGCACTCCGCGCCTCGCAGCTGCCAGCGCCGTCGGTTTGCAGCGCGAGTGGCTCGACGGTCAACCGATGCAGCTCGCACGGCCCGCGAACCCGGCCTACTACCGGCAGGCGCGCCGGCTGCTGGTGGCGCTGCACCGCTGCGGCGTCGCGCACAACGACCTGGCGAAGGAGCCGAACTGGCTCGTCACTCCGGCGGGCGCACCGGCCATCATCGACTTCCAGCTCGCCTCACTGACCCGCCGTCGCGGCCGCTGGTTCCGCATGCTCGCGCGCGAGGACCTGCGCCATCTGCTGAAGCACAAGCGCACCTACTGCCCCGACAATCTCACGCAGCGCGAACGGCGCATGATTGCGCGGCCGGCACCGGTCAGTCGCATCTGGATGGCGACCGGGAAGCCGCTGTACCGGTTCGTGACACGACGTCTCTTCGGCTGGGCCGACCGCGAGGGCGCGGGCGACCGGCGGTCATGACCGGCCCGTTCGCCGCCTCAGCGGAAGCGGCCCAGCAGCAGGTAGAAGCTGCGCTCGCCGTCTTCGTCGAAGCCAGCCGCGAGGTACACCGGGCCGAGCAGCGTGTCGAAACCGAGGAACAGCGCGCCGTTCGCACGAGCCGAGCCCAGGTCGATCTCGCTGCGCCGGTCCCAGGTGTTGCCGAGCTCGAGCGACAACCCGGCGTAGACGGGCATGTCGAGGAAACCCTCGTCGCCGCGGCCGATGCGCCGGTACCCGATCGCACGGGCGATGCCGAAGTGAGACCCGCGCAGGGCCTCCGGCGGCAGACCCGACAGATTGAACAGTCCGCCGAGCGACCAGAAATCCTGGATGGAATCGCGCGGGCCGGACAACAGTGTGCCGGCGGTAGCCCACAGCACGCCGGTATTGCGGCCCCAGGACCGGGCGATCATCCCGTCTACCGATGCCCGGTCGGCATCGTCATCGGCGCCGAGCGCGGTGCGCGCGCCCTGCCACTGCAACGTAAACAGCCCGCCAGCGCGCGGGAAATACACGTTGTCGAGCCGGTCCAGGCTGAACCGGGCCACGACCTCACCACGATCGAAGCGGCCCGCGCCCGGCAGCGCAGCGTCGTCCGGATCGCCGATGCGCAGCGCCCGACGGCCCGAACCCGCGGCCAGGCCCAACCGCAGCTCGCCCCAGTTGCCGAGTTCACGGCCCAGGTCGAGGCCCGCCTCCTCACTGTGGATCCGATACGAGGCGACGCGCGTGCCGTCCTCGATCAGGTCAGCATTGCGCCGCTCGATGAGCAGCCTGGGCGCGACGAACCAGCGCGCCGTGTAGCCGAGCGGCTGGTAGAACTCGGTGAAGATCCGCGGACTGCCGCCGACGCGCAGGTCGGTCTGCCATTCGGCACCGTAGCGGTTGACTTCGGTCACGAGCACGCGCATGCCCGCGTTGAAGCTGTTCGACCCCGCCAGATCGTCCTGCAGTTCCAGCCCGAAGCGCACGTAGTTGGGACCCCAGCTCTTGCGACGCGCCGCGACCTTGAGGCCCTGCTGCCCGCCTTCGCGCGCGATCCGGTAATCCACCGACTCGAAGATGCCGTCGCCGTAGAGTCGCGACAGGCCGCGCTCCAGTCCGCGCGGATCGAGCGGGTGTCCGACCGCGGGCGCGAGCTCGGCGAGAATCCGCTCACGATAGCGCTCGGAGCCCGCGTCGGTGCGCACGAAGCGGATCTCCGGCAGCGGCTCCGCACCCGCGTGCCGGGCCGCGATGTGACGCTGCCAACCCTCCTCGTCGAGCGCGAGCGCCATCAGGCGCTCCGCCTGCGCGCGGGTCGCAGCCATGCCGAGTTCCACGCCATGACCGACCTGGGTGAAGTCGAGCGAGGACATCGTGCCGAGTTCCGGCGTGATCAGGATGTCGTCGCCATCCATCATGGCGCGCTGCCGGCCGGTCTCGTGCCCGATCATGATCGTCAACATCTGGTTCGAGACGGCGACGGCGGAATTGAGCTGGCGGCGACCGATCGGCTGGGAGCCGACGTCGACCGCGATCACCACGTCGACGCCGAGCGCCTGGGCGACATCCACCGGCAGGTTGGCCACCAGGCCGCCGTCCACCAGCAGGCGGCCCTCGATCTCGACCGGCGCGAATACGCCGGGCGCGGACATGCTGGCGCGGATCGCCGCGGTGAGATCACCACCCGCGAGCACGACGCGCTCGCCGCTCTCGAGGTCGGTCGCCACGGCACGGAAGCGGATCGGCAGCTGGTCGAAATCGTCGATGTACGCGGCAGCCAGGGTCTCGCGGCGCAGCACCTGGCTCAGCTTCTGGCCCTGGATGAGCCCGCGCGGCATCCGGAATCGACGCCCCTGCACGCCGAGCGGCAGCCGGACGAGATATTCGCGGTCGTCCTGCTTGCGACGAAAGTCGAGGTCGTCGCGTGGCGAACGATCCTTGAAGGCCTCGTACCAGTCGAGGGTCTGCACCAGCGCCTCGAGCCGCTCCGCCGGCAGGCCCGCCGCGTACAACCCGCCGACGACGGCACCCATGCTGGTGCCCGCGATGAGGTCCACCGGGACGTGCATTTCTTCCAGCGCCCTGAGGACGCCGACGTGCGCAACACCGCGGGCACCACCACCCGAGAGCACCAGCCCGATGCGCGGACGCTCCGCCGGGACGGCGCCGGCAACTGCATCCGCCAGCGCCGGAGCAACCAGGCAGAGACTCAGGAACAGTGGAGTGAGTCGGACCATACACAGCGCCGCTTCGGCAGCCCGAATCGTAGCACGGCCACCCCGGCCGATCGCTGCGGCTGACAGCCCGGCACCCGCTCCGCGATAATCAGCAGATGTCACAAGGCACCATGCACAGGTTCGCAGTCATCCTCGCGCTCGCTTGCGGTTCCCAGGCCGCCGGAGCGCTGGAGGAAATCCTGGTCACCGCGACCCGCAGCCCGGCGGCCCTGCTCAGCTGGCCGGGCAGCGCCACCCGTATCGAGAACAGCAGCATCGCGCTGACCGGACCGACCCACGGCTCCGAGCTCGTGAACCGTGCGGCCGGCGCGATGATCCAGCGCGGCAGTGGCCAGGAGTCACTGCCGGCGCTGCGCTCTCCGGTACTGAGCGGTGCCGGCGCCTGTGGGGCCGTCCTGATCCTGGAGGACGGCATCCCGATCCGGCCGGTCGGTACTTGCAACATCAACCAGCTCTTCGAGCTCAACCTCGAGCAGGCGGCGGCCGTCGAGGTCCTGCGGGGCCCGGGCAGCGCGCTGTATGGATCGAGCGCGGTGCACGGCATCATCAACGTGATTCCGCCGCTGCCCGCTGAACTGCCACCCCTGGCGCTCGGAATCGAGGGTGGCAGCGACGACTACCGCCGCGTCCGCCTCGTGGCCGCGGGCGGCAGCGTCGATCGCCGGGCGGGCATCACGCTGGTCGCGACCGACGATGGAGGCTGGCGCGACGATTCGGGCTTCCGCGAACAGAAGCTCAACGGGGCCTGGAGCGGCCCGGCCGGAGACGGCGCGCTGACGCTGCGGCTCGCGGCGACGCGCCTGCGCCAGGAGACGGCCGGCTTCATCCTGGGCGAGGATGCCTGGCGTGACCGCAGCCTCGCCCGTTCCAACCTGAACCCGGAAGCCTGGCGCGATGCGGACAGTGCGCGCCTGAGCGCCCACTACCAGCGTGCGGGTGGCTTCGATGCGCGCGCCTACCTGCGCAGCTCGCGGATGGATTTCATCCAGCACTTCCTGCTCGGCAAGCCGCTCGAGGACAACGGCCAGGACAGCGGCGGCCTGATGCTCAGTTGGACGCGTGCCGACGTGGCGGGCGGACGGCTGATCGCGGGAGCCGATGTCGAACTCGCCGCCAGCTCGCTGCAGCAGCAGCAGGAGGGCCCGACGACCGGTGGCTCACCGGCAGCAAACGCCATCCGCCCGACCGGCCGGCATTACGACTACACCGTCGATTCCGCGCTGGCGGCCGGCTACCTGCAGTGGCAGCGTGCGCTCGGCCCGCAGTGGCTGCTGGAGGCCGGCGCGCGCCTGGAGCGTGTCCGCTACGACTACGACAACCGGATGATCGACGGCAATACGGACGAGAACGGCCAGCCCTGCCCGGGTGGCTGTCTCTATTCGCGTCCGGCCGACCGCGCCGACACCTTCACCAACCTGGCCCCAAGGCTCGGCCTGACCTGGCAGCCGCGCGCCGGTCTCGCCGCGTGGGCCGCGCTGGCGCGCGGCTTCCGCGCACCGGAGGCCACGGAACTCTACCGGCTGCAACGCCAGCAATCCGTGGCTGACCTCGATTCGGAACATGTGGATGCCGCCGAACTCGGCCTGCGCTGGCGCGGCACAGCGCTCGCATTCGACCTCGCTGCGTTCCGGATGAACAAGCGCGACGTGATCGTGCGTGACTCGGCCGGCTTCAATCTCAGCGGTGGCAGGACCCGGCACCGTGGCTTCGAATACGAGTTCGACTGGCGCCTCGCCGAGGGCTGGGGGCTGGCCGGCAACGGCACGCTGGCGCGGCACACCTACCGCTTCAATGCGGCACTCGAGCAGGGCGAGCAGATCGTCGCCGGCCGGGATGTCGATACCGCGCCGCGCGAGCTGTATGCGCTGCGGCTGCGCCGCAGCGCCGGGCGCCTCGGCGGTGAACTCGAATGGCTGCGGGTGGGCGGCTACTGGACCAACGCCGCGAACACGGCCCGGTACGGCGGCCATGACCTGCTGAATCTGCGCCTGGCGTGGCGGCCAACCCCGGCCTGGACCACCGTGCTGCGCGTCACCAACCTCGCCGACCGTGCCTATGCGGATCGCGCCGACTTCGCCTTCGGCAATCATCGCTATTTCCCGGGACGCGACCGCGCGTTGTTCCTCGAGCTCAACTGGCAGCGGCCCGGCGCACCGCGGCCGTAGTCAGGCCTCGAGCGGCACTGCGCCGAACCAGTGCAGTTCGGAGGCACAGGCCGCGACCGCACCGACGAACAGTATCGCCGGCGACTGGATCGCGTGCCGCGCCGCCGCCTCCGGCAGCCGCGCGAGGTCCGCGACCAGCACCCGCTGTTCGGGCAAGGTCCCGTTCTCGACCAGCGCCGCCGGCGTCGTGGCCGCGAGACCGGCCGCAACCAGCCGGGCGCAGACGCTGGTGAGCTCCTTCGTCGCCATGTAGAAGGCGAGCGTCTGCCCGGGACGCGCAAGGCCGCTCCAGTCGATATCGTCCATGGTCCCGCGGCAGTGCGCGGTCACGAGCTGCAGTGCGCTTGCATGCTCGCGATGCGTCAGCGGGATGCCGGCGTGCGCCGCGCAGGCGAGCGCGGCGGTCACGCCCGGCACGATTTCGTAGGCAATGCCGGCGGCCCGCAGCTCCGCGAGTTCCTCACCACCGCGACCGAACACCAGCGGATCGCCGCCCTTGAGCCGGACCACGTAGCGCCCGCGCCGGGCATGCTCGACCATCAGCTGGTTGATCGCCGCCTGGCGTTCCGGACCGTCGCCGGGACGCTTGCCGACGTCGATGAGCTCGGCATCGCGACGTGCGCGCGCAAGGATCTGTGGCGGCGGCAACCGGTCGCTCAGGATCACGTCGGCACGCTGCAGCGCGCGCAGCGCCGCGAGCGTCAGCAGGTCCGGGTCACCGGGGCCGGCGCCGACCAGCGACACAAAACCCGCGGCCGGAGCGTCGCCCGTTTCCAGCCGCTCCGCCAGCAGCCGGTCCGCATCGGCATCGCGGCCCGCGCGCACCGCCGCCGCGACCGGACCTTCCAGCAGCCAGTCGTAGAGGTTCCGGCGCGTGGCGCCCGCTGCGGTCGCCGCGCGGATGCGCGTGCGCCAGCGCCCGGCAAAGACGGCGAGTCGCCCCCAGGACTCGTCAAGCTGGGCCTCGATGCGCTCGCGCAGGCGGGTGGCCAGCAGTGGTGCCACACCGCCGCTCGTGATCGCGACCAGGATCGGCGAGCGGTCGACGATCGCCGGCACGATGAAGCTCGAGAGCTCCGGGGCATCAACGACATTGACCGGAATGCCCGCCGCACGCGCGGCAGAGGCAACCGCTGCATTGACCGCACGATCGTCCGTCGCGGCGATGACAATCCGGGCCTCGACCACGTCCGCCGGCTCGAAGTCGCGCTCGAACCAGCACAGGGAACCGTCTCGGGCAAGGCCGGCCAGTGTTGCCTGCAGCTCCGGGGCGACCACGGTGACCCGCGCACCGGCCCGGCGCAGCAGATCGATGCGGCGTGCCGCGACGGGGCCGCCGCCGACGACCAGTGCCGGCGCATCCAGCAGGTCGAGACACACAGGCAGGTAGCGCACCGCGGCCTCAGATGCCGGAGCCGTCGGTCTCGTGCAGTCCGCACTCGCGCTTGAGACCGAAGAACCGCGTCGCCTCCGGATCGTCGCCCGCCTCGCCCAGCGAGCGGGTCGTATGCCAGTCGCCGATCGACACGTAGCCACGCTCCCACAGCGGGTGATAGGGAAGCTCATGCTGCCGCAGGTAGCGATAGACGTCCAGATCCGTCCAGTCGAAGATCGGATGGACCTTGTAGCGGCCGCCGCCGGTGAGCTGCACCGGAGCGATCCCTGCGCGCGACACCGCCTGCTCACGGCGCAGGCCGGCGAACCAGGTGCCGGCCCGCAGCTCCCGCAGCGCGCCTTCCATCGGCTCGACCTTGTGCAGCCGGTTGTAGCGCTCGATGCCCTCGAGCCCCTGTTCCCAGAGCCGCCCGTGGCGGGCCTCGATCCAGGCCGGGGACTCGACACTGCGGCAGACCCGCAGATTCAGCGACAGGCGTTCCGTCAGTTCGTCGATGAACCGATAAGTCTCCGGGAACAGGTACCCGGTATCGATGACCACGACCGGTATGCGCGGGACGATGCGCGTGACGAGATGCAGGGACACCGCCGCCTGCGCGCCGAAGCTCGACGACAGGACGAACTCGCCGGGCAGGCGCTCGAGCGCGACCTCGACCCGGCCGGCCGCCGGCAGGCGCAGCAGTTCCTCGTTCAGCGCC
>SCUD01000122.1 GCA_004297335.1 Gammaproteobacteria bacterium
GTTCGTGTTCACGACGGCATCCCAGTCTTCCGGCTTCATGCGCAGCAGCAGCGTGTCGCGGGTAATTCCGGCGTTGTTGACCAGGATCGTCACCGCGCCCTCGCGGGCCTCGATCCCGGCAACCGCGGACTCGATCGCCGCGCCGTCGGCGACGTCGAGCGCGAGGCCGCGGCCCGCAACACCCACTGCAGCGAAGGCGGCGTCGATCGCTGCCACCCCCGTCGCGCCCGTGGCCGTACCGATCACCGTGGCGCCCCGCGCGCCGAGCGCCAGCGCGATCGCGTGCCCGATGCCTCGCGAGGCGCCGGTCACGAGGGCCACTTCACCCGCGAGCGTTCCTGTCGTCATCAGGGCGCACTCCCCGCCGCAACCCTGGCGGCATCCAGCGATTCGATTCCCTCGAGCGCGAGCACGGTCGCCTCGCGCCCCCCCGGAACGCGCCGGGCAAGTCCCGCGAGGACCTTGCCCGGTCCGCATTCCATCAGCACGCGAGCTCCGTCGCCGAGCATCGCAGTCACGATCGACGACCAGCGCACCGGGCGGAACAGCTGCGAGTACAGGCCGGCGCGGATGGACTCGGGTGAGTCGTACAGGCTGGCATCGAAGGCCCGGACCCGGACCTGCGGCGGCTCGATCGACAGCGCCGCGAGGCGCTCACCCAATGCCGCGGCCGCTGGCTGCATCAGGCTGCTGTGGCAGGGTGCCGACACCGGCAGCAGCACGGCCCGCTTCGCACCGCGCGCGCGGCAGGCCTCCATCGCGCGCGTCACCGCTGGCGCATGTCCGGCAATCACCAGCTGCCCCGGCGCGTTGTAATTGACCGCCTCGACGACCTCGACGCCGGCCACTTCCGCACAGGCCGCCTCGACCGTGCCGTCGTCGAGGCCCAGGATCGCCGCCATCGCCCCGGACCCGACCGGAACGGCCTGCTGCATCAGGCGACCGCGCTCGCGCACCAGCCCGACGGCTGCCGTGAAATCAATGGCACCGGCACAGACCAGCGCGCTGTATTCACCCAGGCTGTGCCCGGCCATCATCGCCGGCGTGGCACCTCCGCGGTGCAGCCAGGCCCGCCAGGTCGCGACCCCTGCCGCCAGCATCGCCGGCTGCGTGTACTCGGTCCCGCCGAGCCGCTCCTCCGGTCCCGAC
Organism: Gammaproteobacteria bacterium; assembly: GCA_004297335.1. Lineage (GTDB taxonomy): Bacteria > Pseudomonadota > Gammaproteobacteria > Steroidobacterales > Steroidobacteraceae > SCUD01. The sequence continues at coordinate 1,150 of SCUD01000122.1, forward strand.
TGGCACAACTGCCAGAGGTCGTATCCCAGGACAGTCGAGGCCTCGGCGAAGGTCGCAGCGACGACCGGCTCGGCCGCGGCCAGTCCGGCCAGCATTCCCACCGATTGTGAACCCTGTCCGGGAAACATCATCGCCAAGGTCAAGGTCGCGCCTCCCCTGCGTCACCGATCCGACACGCAGTACGGATTATAGGTGCTGGCCCGGGCCGCGCGGCGGGATCCGCTGGCAGGATGCACGGGCGCCTCTGGTATCATCCCCGCGCCCGGCAGTCCCCGTGCTGCCCCTGCAGGAGGCCTGCATGCCGTCGTCCCATCGCTCCTCCGGGTTCACACTGATTGAGATCATGGTCGTGCTCGTGATCATTGCGATCCTCGGCGCGATGATCGGTCCACAGATCCTTGGTCGCGTGGACGAGGCACGGGTCACGGCCGCGCGCCAGGACCTTCGCACTCTCGGCACCGCCCTCGACATGTACCGGCTGGACAACTTCCGCTATCCGACGACCGCGCAGGGCATCGAGGCCCTCGTAGTCCAGCCTGACGACGCGACGATCCGCAACTGGCGTTCCGGCGGCTACCTGAAATCCACGACCGTACCGAAGGATCCCTGGGGCAACGACTATGTGTACCTGGAGCCCGGCACGCGGGGTGGCGCCTACGACCTGTATTCACTGGGCGCGGACGGTCGGGCCGGCGGAGAAGGCAATGATGCGGACATCGGCAACTGGGACAGCGACTGACGACCCGGCACCGGCGTGAACGCCTGCACCGCACGGCCGCGCCGTCCAGAGCGCGGCATGACCCTGATCGAGATCCTGGTCGTCGTGACGATCATCGGCGTGCTCGCGGCGATCGCCACGCTCGCGGTTGGTGTGGCTGGAGACGACCGCGAGCTGGACCGCGAGCAGCAGCGGCTGACCGACACGATCGAGCTGCTGCAGGAGCAGGCGCAGCTGGAAGGCCGCGACTACGGGCTGCGGCTCGAGACCGCCCAGTACGAGTGCCTGCGCTTCGACGGCGTCGAGCAGGCCTGGCGCGCCATCGACAATGATCAGTGGCTGCGACCGCGCCGGCTGCCGCCGGGGCTCGTGCTGGAGCTCGCGCTGGACGGCCGTGCGGTCCTGCTCGGCCGGCCACCCAGCACGGAGGCGCGCCAGCCGCAGCTCATCGCGCAGGGCAGCGGCGACATGACGCCCTACCGACTCGTACTGGCGCGGCCGGATGCCGCGCGTCGGGTCACGCTGGTGGGCGCCGCCGACGGCACGATCGGGATCTCCCGCGATGCCCGGCCCTGAGCACAGCCGCGGCTTCACGCTGATCGAGGTCGTCGTCGCGATGGCGATTGTCGCGGTCGGCATGCTGGCCGTATTCCGGACCATCGGCGACACCGCCGCCAACGTCGAATACCTGCGCGACCGCACGCTGGCCGGCTGGATTGCCGACAACCGCATCACCGAGTTGCGGCTGTCCGGGGAGTTCCCGGCTGTCGACGAGACCCGTGGAGAACTCGAATTCGCCGGCCGGCGCTGGCACTGGTCCGCAACCGTGGCGAAGACACCAGTGGACGGACTGCGCCGCATCGATGTCCGGGTGCGCCGCGACGGTGATCCGGAGGACTCGGCGCTCGCGACCCTCGCGGGATTCGTCGGCGCAGCAGCCACTGCCACCGGCCCGGCGACCTTGTCCTGGGCCGGCACCGAGGGCGAGACCTGATGCGTCGCGGCGCCGGTTTCACCCTGCTCGAGATCCTGGTCGCGATGGCGATCCTCGCGATCATGGGCGTCATGGCCTATCGCGGCGTCGCCGAGGCCCGCATCGCGAGCGAGGCGGCCCGCAGCCACCTGGACCGCTTGCGCGAGGTGCAGCGGGCGTTCACGGTGCTGGCGGGAGATTTCCGCGACCTCGCGCCGCGACCCGTGCGCGAGCCGATCGGCGACGGTTACCGCCCGGCACTGCTGCGCGATGCCAACGCTGCGTCGCTCGTGGAACTGTCCCGGGGTGGCTGGCCCAATGGCGCCGGATTGCCACGCGGGACCGTGCAGCGCGTGAGCTATCGCCTGGAGGAAGGCGTCCTGGTCCGCGCGCACCGGAACGTGACCGACCCGACGCTGGCCAGCGAGCCGGCCGAGCGCCGCCTGCTGACCGGGATCAGCGGGATCGAGTTCCGCTACCTGGATCCGGGTCGCGAGTGGGTCAGCTCATGGCCGCCACCCGGCAGCAGCGATCCACGGCAGCGCCCGCTGGCGGTCGAAGTCGTGATCACGCTGGATGACTATGGCGAGATACGCCGCGTGTTCGAGGTTGCCGGATGAAGCAGCGTGGCGTAGCCCTGATCATGGCGATCCTGCTGGTGGCCATTGCGACGGTGATCGCGGTGCACCTCGGTACGCGCGCCGCTCTCGACCTGCGCCGTACGGCCGGCCTGATCGCACTCGACCAGGCCCGGCACGTTGCGCTGGGCGCCGAGGCCTGGGCCATCCAGGTCCTGCAGGACGACCAGCAGGATTCCCAGACCGACCATCTCGCCGAAACCTGGGCGCAACCGATCCCGCCGCTGCCCGTCGATGGCGGCAGCGTGCGTGGCCAGCTCGCGGACCTGCAGGGGCGCTTCAATCTCAACAACCTGATCAACTTCCAGGGCCAGGCCGATGAGCCGAACATCGAGCGTTTCGAGCGGCTGCTCGAGGAGGTCGAGGCCAGCCCGCGCTGGGCGCGCGTCATGGCCGACTGGATCGATGCGGACACGGTCCCGGGCTTCCCCGAAGGAGCCGAGGATGGCACCTACCTCTCCCAGTCGCCGCCGTATCGTGCCGCCAATGCGCCAGTGACCAGCATTACCGAACTGCAGGCGCTGCCCGGGATGACCCTCGAGGAGTTCGAGCGTATCCGCCCCTGGGTCGCCGCGCTCCCGGTCGGAACCCGCATCAACGTCTGCACGGCCCCGTCGCCGGTACTGCTGGCGCTCACCGCCGGCCGGACCGACTTCAGCGATGCCCCGGCGCTCGCCGCGAACCGCACCGACGGCTGTTTTCCAACCCTCGACGACCTGCGGGCGACACTGCCGGCTGAGGAATTCACGCAGCTGCAGCCGGCGCTTGCCGAAACTTCGAACTGGTTCCGGCTGGTGAGCACGGTCGCTATTGGCACCTCGGAACTCACGCTGTACAGTCTGATTGCACGCAATGAGGCGGGTGGCGGCCGTGCCGTGCTGCGTTCCACCGGCACCGAGTGAACCGATGAGCCAACTGCTGGTACTGCGGCTTGCGGAGCGGATGTCCTGGATCATCACGGACTCCGCGGGAGCGCCCATCGGGCCGGTTTCCACCGGCTCGCTCGCGGACCTGGCACCGCTCGCCGCGCTGCACCCGGTCATCGCGATCGTCCCGGCCACGAGCGTCACGCTGGCCCAGCCCGAGCTGCCGGTGCGCGGCGGCAGCCGCCTCGCCCAGGTCGTGCCCTATGCGCTCGAGGAGACGCTGGCCGGCGATGTCGAGCAATTCCACTTTGCGATCGGCGCCACCGACGACAGTGGCCGGACGCTGGTTGCCGCCGTGCGGCGCGATGAACTGCGCGCATGGCTCGATGCCCTGGCCGCGGTCGGTATCGCCCCGCGGGCGCTGGTGCCACAGACGCTGTGCCTGCCGGATAACCCTGGCAAGACCGTCGCCGTCGTGGATGGCGGCCAGCTGCTGGTACGGTCGCCAGGCGCAATACCGGTCGTACTCGACGCCGAGCCGCTGACCGAGGCTTTTTCGCTCGCCGGCCTCGAGGGCGACGATCGTCATGTACAGCTGTACGTGACCGGTCACGACTGGGACGAGTCCCGCGACATGATCGAGGCACTGCGCGAGGTCACGGGCAGCCTGGACCTGCAGTTGTTGCCGGACGGGACGCTGCCACTGCTGGCGCCGGGTGCGACGCGGCCGGGCGCGCTGTCCCTGCTGCAGGACGAATTCCAGTCGCAGGGCAGCTGGCGGTCCGAGTGGCGCCGCTGGCGGATTGCGGCCGCGCTCGCGCTCGCGGCACTCGCGCTGCACGCTGGCGTCCGCGCCTACGAACTGATCGGGCTGCGCGCCGAGGAACAGCGACTCGATGCGGCGATCGACCAGGCCGCCCGCCTCGCGCTGCCGGATGTCGAGCGTATCGTGGACGTGCGGGCCCAGATCGGCCAGCGACTCGCCGGTGGCGGTACGCACGATCCAGAGGGCCTGCTGCCCCGGCTCGCCGCCGTCGGTGGCGCGCTGGCCAGCGTTCCAGGACCGCGCCTCGAGACGCTCGGCTGGCGTGATCGCGTGCTCGACCTGCAGCTGATCGCGGCGGACACGGCACTGCTCGGCCGGTTCGCCGAGGCCCTCGGCGCACAGGGTCTGCGGGCCGAGGTGCGGTCGACCACGCCGCAGGCCGACGCCATCCTGGGACAGATCGCGGTCGCTGGCGGAGGCGCGCCATGAACCCGCGTGACTGGTATGCCGGGCTCGCCCCACGCGAACGCCAGATCGTGCTGGTCGGTGGCGGAGTAACAGCGATCATTGTCCTCATCGGCCTGTTGTGGCGACTCGAAGGCGTAGTCACGCGTGCGACCGACCGGGTCGAGGGCAAGCGCGGGGACCTGAGCTGGATCGAAGCCGTGACTCCGCGGCTGCGTTCGCAGCCGGCCGCACGCCCGGGCGAATCCCTCGCGATCGCAATCGATCGCGTGGCTGGCGAGAGCGGCCTTGCTGCCACGCTGGCGGGCATTGAACCAGCTCAACCGGGGACTGTACGGGCGCGCTTCAATGCGGCCCCGTTCGATGCGCTCGTGATCTGCCTCGCGCGCCTGCAGCAGGAACTCGGTGCCAGTACCGAGGGAGCCGACGTCACGGCGGCAGGTACCCCGGGTCTCGTCAATGCGACCGTCGTGCTGCGCGGTCACTGACCCGTGCCGCGGACCGGCTGGCTCGTTGCGGCAGGTGGCGCTGCGTTCCTGGTGTTCCTGGTGGCGCGGATACCGGCCAGCGTCGTGGGACGATGGCTTCCGGCCGGCGTCCAGGCGAGCGGCTGGACCGGCACGATCTGGTCCGGCCGCACCGCGGCGATCGCGGTCGACAATCATCCGGCCGGCACACTGACCTGGTCCTGTCGGCCATGGCGGCTGCTGCGCCTCGAATGGTCCTGCCGACTGCAACTCGAACCGCCCGGGGGTGCGGCCAGTGCTGAGCTCACAGCCCTCCCGGACGGCTCGCTGTCCTTCAGTCAGGTCAAGGGCCGGCTGCCGCTCGCCCCACTCGCCGCCAAGCTCGCGCCGGGCTGGAGCGGCTGGCTGGAACTCGATCTCACCGGGATCGAGATCCGCGACCGGTGGCCGGCCACGGCCTCGGGCAGCCTGTTCATTCGCGGCCTCGCCGGCCCGCAGAGCGACACCGCTGCCCTCGGGGATTTCGAGCTGGTGCTCGACGCCGGCTCGGTCGGGACGGGTTCGCTGGGTGGTCGCCTGCGGGATCTCGGTGGGCCGCTGCAGCTGCGAGCTACGGTCGAACTCGATCGCGACCGGTCCTGGCAACTCAGCGGCGAAGTGGCGCCCGGGCCCGGGGCCAGCGCGACACTGTTCGACGGGATGGCCTGGCTCGGTGCGCCGGATCACGCCGGACGGCGATCCTTCACCGTGGAGGGTCGCCTGTAACAGGCCGCCATTCGCGCCAGGCATCCAGCAACGGAAAATAGAGCCCGATCTTCTGCGGTCGGCCGTCCAGGCGCCGCAACAGCTCCGCATAGCGGGCGAGCTGCGGTGCATAGCGACCGAGTTCGCCTTCCAGGAAGTCATCGAGGCCCGTACCCTCGTGGGTGCCGGTCTTCCAGTCCACGATCCAGCGGACTCCGTCCGGATCGACGAAGGTCCGATCCACCCGCAGGCTCAGCACGCTGCCGTCGACGACAGCCGACAACGCGAGTTCACTCGTGGCCTCGGCCATCGCCGGATCGAGCAGCCGGGCAGCGATCGGACTGGAACTCATCCGGCGTATGGCCAGTTCCACCCGGGCGACGCCAACCTCCAGGTGTTCGCCGGTGACACCCAGCGTGCGCAGTTCCCGGCGCCAGGCCTCGGGACGAACCTGCAGCTGCGCGGGCGGCAGCCCGCGCCGCGCGAGGCGCTCGAGCTCGGCGTGCACGACCTCGCCGGCAGCCTTGGCGACGATGCCGGCCCAGTCGAAATCGGGACGCACGGTGAGCACGGCCTCGCCGGCGATGCGCAGGCGTGGCGGGCGCGGCGGTGAGGCTGGCCCCGGGGCCGCGAAATCGACTGGCAGCCGCGTCAACGGTGGGGCGCTGAGGCGCGGTCGGCTGCGTTCCTCCGGGGTCGTCAGGCCTCCGCACTCGTGGGCCTGCGCGAGGGCCCGCGCAAACTCGTCCTGCAGCGCAGGCCAGAAGAACCCGAGCAGGCTGTCCGCCGCGGGCTGTCGCAGGCCGGGCGTACCGTCGCGCCAGGTAACCGTCGCGCTGCCGATCAGGTGCAGCTGCCGGCGCGCGCGCGTCGCGGCGACATAGGCGAGGCGCCCGAGTTCCAGTCGCTCGCGCTCGCCGCCGAGCCTGCGCATCCAGCGCTCGAGCGGATCGGCGTCCCGCCCGGTCGCCTCCGCCTCCGCATGTCCGGCGAGGATCAGGCCGCGGCGCCCTGGTGCCGTCGCCACGCTGTTCCAGTACAGCAACTGCCGCTCGCGTCGCCGCGTGCCACGCTGCAGGTCAGGCACGATCACGACGTCGAACTCGAGACCCTTGGCGCGGTGGATCGTCATAAGCTGTACGCGCGCCTCGCTGCTGCCCTGCTGCGACGCCTTGAGCCCGTCGAGCGCCGCCTCGATCGCGGAGGCCTGCGGGCAGTTGCCGACTTCGCGCTCGAGCGCATCGAGAGACGCGAACAGCAGTTCGGCGTTCTCCAGGTCCGAGACGTCGGGGACCGTCGCGGGACCGTCGAGTGCGAGCCATGCCGCCCGCAGCCAGGAACCGAGCGGGCGCTCGCCGCGTTCCTGTGCCACCACCGCCAGGCGCTCCGCGAGTCGCGCGACCCGCCGCGAACCATCGGTCGACAGCGCGGCAAGTGCCCCTGGATCAGCGAGCAGCCAGGGAAACGGCGACACTGCATCGCCGGTCGCGAGCGCGTGCAGGTCGGCCAGCGTGAGCCCGCACCAGGGCGCACGCAGCACGGCGAGCCAGGCAGTGCGGTCACCCGCGTGCAGCAGCGCCCGGGCCAGCGCCACCAGGTCGCGCACTGCCGGACGATCAGTCAGCGATTCGAGCTCGACCCCGCAGAACTCGATGCCCGCCGCACGCAGCCCGGCGAGAATCGCCGGCAGCGAGGCCCGGCTGCGCACGAGGATCGCGATCGACGGTGGCGGCGCCGGCTGTTCCGCAGCCTGCTGCACTGCGGCGACGATGCCCGCGACGTGCCGCCCCATCGCCGCGGCGTCGGCACCCGGCAGCGCATGCACGTGCACACCGGCTGCGTCCGCGTCGGCCACCACCGGCAAGGCCGGCGCGTAGCGTACGGCGCCACGTTCGAAGTCGTCCGCCGGTGGCAGCAGTCGGGCGAAGGTGTCGTTGACCCAGGCGACCAGCGTGGCGCAGGAACGGAAGTTGCACGCCAGGCGCTCGACCGCGAGCGGCACGCCGCCAATCCCACGCCGCTGCGCCTCGAGGAACAGCGTGACGTCCGCCTCGCGGAAACCGTAGATCGACTGCATCGGATCGCCGACGCAGAACAGGCTGCGGCCCTCGCCGGGCAGCCAGCCCGCCAGCAGCAGTTCGAGCAGGCGCTCCTGCGCCGGCGAAGTATCCTGGTACTCGTCTACCAGCAGGTGGCGGATGCGATAGTCGAGCGCCAGTGCCAGTTCGGTCGGTGCGCCCTCGCCACCGAGCGCTTCCCGCGCAGCCGCGGCAATGGCCGCGTGATCGAGCTGCGCGCGTTCGGCGAACAGGGCGACGAGCTCGGCCGCCGCCGCGCGCAGCACCGGGCAGAGCGCCAGGACGCGCTCCCACTGCGCGGCAGCCAGTGCCGGTGGCGGCAATTCCCGCACCCGCACCAGTGCTGCCGCGAGCTCCGGCCGGGCGGCGAGCGCGGTGAGCGCGTCCTTCATGTTCCGCTTCAATTCCGGCCAGGGGTCACCTGCAGCCGCCGGCTGGAATCCCTGTGCCGCGGTCACTGTTTTCCGGAAGGCACCGAGCCCGACGCCGGTCAGCAGCGTGTCCGCAAGTGCCAGCCACTGCGGCAGCGCTGCGACGCTGCTCTCCGGCAGGCCCGTGAGCCCGCGCAGGGAGGCCAACGGCCCATGCTCATCGCCGGCCCTGGCGGCATCGCGGATGACCGCCAACGCAGCCTGCAGCTCTCCCGGTGGCAGCTCGGCGCTGATGCGCTCGAGCTCCAGTCCGATCACCGCCCGCAGCAGTGCGTCCATGTCAGCCCGCAGCCCCGACTCCGTTCCGGGCTCCGGCAGCCGGGGCAACCAGAGCTCACGGCTGCCGAGCATGGTCTCGAGCAGCCGGGCCAGCAGCCACGGCTGGTAGCCGAGTGCGCGGATGAGCCGCTCGATGGCCGCCGCGACCGGCGTATCGCCCTCGAGCTGGCGCAGCGTGCGCAGTGCCGCCTCGGCATACAGAGCCCGGGCGTTGTCGACGAGCGCCGTGGCGAGCCCCGTGCGCGCCTGCAACGGCAGCCGCCGCGCCAGCCAGTGATGCAGGGCATCGATCGTCTGCACCTGGAGCCGGGCCGGATGGCAGTCGAGGCCCCAGCCGCGCGCGCGGCTGCGCGCGAGCGCTGCGGTCGCGAGTTCGTGTTCGCTGCAGGCCTGCGGCCCGGCCCCGGTTGGCAGCGGGCCGGCCGCGCCGGCCAGCGCATGGACGATCCGATGGCGCATTTCGGTCGCGGCCTTGCGCGTGAAGGTGATGGCGACGATCTCCTCCGGCCTCTCGACGACGGCGAGAAGACGCAGGAAGCGCAGCGTCAGCAGGCTGGTCTTGCCGGACCCGGCCGGCGCCTGGACGATACTCGACCGCTGCGGATCGATCGCCCGCTGCCGTACGGCCTGGTCGCTCTGGAGAGCCTCAGGCGCCATCGCCAGTCTCCTCTCCATCCTCGTCGTCGTTTGCAGCCGTGACGCGGCACAGCGCGCCGAGGTGGCAACCACGGCAGGTCGTGGCGCCCTGCAATGGGTCCACCTCGGCATGCCCGGCGGCATGCTCTCGCGCCAGCCGGTCGAGCCAGGCCCACCAGTGCTGCGTGATCTGCGGCCAGTCGAAGCCCTTCTCGCGATCCTCGGTGAGTTCAAACTCCCCCGCCGCGCAGACGCCCCCGAGCAGGCCAGCTTCGCGCGCGACGCCGGAGAACCCGATCCGCCGGCCGGACAGCCCCGCAAGCGCAATGCCAGCCGGGCGGTCGGGATGCAGTACGGCGTACAGCGGCAACTGGGGTGCCTCGAGGCGCGCACCACGCCAATGCGCAGTCGTGGCCCGGCCCGTCTTGTAGTCGATCACCAGCAGCGCGTCGCCAATCCGGTCGACGCGATCCACGCAGAGTCGCAGTTCCAGGCCGCCAAGTCGGCCGCTCAACCGGCGCTCGGCCTCGACGACCTCGAAATCCGGCCGCTCACGCTCGATTTCGAGCAGGTTCAGGATGGCCTGCTGCTGCCAGTCCCGCTCCAGCCGGCCGGCCCGGGCACCGATGTCGGCAGGCAGGCGGTCGCGGAGCGCGCGCCCGACAGCGCCAGCGACCCGGTGCATCAACTGATCGGCAGCGAGCGAGCGCAGTCCGGAGCGGGAGCCGGTTTCGAGCCAGAAGTACTCCAGTGCACGATGCAGGACCAGGCCCCGCCGCACCGGGTCGGGACCCGGCCCTGGTTCCTCGAGCGGAGCCGCCGCCAGCCGCAGCTCGGCGAAGGCCCGGAACGGGCAGCGCGCCTGGAGTTCGAGCAACCGGGCGCCGCCAGCGGCCGGGCCCGGCACACGGGCCGGAGCCGGATCCGCCGCCTGCACTTCGAGCCGCCGGGCTGCGAACAGCAGCTCCTCGCGCCGTGGCAGCACCTCCGGGTCCGGCAGTGCGGCACAGTCCGGCAGCACCACCGAGGCGTCGACCGCCGTGTCGTGCTCGCTGCAGGGCCAGCTGAGCACCAGCAGCGCGCTGCTGCGCTGCCATTGCTCGAATACCTGCCGGGCTTCCGCGACCCGATCCTCGGCGGTGACTCCGGGCATCGCCAGCTGGCGCTGGAATTCGATCGGCAGCCAGGGATCGACCGCGGTCGGCTGTGGCCAGGCTGCGGCGGTCAGGCCCGCAATCCAGAGGCTGTCGAACCAGAGGCCCGGTGATTCCAGTGCATCCAGTACGAAGACTCCGGGCTCGCCGCGCTCCGGCTGGAACGGCGCCGTCGTCGCGCGGGCGAGTTCGGCGAGCGCCTGCCGCAGGTCCAGGGCCCCGGCAACGTGATCCAGGCTCGCAAACTCCTGCAGGACTGCCCGCAAGGCCTCGGCCGCCTGGAAATCACCGCTGCTGAGTTGCCGTTCTCCCGGCCAGCCCCAGGCCGCCAGCACCTGGCCGAAGCACCGGGTCCAGGCACTGGCACTTTGTCGCGGCATGCTATTGGCCAGGGCTCCAGTCGCCGCCAGCATCGCGGCGAATCCGGTCGCCCCGTGTCGCCCGGCATGCTCTGCCAGGGAGCTCGAGGTCCATTCGAGACGAGGGGCATCGGAGCGCAGGGCGAGCTCCGTCCGGATCCGGGCCGGGCCCTCGCCCCCGGCGCCGGCCAGCCACGGGCTGCGCAGCACCCGGCTCGCCAGCTCCCAGCCGATGCCATCCGCCAGGCAACGGAGCACGTCCAGCGCGGCGGTCACGGTCGGTTGCAGCCGCAGTGGCGTACCACCGGCCAGGTCGAAGACGCGATCCAGGACCGCACCACCGGGCAGCTCCAGCGCGGGCTGCAGCTGCGCCGCCAGGGTTCGCTCGAGCGCCTCCCGGCGCGCGGCGAGACCCGGGACGATCACCGCGTGAATGCCGGCTGGATCCGCGGCCAGCCGGGAGCGCAGCCAGCTGGCCAGCATGCGTTCCTCGGCGACCGGATCGGGCGCGGCATACCGCCACTGCCGCGCCAGGGCGGACGTCGGCAATGCCAGCTCCACACTCCAGCCACGGCGGCGCAATGCCCCGATCAAGGCTACCTGGGCCGGGGTCGGGCGCTGGAAGCCGGCCAGCAGCAGCGGTGCGCCCGCCTGCGGCAGCGCATCCATCTGCACGCTGAGACGCGCAAGATCGCCGGCATCGGCTGCAGCGCGCTCGCCCAGCACCCGCTCGATGGCAGTGCTCCAGCGCAGGAAGGCCAGCTGGTCCTGGGTCAGTGGCCACCGGTTGAGCCCTTCCAAGGCCCCGCCATGCTCGCGCAGCTGCAGCCAGCTGGCGCGCGCGCTCGCCCCGAGTGCCGCCGGGTCCAGCAGGCCGCCGGCATCCACCGCAACCTCCTCGCGCCAGAGCCAGGCAATCGCTGCCGGCGGCAGCAGTTCCGGCAGTTCCGGTCGTTCCGCGACCGCCTCGCGCCACCAGGCCTCGAGCCAGGTCGCGAGTGGCAGGACCCGTGCCGTCGGCCAGACCGCATCGCCTGCGGACAACCGCGCGCGATCGTGCAGGTGGCGCAGGATCCGCGCCTGGCGCTGGTTGCGAGTCAGCACCCACCCCCCGGACCGGAGGTGGTCGAGGCATGAATCGTTGGTAGTCACGCCCCAGTATCGAACGGGGCCAGGCTCACTGGACGAGCCTGAGGGCACCACGTGCTGTGGACCGGGCCGCTTCCAGCTCCAGCTGCGCGGCAATCCGCTCGAAGACGGTCGCCAGGGTCGCCGCATCCGGCAGGCTGGTGATGCGGAAATGATTGCGGTACGGCACGTTGAAGCTGACACCCGGCGCAACGAGCACGTGCTTCTGCTCGAGCAGGTCCAGCGCAAAGCGCTCGTCGTCGAATCCGGGCAGGGCCTCCTCGTCGACACCGATGAAGCTGTACATCGCCCCGCGCGGTGGCTGCAGGCGCAGCCACGGGCTCGCGGCGACGGCATCCAGGATCGCCTGGCGCGATTGATACAGCCGCCCGCCGGGTGTCACCAGCTCGCGGACACTCTGGTGCCCTCCCAGCGCGGTCTGCACGGCCCACTGCCCGGGGACGTTGCTGCACAGTCGCAGTGAACTGAGCAGCTCGAGCCCCTGCAGATAGCCCTGGGCCCGCTCGCGGGCGCCCGAGAATACCGCCCAGCCAACCCGATAGCCGCAGGCGCGATAGACCTTCGACAGCCCGGACAAGGTGCCGCAGAGCGTGTCCCGGACCAGCGTCGCCATCGGAATGAATTCCGCATCGTCGTAGGTCATCTGGTCGTAGATCTCATCGGCGAACACGACCAGCCGGTGCTGCTCCGCGAGGCGCGCGATGGCCTCGAGCGTCGCCCGCGAATACACGGCACCCGTCGGGTTGTTCGGATTGATCACGACGACGGCGCGGGTGCGCCGTGAAATCAGCCGTTCGATCTCGCCCGGGTCCGGCTCGAAGCCACGCTCCGGACGGCAGGGATAGTGCACCGCCGTGCCACCGTTCAGGGTCACCGCAGCGGTCCACAGCGGATAGTCGGGGCTCGGCACCAGCACCTCGTCACCCGGCTCGAGCAGCGCACGCAGCACCAGGTCGATCAGCTCGCTGACGCCGTTGCCGATGAATACATCCTCGACCGAGACATCGTCAACGCCGCGCTCCTGCTGCTGCATCACCACGGCCTCGCGGGCCGGGAAGATTCCCTTCTGGTGACAGTAACCCTCGGCATTCGCGAGATTCTGGATCATCGCGAGCCGCATCGTCTCCGGCGTGCGGAAGCCGAACACCCCCGGGTTGCCGATATTGAGGGAAATGATCTCGTAGCCCTGCCGCTCGAGTTCCTGGGCCCGGCGCGCGAGCCGGCCACGGATCTCATAGCGGACCTGCGTCAGGGCCGAACTGACCGGAATCGTGGATCTGCTCATGGAGGGAAGGATAACGCAGGCCGGCGCCGCGGTCACAACCCGCCGGGCCACTCCGCGGCGCGATGGCAGGCCACCAGCCGCGCGTCACCGACTGGCTGCAGCGCCGGGGACTCCCGTTCGCAGCGCTCGAGCCGCTGCGGGCAACGACCGGCGAAGGCGCAACCGGGGGCGGTCTCGATGGCCGAGCCCGGTATGCCCGCGGCACCCTGGAACAGCGTCCGGCTGCGGCGCCACCAGCCCGGGTCCGGCGCGGGTACCGCGTCCAGCAGCAGCCGCGAATACGGATGCAGCGGTGCCGCCAGCAGCTGCCGGCAACTGGCCTGCTCGACGATCCGTCCCAGGTACATGACCAGCACCCGGTCGCAGATCCGGGCCAGGATCGCCAGATTGTGGCTGATGAACAGTGTCGCCAGCCCACGCTCACCGCGGATGCGCGCCAGCAGGCTGACGACCTGCGCCTGCAGCGCGGCGTCCAGCGCGCTGACTGGCTCGTCACAGACCAGCAGCTGCGGATCGGTCGCGAGCGCGCGCGCGATGGCGGCACGCTGCAGCTGCCCGCCACTGGCCTGATGCGGATAGCGCGCGGCCAGGCCGGCGGTGAGGCCGACCTCACCGAGCAGCCTGAGCACCCGGTCCTGCCGTGCCCCGGAACTCAGCTCCGGCAGCAGGGCCCGCAGGGGCTCGGCAATGCTCGCGCCAATCGTCAGGCGCGGATCAAGACAGGCGAACGGATCCTGGAACACGAGCTGCAGCTCACGTCGCAAGCCACGCCAGGCCCGCTGCCCGAGCTGGTCGATGCGCTGGCCCCGCCAGTGGATGCTGCCGCCGGCCAGCGGGACGAGCCCGAGGATCGCGCGGGCGAGCGAAGACTTGCCGCAGCCCGACTCACCGATGAGGCCGAGAGCCCCGCCCGCCGCGAGCTCAAAGCTCACGCCGTCGACCGCCGCGAGCGCCCGCGCATAGCGGATCGTGACCGCCTCCACCGCCAGCCCCGGGTTCACCGGGATTCGTAGCCCAGCTGGCCCAGCAAGCGGTCGTCGTCGGTCCAGCCCTCCCGCACGCGAACCCAGGTGGACAGGTGCACCCGCCGCTCCAGCACGCGGTTCAGCTCGAGGCGAGCGGCACGACCCACGGACTTGAGCCGCTGTCCGCCGGCACCGATCACGATGCTGCGCTGGCTCTCGCGTTCGACCCAGATGACCGCGTCGATCGCCAACCGGCCATCCGGCAGGTCCTCATAGCGCTCGATCTCGACCGCGATGCCGTACGGCAGTTCCTCATGCAACTGCAGCGTCAGCTGTTCGCGCAGGATTTCGCCGGCCAGGAACCGCTCGCTGCGATCGGTCACCTGGTCCAGCGGAAACAGCGGCTGCGATTCCGGCAGCAGCGCGGCGACTGCCGTGAGCAACCGCTCCAGGTTGTCACCGTGCAGCGCCGAGATCGGCACGATGGCCGCGAAGGAATGCCGGGTCCCAAGCTCCTGCAGCAGCGGCAGGAGCCGCCCGCGCGGCCGCACCCGGTCGACCTTGTTGAGCACCAGGACTACCGGCAGGCCCGCGGCCACGAGCCGGGCCAGCACGGCCTCGTCCTCGTCAGTCCAGCGGGTTGCGTCCGCGACCAGCAGCGCCGCATCCGCTCCGGTGATCGCGGCCATCGCCTCGCGGTTCATCGCCTGGTTGAGACGGCGCCCGCGGCCCGCGTGCAGGCCGGGAGTGTCGAGCAGCAGCAACTGGAACTCCGGGCGGCTCAGCACCCCCAGGATCCGGTGCCGGGTGGTCTGCGCCTTGGGCGTCACGATGCTGAGTTTCTGCCCGAGCAAGGCGTTGAGCAGCGTGGACTTGCCGACGTTGGGCCGGCCGGCGATGGCAACCGTGCCGCAGCGATAGCCGCCCACAGCGTTCATGGCCGGACCAGCAGCCGCGGGTCGGCGAGCAGGGCGAGCGCGGCGGCCTGTTCCGCCCGCCGGCGGCTGCTGCCATCGGCCTCGGCGGCAAGCCCGAGCGCCGGCACCGAGCAGCGCACCCGGAATCGCCGGGCATGCGGCGCGCCCGCGACCTCCATCACCGCGTAGAGCGGCAGCCCGAGGCCCCGGGCCTGCAGCCATTCCTGCAGCCGGGTCTTGGCGTCCTGCGGCGCACCGGCCCCGGCCAGCACCGCGAGCCGTTCGGCGAGGATCCGCACGATCGTCGCGCGCGCGGCCTCGATCCCGCCATCCAGGTAGATGGCGCCGATCAGCGCTTCCAGGGCTCCGGCGAGGATCGACGGGCGGCGGTTCCCGCCACTCTGGAGCTCGCCGGCACCGAGGCGCAGCTGCGCATCCACGCCCAGTTCCAGGGCCAGCTCCCCGAGCGCCGCGCCACTGACCAGGCTGGCCCGCAGCCGCGACAGCTCGCCCTCGGTTGCGTCCGGGAAGCGGTGAACCAGCAATTCGGCAACGACCAGTGACAGCACCGCATCACCGAGGAACTCGAGGCGCTCGTTGTGATCGCGACCCTGGCTGCGATGAGTCAGCGCGCGTTCGAAGAGCAGCGGATCCCCGGGCGCATGGCCCAGCTGCTGCTGCATCCAACCCGCAGCCCCGCCCACGGCCCGGCTTCCAGTCCCGGTCAGCGAGCGATGATCTCGACGGTCTTGTCGAACTCGACCCGGAACGACACGTTGGACACGAACGGTGCAATGTCCTCATAGGCCGCGCGCATGTAGAACGTGCCGCCTTCGCGCCGGATCTCGATGTCGCTCGAGTCGATCACCGTGACCATCTCGATGTCGAAATGGCGCTCAACCGCCTTGCGCAGCATGAACTCGGTCGACTCCGGATTCGACGCGTACTCGTCGCGAACCTTCTCGAGGGTCCCCGCGACCTTCATGTACTCGAGGTATTTCGGCACCAGCCGGATGCCTGCATAGACCCATGAGCCGACCACGACCGCCAGTACCGCCATGCCCAGCATCGTCATGCCCCGTTCCGTGTTCCGCATACCCTGCCCTCCTTATCGGATTCCGGTCCCCATGCGCTCCCAGAGCAGGATCGACCCCCGTCCCGGGTTGAATGACAGCCAGATGGCCTCGGCCCGACCGACCAGGTTCCGCTCCGGAACGAAGCCGACGTCGGGAAAACGGCTGTCGCGGCTGTTGTTGCGGTTGTCGCCCATCATGAACAGATATCCGGCCGGCACCCGCCACTCGCCCTCCAGCCCCGGCCGCAGCGGGTCGAGCATGACCCCGTGCGCGACCTCGCCAAGCGACTCCGTGGCCACCATCGTGTACGGATACTGCTCGCTCTTGGGCCCGGAATACAACCCGCCGGGCACGACCGCGGCCGGCACGCCATTGACCAGGACCTGGGTGCCGGTGACGCGGATCGTATCGCCGGGCAGGCCGACCAGCCGCTTGATGAACACCACGGACGGATCGGCGGGCTTGCGAAACACGACGACGTCACCCCGTTGCGGCGAGCCGATCTCGAGGACTTTCCGGTTCACGACCGGCAGGCGCAGGCCATAGCGCCACTTGTTGACGAAGATGAAGTCCCCCTGCACCAGCGTCGGCATCATCGAGTCCGACGGGATCCGGAACGGCTCGTACAGGAACGAACGCAGCAGCAGCACGATGACAATGACCGGAAAGAAGGATCGCGACCAGTCGACCAGCACCGGTTCGCGGCTGAGGCCGCGCGCGGCCCGCCGCGGTGCCAGCCAGCGGCGGTCCACCAGCAGGATCAGTCCCGTAACCAGGGCCAGCGCGACCAGCAGGAATGCGAAATCGAATACCATCACGACTCCCGGATACTCACTTGCGCCCCACCTGCAGCACCGCGAGGAAGGCCTCCTGCGGAATCTCCACCGTGCCCAGCTGCTTCATGCGCTTCTTGCCTTCCTTCTGTTTCTCCAGCAGCTTGCGCTTGCGCGACACGTCGCCGCCGTAGCACTTGGCCAGCACGTTCTTGCGCAGCGCCTTGACCGTGGCCCGGGCGATGATCTGGCCGCCGATCGCCGCCTGGATCGCGACTTCGAACATCTGCCGCGGGATCAGTTCATGCATCCGGTCGACCAGCTCCCGGCCGCGCTGGTAGGCGCTGTCCCGATGCACGATCATCGACAGCGCATCGACGCGCTCGGCGTTGATCAGCACGTCGAGGCGCACCAGCGGCGCGCGCCGGAACTCGCTGAAATCGTAGTCGAACGACGCATAGCCGCGGCTCGCCGACTTGAGCCGGTCGAAGAAGTCCAGCACGACCTCGGCGAGCGGCAGCTCGTACTGCAGCGACATCTGCGTGCCGAGCTGCAGCATCTTCTTCTGGATGCCGCGCTTTTCCTGGCACAGCCGCAGCACCGGACCGACATACGCGGGCGGCACCAGGATGTTGGCAATGATGATCGGCTCGCGCAGCTCCGCGATCATCTCCGGCAGCCGTGCCGGATTGTCCACATGGCGCACGCTGCCGTCCGCTTCCACGACCTCGTAGACGACGGTCGGCGCGCTGGTGATGAGGGCCAGGCCGTATTCCCGCTCGAGGCGCTCCTGCACGATGTCCATGTGCAGCAGTCCGAGGAAGCCACAGCGAAAGCCGAAGCCGAGCGCGGTGGACACCTCCGGTTCGAAATGCAGCGAGGAGTCGTTCAGCCGCAGCTTGGACAGCGCGTCCCGGAACGCCTCGTACTGGTCGGACTGCACCGGAAACAGGCCGGCGAACACCCGCGGCTGCACCGTCTTGAAGCCGGGCAGTGCCGCCGCACAGGGCCGCGAATCGTGGGTGATCGTGTCGCCGACCGGCGCGCCGTCGATCTCCTTGATGCCCGCGACGACCCAGCCGACCTCGCCGGTATCCAGTCGCTCGCGCTCGACGCGTTTCGGCGTGAAACGGCCGAGCTGGTCCACCTGCCAGGTCCGGCCGGTCGACATCACCTTGATCCGGTCACCGACCCGCAGGGCCCCGTTGACCACGCGCACCAGCGAGACGACGCCGACGTAGTTGTCGAACCAGGAATCCACGATCAGCGCCTGCAGCGGCGCCGCGGCATCGCCGCGCGGCGGCGGAATGCGGCGCACGATGGTCTCGAGCAGCTCGCCGATGTGAGCGCCGGTCTTGGCGCTGACCTGGACCGCGTCCTGGGCCTCGATGCCGATGATCTCCTCGATCTCGCGGATCACCCGCTGCGGATCGGCCGAGGGCAGGTCGATCTTGTTGATGACCGGGACGACCTCGAGTCCCTGGTCGAGGGCCGTGTTGCAGTTGGCAACGCTCTGCGCCTCGACCCCCTGCGCAGCATCGACGACCAGCAGCGCGCCCTCGCAGGCCGCCAGTGAACGCGATACCTCGTACGAGAAGTCCACGTGACCGGGCGTATCGATGAAGTTGAGCTGGTAATCACCGCCGTCGGCGGCGCGATATTGCAGCGTGACCGACTGGGCCTTGATGGTGATGCCCCGCTCCCGCTCGAGCGCCATCGAATCGAGCACCTGGGCCTGCATCTCGCGCGCCTCGAGCCCGCCACAGGTCTGGATCAGGCGGTCGGCCAGCGTCGACTTGCCATGATCGATGTGCGCGATGATGGAGAAATTGCGGATCTGCTGCATCGACAGGGGACCGGCCGCCTTGGATCCGGACGGACGGTCCGGGGAACGGCCAATTATAGCAGCCGCCGCAGCTCAACCCGCGAACAGTGCGCGGACGCGCCGCACGTCGAGATGCACGTCGCAAACCTCGCGTCCGTCCGCCGTCAGGACCGGCACCCGCGCACCAAAGCGGCTCCGGGCCTCGGCGTCGGCGTCCACGTCCCTGACCTCGAAGGTCCCCGCCCCGCCGAGCGCCGCCAGGTCGGCGATGAACTCCTCACACAGCAGGCAGCCCGCGCGGGACCACACCACGAGCCGTGGCGGTCCGGAAACCGGGCTGTTCAAGGAGTGCGGCCGGAGCCCGCCGGCTTCAGGCCGGTCGCAATGAAGCGCAGCGTATCTGGCGGCACCTCGCCGACCGCGGTGACCTGATGGCCCTGGATGACGGTCGAATACGTTGAGGCCACGCCGGCATGACCGGACCCGACGACCGGCGCCGTGCCGGGTGCCGGAGCGTGGATGAACACGGACACTGAAGCGAGGCCATCCGTGAACACCAGATGGTTGACCGGACCGCGGGTGCCCGCCATCGCCTGCAGGCCGCTGACCGAGAGCCGGAATCCCGGCGGCACCTGTGCCGCGCGCCAGGCCGGCACCGCCGGCTGGCCGTGTGGCGCCTGCCGCACCCAGCGCAACCGGCTGCGGTCGAAGCCGGGCTCGAGGTCGGCGTCGGTGATCTCGCCACCGACGGTGAGGCTGGTGAAACGCAGCCGTTCGATGATCCGGCCCGCCGGGTCCTGCAGCTCGCTGCGCACGGGCATGCCGGAGGCCTCGTCGATCCAGATCCGGTAGCCGAAGCGATAGCCGTCAGCCGGGCGGACGACCACCACGACTGCCGGTCCGATCAGGGCCGGCTCACGGCCCGCTTCACGCACCTCGTACCATGGGCTGCTCGGACCGGAAAGGTCTGGCAGCACGCCGAGCAGCTGGCCACGGCCGGGCTGCTTGTCGATGATCGCGAGCTTCTGGTCCGGCAGGTACACGACGACCTCGTCGTCCTGTCGTACCAGCTCGCGGCCGTGCCCCGACAACGACACCAGCCGCTCGCTGACCCGGCCGTCGCGCACGCGATGCAGGATCCGCAGCTTCTCGCTGCGACCAGCCGACTCGCAGATGAATTCACCCGAGTAGCTGGTACTGGCGAGCGCCCGGCCCATGCGTCCGAGCCACTGCTCGCCGCTGTCCGCGACGGCCGTTCCGGCCAGCAGACACAGGCTCACGGCCAGCACCCGGAGGGCTGTCACCGGGGCGCCTCCGCGGAGTGCTGGTGCGCCTGATCGGCTGCCGTTCCGCCGGTGGCAATCAGCCCGGCGACGACGCTGCGCTGCGCGAGCGGCGAGGCATAACCGCTGTGCGCCACGAGATAGTTGGCAAACTGTGCCGCCGGCAGGCTGCCGGTATCCTCCGCTGCCGGCGGCGTGGTGTAGCTCGGTGCTGGTTCGGGAACCGTCGCCACCGGCACCGTGAGCGCGGTCGCCGTGTCCAGCGCCCGGGCCGCAAGCGCCGGTCCCGCCTCTGGCTGTACCGTCCACTGCTGCAGCAATACGACCGCAAGGCCGGCGACCGCGGCCGCGATCCCGAGTCCGGCGAGCGGCCGAACCAGGCGCACCGGGACCGGCCTGCGCAGCGGTTCGCGGGCGATCGCGGCGCTGACCCGCGCCGCCACCTGGCGCGCGGCGGGCGTATCCCCGTCGCTGCGCAGCACGGCGCCGATCAGCGAATACCGCGACAGCGCGCCCCGCAGCTCGAGGTCGCGATCGAGCCGCTTCAGCAGCAGCGCCGACTCCGGCTCCGGCAGCTCGCCGTCCAGGAATGCCGACAGTTGTTCCTTGATCCGATCCGTCATCCGTCAGTCCTCGATCCGACCCAGTCCGCCATCGAATACTTCCCGCAGGCCCTGGTCGATGGCTTCGCGGGCCCGGAAGATCCGCGAACGAACCGTTCCGACCGGGCAGTCCATGGCCTCCGCAATTTCCTCGTAGCTCAGGCCCTCGAGCTCACGCAGCACGATTGCCGTGCGCAGCTCGCCTGGCAGAGCCTCGATCGCAGCGTTGACCGTCCGCCGGATCTCCTCGGTCAGTGCCAGTGCTTCCGGCGTGCTGGTATCGGCCATCCGTGCCAGCGCCTGTGCCGGTACACCTTCCGGCTGATCGAGGTCGAGGGTCATCGGCCGGCGACCGTTTGCAACGAGCGCATTCTTGGCGGTGTTGATCGCGATCCGGTACAGCCAGGTGTAGAACGCGCTGTCGCCGCGGAATGCCGGCAGCGCCCGCCAGGCCTTGATGAAGGCTTCCTGGGCAACGTCCTCGGCCTCGGCTGAATTTCGTACATAACGTTGCACGAGCTTTAGCACTTTGTGCTGGTACTTCAGCACCAGCGCATCAAAGGCAGCCCGGTCGCCGTTCTGCACCCGCCGGACGAGCGCCATGTCACCTGCTTCAGCCCGCATCGGCTCGCTGACCGGCACTGCACCCACCGTCATCACGCCGGATCAGACCGGCCGGCCACCAATTAGTTCTCGTGGCCCGGAACGGGCGGGCGCCCACCGCCTCCACTGTGTCTCTGGAGCCACATTCTATCAAGCCAGCCGCAGGCGGGCCTTGAGCCGACGAAATTCGTCCGGCTCGACGGCCGCGCGCTGCAACAGCCAGCCCAACCGCCCAGCATCGGTCCGCAGGTCCAGGAAGACCCATCCCGCATGGACGCGGGTCGCGGGGCCAATCCGGGCTTCATGGGGCCGATCCAGGCCCGCCAGCCAGACCTGCCAGCGACCATCCCGGCATCCGGCACGCCGCAGCCAGCGGTGCGGCCCGGGGATACCGGCCAGCGACGCGGCCAGGCCCGCCAGCGCCATGCCCGACAGGGACACGGCCAGGAGCCGGGCGCAGTGCGTCATCCAGGGCAGGGCCGCGGCAGCCAGGTGCAGCAGCGACAGCATGGCCGCGAGGCGCGGGGACGCCGGCGGCTCAAGCTCGACCGGAAACGAGTTCATCGACCAGGGCTGCCAGCGATGGATCTGCAGGCCGCTGCCGGCCCAGCAGCCACGCGGCGATCTCAGGATCCTGTTCCTCGAGCAGGCGTTCAAAGGCCGCGCGCCGCCCGGCGTCGGCCCCGTCCCAGCGTCGTTCCAGCCAGCTGCCGAGCACGAGGTCGAGTTCCTTCATGCCACGACGACAACGCCAGCGCAGTTGGCCCGGCGTCATCGCTGGCCCTCAGTGTCCGCGGGCGCTGAGCCGACGCTTGATGTCGGCGATCGCGCGGGCCGGGTTGAGGTCCTTCGGGCAGGCCTCGGTGCAGTTCATGATCGTATGGCAGCGGTACAGGCGGAACGGGTCCTCGAGCGCGTCGAGGCGTTCCCCCTGGGCCTCGTCACGCGTGTCGACGATCCAGCGCCAGGCCGCCAGCAGCGCCGCGGGCCCGAGGTAACGGTCACTGTTCCACCAGTAGCTCGGGCAGCTGGTCGAGCAGCAGGCACAGAGAATGCAGGCCGACGGCCGGTCGACGCGCTCCTGGTCCTCCGGCGCCTGCAGGCGCTCGCGGTCCGGCGGCGGCGGCGTGCGGGTCTTGAGCCAGGGCTCGACGGCGGCGTACTGCGCATAGAAGTGGCTCAGGTCCGGTACCAGGTCCTTGATCACCGGCAGGTGCGGCAGCGGGAAGATCCGCACCGCGCCGTGGATCCCGGAGATCGCGCAGGTGCAGGCCAGCGTGTTGGCACCGTCGATGTTCATCGCGCAGGAGCCGCAGATGCCCTCGCGGCAGGAGCGGCGGAAGGTCAACGTCGGGTCGATCTCGTTCTTGATCTTCAACAGCGCGTCGAGGACCATCGGTCCGCACTGGTCGAGATCGAGTTCGTAGCGGTCAATCCGCGGCTTCGCGCCGGAATCGGGATTCCAGCGATAGATCCGGAACTCGCGCACGCGCGTGGCCCCCGCCGGCGCCGGATGATGCTGACCGGGCTGCTCCGTGTAGCGCGAATGTGCGGGCAGGCGGAACTCGGCCATCCTAGTAGGTCCTCTTCGTCGGCGGCACCGGCTCAACGTCACTGCTCATGGTCTGCAGGTGCACCGGGCGGTGACCGAGCCGGACCGCACCGTCATCGCCGACCCAGGCCAGGCTGTGCCGCAGCCAGTTGACGTCGTCGCGCTCGGGATAGTCCTCCCGCGCATGCGCGCCGCGGCTCTCGGTCCGGTTCTTCGCCGAGTGGATCGTCGCCAGCGCCTGCCGCAGCAGGTTGTCGAGCTCGAGGGCCTCGATGAGGTCCGTGTTGAAGACCAGCGAGCGGTCGGCCAGGCGCAGGTCCGCAAGGGCCGCGAAGGTGCCGGCCAATCGCCCGCAGCCAGCGGCCAGGCTCTCACCGGTGCGGAACACGGCCGCGTCGCTCTGCATGATGCGCTGCATCTCGTCGCGGACCTCCGCGGTGGACCGGCCGCCAGCGGCGTTGCGCAGGCGCTCGAGCCGCGCGAGCACCGCCTCGGTGGCGGCCGCCGCGAGCGGTGCCTGCGGCGCACCGGGACGCACTGTCGCCGCGCAGTGCGCCGCAGCCGCGCGGCCGAAGACCACGAGGTCGAGCAGTGAATTGGAACCGAGCCGGTTGGCGCCGTGCACGGAAACGCAGGCGGCCTCGCCGATCGCCATCAACCCCGGCACGACGGCATCCGGATCACCAGCGCGCGGCGCGACCACCTCGCCGCGCACATTGCAGGGGATACCACCCATGTTGTAATGCGCCGTCGGCACCACTGGAATCGGCGCGCGCGTGACGTCGACGCCAGCGAAAATCATCGTGGTCTCGGCGATGCCGGGCAGGCGCTTCTGGATCACGTCGGCACCGAGGTGCTCCAGATGCAGGTAGATGTGGTCCTGGCGCGGGCCGACGCCGCGGCCCTCGCGGATCTCGATGGTCATCGCGCGGCTGACCACGTCGCGCGAGGCGAGGTCCTTGGCGTTCGGCGCGTAGCGCTCCATGAAGCGCTCGCCGGCAGAATTCCGCAGGATGCCGCCCTCGCCGCGCACGCCCTCGGTGATCAGGCAACCGGCGCCGTAGATGCCGGTCGGGTGGAACTGCACGAACTCCATGTCCTGCAGCGGCAAGCCAGCGCGCAGCACCATGCCACCGCCATCACCGGTGCAGGTATGCGCCGAGGTGCAGGAGAAATACGTGCGCCCATAGCCGCCGGTTGCCAGGATCGTCCGCTGCGCGAGGAACCGGTGCAGCGTCCCGGTCGCGAGATCGAGCGCCAGCACGCCGCGGCACTCACCGTCCTGCATCAGCAGGTCGAGCGCGAAATACTCGATGAAGAAGTTCGCATGGTGCTTCAGCGACTGCTGGTAGAGGGTATGCAGCATCGCGTGGCCGGTGCGATCGGCCGCGGCACAGGTGCGCTGCGCGATGCCCTGGCCGTAGCGGGTCGTCATGCCGCCGAACGGGCGCTGGTAGATGCGCCCGTCCTCGGTACGCGAGAACGGTACACCGAAGTGCTCGAGCTCGACGACCGCTGCGGGCGCCTCCTTGCACATGAATTCGATCGCGTCCTGGTCACCGAGCCAGTCCGAACCCTTGATGGTGTCGTAGAAGTGGTAGCGCCAGTCGTCCTCGCCCATGTTGCCGAGCGCGGCACTGATGCCACCCTGCGCCGCCACCGTGTGGCTGCGGGTCGGGAACACCTTGCTCAGGCAGGCCGTCGCCAGCCCCGCCTGCGCGAGACCCATCGTCGCGCGCAGTCCGGCGCCACCGGCGCCCACGACGACGACATCGAAATGATGATCGGTGACCGGATAGGCGCTCATCCTGCGCCCCCGCCGACGATGGCGACCAGCGCCACGATCGCCGCGGCCGCCGCCAGTCCGTGCACCAGCCGCAGTGCGACCAGCGAGACCGCCTTCAGGCCATGACCGTGAACGTAGTCCTCGATGATCACCGCGGTGCCCAGCAGCGAATGCCACAGCGCAACCAGCGTGAACAGCGCGAGCGGTACCGCCGTCAGCGGCTCGGCGATCCAGGCGACGACGCCGGCATGGCCGAGGTCCGGACGCGTGAGCAGGGCCCACAGGAACCACAACCCGAGCGGCACCAGCGCCACCGCGCCGAGCCGCTGGTCTCGCCAGTGGCCGGTACCCGAGCGGGCGGAACCGTGAGCCATCGCCGCGCCGAGAGGGGAACGCAGGTTCACGACAGCACCAGCTGGTGCCAGGCGAGCGCAAGGGTCGCGAGCGTCGCCACACCGGCGAGCACCACGACCGCCGCGCTGCTGCGCCGCGCAGTCACCTTGTCGAATCCGAGGTCCGCATCCAGGGCCAGGTGCCGCAGGCCAGCGATCAGGTGGTACCAGAAGGCGGCGATCGCCCCGGCCAGCAGCACCCGGACGGGCAGGCTCCCGAACACGCGGCCCACGGCGGCATAGGCCTCCGGCCCCCGCGCCACCGCGACCAGCCAGTACACAAGCAACAGGCTCGCCAGCGACAGGAACACACCGCTGGCACGGTGCAGGATCGACGGCGCCATCGCCGGCAGCCAGCGATAGACCTGCAGGTGCGGCGACAACGGCCGGTTGGGTTCGGTCAAGTCGGCTCCCCTTCAGAAATCGATACAGCGACCGGCCTTTTCCCAGTCGCCGAAACGGGTCGGTTCCGGCCCGGGAGGACCACCCAGCTCCCGCGGCCGCGGCCGATCCGTCGGCGCTGGCACGGGATCGCCCACGGCGCCCGCCGGGGCCTGATCAGGGTCTGGCGTCTGCATTTCTTTATTCTGCCAGATCACCACGTGGCTGCCCACGTCCATTTGTCGTGTATTCAGGCCCGATTGGTGCGTTACGATGCAGCAATGCCGACCAGCCGATACTGCGACCTGCCCGACCTCGGTGTGGTCAGTGTCACCGGCGCCGATGCGCGCAGCTTCCTGCAGGGCCAGCTCACCAACGACCTGCGGATGCTCGATGACCATCCGGGCCTGCTCGCCGCTGCGTGCAATCCGCAGGGGCGTGTGCTCGCGATCCTGCGCCTGGCGGCCATCGACGACGGCGTGCTGCTGCTGCTCGGCCGCGCACTGATCCCGGCGCTGCTGGCCCATCTGGCGAAATACGTGCTGCGGGCTCGCGTGCAGCTTGAGGATCGCAGCGACGAGTTCAGCATCGCCGGGCTGCTCGAGACCGGCAGCCCCGGCGCCTGGTCGAATGAGGTACCCACCGGGGTCTGCCCCGGCATTCTCGTCGCCAGCTCCCGGCGACTGCTGCTGGCTGGCCCCGCAGCCACCGTTACCAGCACTCTCGCCGACCTTCCTGAAACTACACGGGCCGACTGGCTGCGCGCCAGCATCGAGGACGGCGAGCCGGAGCTCGAGCCGGACACCGCCGGCCTGTGGATTCCGCAGATGCTCAACCTCGACCTGCTCGCGGCCGTCAGTTTCGCCAAGGGCTGTTACACAGGCCAGGAGGTCATCGCGCGCACCCAGCATCTCGGCCGCATCAAGCGGCGCATGTTGCGCTACAGCGGGCCGCCGGATGCCGGTGTGACGCCCGGGCAGACGCTCTACAGCGGCGACGCGCTGGCCGGCCAGGTCGTGCGTGCATGCATGGATGCCGGCACCGTGCAGTTGCTGGCCGTCGTCGGTCTCGAATACCGGGCGGACCTGCTCGGGCGCTCCCCCGGCGGCACCGAGTTCGTACCCGCGGAACTGCCGTACCTGTAGCGACCGGGCGGACAGGCCCTGCTTCAACTCTCCGGCCGCAGGTGCGGAAACAGCAGCACGTCGCGGATGCTCGGCGCATCCGTGAACAGCATGACCAGCCGGTCCACGCCGATGCCGAGGCCGGCCGCGGGCGGCATGCCGTATTCGAGGGCGCGCACGTAGTCGGCATCGAAGAACATGGCTTCCGCATCACCGGCCTGCTTGCGCGCGACCTGTTCGTGGAAGCGCTCGGCCTGGTCCTCCGGATCGTTGAGTTCCGAGAAGCCGTTGGCGATCTCGCGCCCGCCGACGAAGAACTCGAAGCGGTCGGTGACGAACGGGTCGCTGTCGCGGCGGCGGGCCAGCGGCGAGACCTCGGCCGGGTAGGAATGAACGAAGGTCGGCTGCACCAGGCCCTGCTCGCAGGTCTTCTCGAACAGCTCGATCTGCAGCTTGCCCGCGCCGTCCTGCGCGTGTACCTGCAGGCCGAGTCGCGCGCAGGCCTCGCGCAGGTACCCGGCATCGCGCAGCCGCGAGGGATCGAGGCCGGGGTCCGCCGCGCGGATCGCTTCCTCGACCGCGACGCGCCGGAACGGACCGCCGAAATCGAACACCTGGCCCTGGTAGTGGACCTCGCGCCCGCCGGCCAGCGCATCGGCGAGCGCCTGCATCAGCCGCTCGACGAGGTTCATGAAATCATCGCAGTCGGCATAGGCCTGGTACAGCTCGAGCATCGTGAACTCGGGGTTGTGCTGCGTCGACAGCCCCTCGTTGCGGAAATTGCGGTTCAGCTCGTAGACCCGCTCGAAGCCACCGACCAGCAGGCGCTTCAGGTACAGCTCCGGCGCGATGCGCAGGTACATGTCGCGGTCGAGCGCATTGTGATGGGTCACGAACGGACGCGCGACCGCACCACCCGGAATCGGCTGCATCATCGGCGTCTCGACCTCGAGGAAATTGAGCGCGTCGAGGTAGCTCCGCAGCAGGCTGACGATGCGCGTGCGGGTCCGGAAGGTCTCGCGGGTCGCCGCGTTGACGATCAGGTCGACGTAGCGCTGCCGGTAACGCAGCTCGGTGTCCGCGAGTCCGTGCCACTTGTCGGGCAGCGGCCGCAGTGACTTGACCAGCAGCCGCAGCGCGGTTGCGCGCACCGACAGCTCGCCGGCGCGCGTGCGCATCAGCGTACCCTCGGCCCCGACGATGTCACCGACGTCCCAGTCCTTGAATTCCTCGTAGGCATCGCCGAGAGTCTCGGCCTGCAGGTAGAGCTGCAGCTGGCCGCTGGCATCCTGCAGCTTGGCGAACGAGGCCTTGCCCATCACCCGCTTGAACAGCATGCGTCCGGCCACCCGGACCCGGAGCCCCTGCTGAGCGAGCCAGGCCTCATCCCGCCCGGCCCAGGTGGCGTGCAGATCCGCGGCCAGCGCGTCGCGCCGGAAGTCGTTCGGATAGGCGACGCCGGCCTGGCGCCGGCGCGCGAGCTTGGCGCGGCGCTCCGCCATCAGCGCATTGTCGTCGTGGCCCGCGGCATGATCTGGCATCGCTGTTTCCTTGCTCGTCACAGTCCCTGCTTCAGGCTCGCCTCGATGAACGGATCCAGGCCGCCGTCCAGTACCGCGGTCGTGTTGCCGGTCTCATGGCCGGTGCGCAGGTCCTTGATACGGGACTGGTCGAGCACATACGAGCGGATCTGGTGGCCCCAGCCGACGTCGGTCTTCTGATCCTCGAGCACGCGGGCGGCGGCGTTGCGCTTGTTCACCTCGAGCTCGTAGAGCTTGGCCTTCAGCATCTTCATCGCCGTCGAGCGGTTCTTGTGCTGGCTGCGTTCGCTCTGGCAGGCGACCACGATACCGCTCGGCAGGTGCCGGATGCGCACCGCGGAATCGGTCTTGTTGACGTGCTGCCCGCCGGCGCCGCTGGCACGGTAGGTGTCGGTCTCGAGATCGGCTGGATTGACCTCGATATTGATCTCGTCGTCGATGACCGGCGAGACGAACACCGAGGCAAAGGAGGTGTGGCGCCGGTTGCCCGAGTCGAACGGCGACTTGCGCACCAGCCGGTGCACACCGGTTTCGGTGCGCAGCCAGCCGTAGGCGTAGGGGCCGTCCACGAGGATCGTCGCGCTCTTGATGCCGGCGACCTCGCCATCACTCTGCTCGACGATCTCGGTGCGGAAACCGCGGGTATCGGCCCAGCGCAGGTACATGCGCAGCAGCATCTGCGCCCAGTCCTGCGCCTCTGTTCCGCCCGCGCCGGCCTGGATGTCGAGGAAGGCGCCGCGCGGGTCCATCTCGCCCGGGAACATGCGCATGAACTCGAGCTGCCGCAGGCGTTCCTCGAGCCCGGCCGCATCCCGCTCGACCTCGGCGAAGCCGGCCGCGTCGTCCTCGGCAATGACGAGTTCGAGCAGTTCGGTGGAATCGGCGAGACCGCGACCGATGCGGTCGAGGTCGCCGAGCGTGGCATCGAGCTTCGCGCGTTCCCGGCCCAGTTCCTGCGCCCGCTGCGGTGCATCCCAGATCCGCGGATCGCCCAACTCCCGATTCAGCTCCTCGAGACGCTCGCGCTTGAGATCGTACTCAAAGGTACCCCCTCAGCGCGTCCAGGCGCTGGCCGAGTTCCTCGAGCGAACGGCGTACGGGTGCGGCTTCCATGAGGGCCGGCATCTTAGCAGACGCTCAGCCCCGCACCTCGAGGTATTCGCTGGTGAGCTGGGCGCGCAGTCCGCCACCCCAGCGGTTCGGCTGCAGCCGATAGCACAGGTGCACGCGCGACCCGGCCTGCGGCGGCCGTGGCGGCGTCGCGCTGGCGCGCCCGAAGGCGATCGCCTCGACCGGCAGCGTTGCGGGCGCAGCCCGCAGCAGGAACTTCAGGTGGTGTTGCCCGACCACCCGCGACTCGAGCACCTCGAACTCATTGTCGAACAGCGGCTCCGGAAATCCCTGGCCCCAGGGACCGCCGCCCTCGAGCGCGAGCGCCGTCTCCAGCGAGATCTCGGCGGGCGCCAGCGCGCCGTCCGACTCGATGATGCCCCGCATGCGCTCGGGCGGCAGCAACCGGCCAACCTCGGCGGCAAAGGCGGTCGCAAAGCGCGCGAGCCGCGACGGATGCACGGTCAGCCCCGCGGCCATCGCATGCCCGCCGAAGCGCTCGATCAGATCCGGCTCGCGGGCGGCGATCGCCTCGAGCACGTCGCGGATGTGCAGGCCGTCGACCGAGCGCGCCGAGCCGCGCAACTCCTGTTCCCCCGCCGGCGCGAAAGCGACGACCGGCCGGTGGACCCGCTCGCGTACGCGTGTTGCGACCAGTCCGACGATGCCGACGTGCCAGCCGGCATCGAACAACGCCAGTCCGGCCGGCAGGCTGCCCTCGCGCAGATGCAGCTGCCGCACTGCCGCACCAGCCTCCTCCTGCATGCGCCCCTCGAGTTCCCGCCGGTCGCGGTTGATCGTATCGAGCTCCAGGGCGAGCGTGCGGGCCGCGGCAGGATCGTCGCTGAGCAGGCAGCGAATGCCGATGGCCATGTCGTCGATGCGGCCGGCGGCGTTGAGTCGCGGCGCGACCTGGAAACCGAGAGTCTGCGTCGTGATCTCGCCCGCCCCGGTGCCGGCGACCGCCGCCAGCGCGAGAAGTCCAGGGCAGGCCCGCCCCGCCCGGATCCGGCGGAGCCCTTCGCGGACCAGGATCCGGTTGTTGCGGTCCAGCGGCACCAGGTCAGCGACGGTTCCGAGCGCGACCAGATCGAGCAGGTCGGTGACCGATGGCAGGCGGACCCCGCGCTCGCGCTCGAGCTCGCGCGTAACCGCCGCCATCAGGTAGAACGCGACGCCGACACCGGCGAGCGCGTGGCTGCCGAATACGGCACCCGGAAGATTCGGGTTGACCATCGCCGCCGGCGACGGCAGCGTGGGCCCCGGCAGATGATGATCGGTGACCAGCACCGGCATGCCACGCGCTCGCGCGGCTTCGATGCCGGCCTGCGCCGCGACGCCGTTGTCCACCGTGATCAACAGGTCGGACTGTTCCGTGAGATCAGCGACCAGCGCGGGCGTCAGCCCGTAGCCGTGGCGCATCCGGTCCGGCACGCGAAACCCGACCGCCTGGTGCCCGAGGCGCCGCAGCTGTCGCAGAACCAGTGCCGTGCTGGTCGCGCCATCGGCATCGAAATCACCGACCACCAGCAGCCGCGATCCGCGCCGGAGGTGCTCGACCAGCAGGGCCGTCGCGGCACCGATGCCATCCAGCGTCGAGACCGGCAGCAGTTGCTGCAGATCGAGGTCCAGGTCGTCGGCCGAGCCAACCCCGCGTGCCGCATAGACGCGCCGCAGCACCGGATGCAGGTGACCGGGCAGCACGTCGGTCGCGCCCGGCGCCCGCCGGAGGATCTCGCGCCGGGCTCCCGCCGGGACGGTTCCGTCACTCATGGGCGCGGATGATAGCGGCCCGTCCATTGCCGCGATCGGCTATATTGCCGGCAACCCCACGATGGAACTCGTCCGCGATCCCGCCGCGCATCCACACCTCGTCGCCAGCTACGCCGCTGGCGAGGTTCGCCTCGGTGCGGGCGTATTCCGGCGGAGCCTGATCGTCGCGCGCGAGGCCCTGGTCACGGACTGGAATCCACCACCCCCCGGGGCGCTGGCGATCGCGGACTTCGCGGCTGCGCTCGCGCTCGCACCCGACGTCGTGATCCTGGGCACGGGAGCGCGACAGCAGCTGCCGCCGCCTGCGCTCTACGCCGCCCTGGCCGGGCGCGGCGTCGGTCTCGAGGTCATGGACAACGGCGCCGCGTGCCGGACCTACAACGTGCTGTTCGGCGAATATCGCGCAGTGGTCCTGGCGCTGATCCTCTGAAAAGGGGACAGTCCCCTTTTCAGAGACTGAAAAGGGGACTGTCCCCTTTTCAGCGCCGCGGCAGCTGCGTCAGCGGATCCACCGGCCGGCCGTCGAGCCGGATCTCGAAGTAGAGCTGCGGCTGCTGGCCGGGCCCGGGCCCCATCGTCGCAATCTGCTGGCCCGCACGCACGCTGTCGCCCTCCGCCACCAGCAGCCGTTCATTGTGCCCGTAGGCCGTGAGCCAGCCGCGCACGTGGTTGACGATCACCAGCTGCCCGTAACCGCGCAGCCCGCTGCCCGTGTAGGCAACCTTGCCGTCGGCCGCTGCAAACACTGGCTGGTCCCGTGCTCCGTCGATCCGCAGCCCGACGCCCCCGGAGGGCTGGGTCACGGGCCCGACGACACGTCCGCCGTCCACCGGCCAGCGCCAGGGCGGCGGTGCGTGTGCCGGATCGTCGGGCGAGGCACGCGGGACTGTTCTCGCCACCGGCGGGGGCGCCGCCGCCGGTTTCGCCCTGCGGGCCACAGTCCGCCCTCCGGGCGGTGGGTTCAGGCGCAGGCGCTGGCCCGGATGGATCCGGTAGGACCGGCCAATGCCGTTCCAGCGCGCGAGTTCGCGATAATCGAGGCGGTAACGCTGCGAAATGGCGTAGAGCGTCTCGCCGGCGCGCACGACATGGTAATCGGGAATCGCCGGCCGGCGCGCCCCGCCAGCGCAGGCGACCAGCACGAGCATCAGCAGGCAGGCGAGGCCGGCCCGCAGCGCGACGCCGGATCCGGCGGCAGTCACGGCTCGCTCAGGCCACACCGCCCAGCAGCGGCACGAAACTGACGAAGCCCAGTCGCTCGCGCACAAACTGGTCGCCGCGGCGCGTCAGTCGCAGCAGTTCCTGTCGGCCTTCCGGACCGATCGGCGCAATCAGCCGCCCGCCTTCGACGAGTTGCGCGAGCAGTTGCTGCGGAACCGCGTGCGGCGCCGCTGCCAGCAGGATCGCATCGAACGGCGACTGCGAGGGCCAGCCGAGATTGCCGTCGCCGTGCTTGAAGCGCACGTTGCGAATGCCGAGTTCGCGCAGCCGCTCCTTCGCGCGGGTGAGCAGCCCCGCGATGCGTTCAACGCTGTAGAGTCTGCCGACCAGCGGCGCGAGCACGGCGGTCTGGTAGCCGCAGCCGGTCCCGATCTCGAGCACCTTTGCCGGCGTGCCGCCGAGGGTCGCCGCCTCGGTCATGCGGGCAACGACATACGGTTGCGAGATCGTCTGGCCGTGGCCGATCGGCAGCGCGGTGTCCTCGTAGGCGCGGCTGCCGAGCGCCTCATCCACGAACAGGTGCCGCGGCACGTTCCGGATCCGGTCCAGTACCCGCGGATCGCGGATACCCTGCTCGGTGAGTCGCTGCACCAGCCGCTCGCGCGTCCGCGCCGAGGTCATGCCGATGCCGTTGGCGCCGCCGCCCGGGCGCTCGCTCACGCCAGGGGCTCCCGCAGCCAGTCGCGCAGCGTGTCGAGCGCCGCGTGACGGGTGAGGTCCACCTGCAGCGGCGTCACCGAGACGAAGCCGGCCGCGACCGCATGAAAGTCCGTACCGGGACCGGCATCCTGGCCGGTGCCCGCCATGCCGACCCAGTACACCGGCCGGCCACGCGGGTCCTGCCCGCGTGTGGCTGGCTCGGCGCGATGACGGTTGCCGAGGCGCGTGACCTCGATGCCCCGGAGTTCCTCCCAGGGCAGGTCCGGGACATTGACGTTCAGGATCAGCGAGTGATGCAGCGAGCGGCTCTGCAGGCGCAGCACCAGCTCACGCGCGATGCGCGCGGCCGTGTCGAAGTGCCTGGCCGGCCCGGAATCCGGGACCAGCGACACGGCGATGGTCGGCAGGCCCAGGCAACGACCCTCGATCGCCGCGGCGACAGTGCCGGAATAGAGCACATCGTCGCCGAGGTTGGCGCCGTCGTTGACGCCGGAGACCACCATGTCGAATTCGAAGTCGAACAGCCCCGTGATCGCCAGGTGCACGCAATCGGTCGGGGTGCCGTTGATCACGAACCAGCTGTCGGGCTCGTACTGCTGCACGCGCAGCGGCACGTCGAGCGTCAGCGAATGGCTGGCGCCGCTGCGGTTGCGGTCCGGCGCCACGGTCGTGAGCGGCGCGACGCCGGCGAGCGCCTCCCGCAGGCTGCGCAGGCCCTTCGCGCGGTAACCATCGTCATTGGACAGCAGGATCTTCACGGCCGGGGCGAACTATACTGGAAAGCACCGGGACGGCGCTGGCCGCGACGAGATGAACGAAGACGATCGGGAACTGTTTCGCCAGGCCATGCGCGGCGTGCGGCCGCTGCATCACCGTGGCGCCGCGCCGGCGCGACCGCGACGCCCCGCGCGCGCGCTGCTGCGGCGTGCCGACGAACGGCGGGTGCTCGAGGAATCGCTGCTGCTGGATGCCGCTGATCTCGAGGTCGAGACCGGCGAAATGCTGGCGTGGCGCCGGCCAGGCGTGCCCGAGGCCACGCTGCGCCGCCTGCGGCGCGGGCATTACGCGGTGCGCGGCGAGCTCGACCTGCACGGCCTGCGCCGCGACGAGGCCCGGCTTGCGCTCGGCGCGTTCCTCGCGGCCGCACGCCAGGACGGCCGGCGCTGCCTGCGGATCGTCCATGGCAAGGGCCTGCGCTCCGGCCACCGCGGCCCGGTGCTGAAGGCCGCGCTCAACGGCTGGCTGCGCCGGTACCGGGCCGTGCAGGCCTTTTGTTCTGCGCGGCAGCCGGATGGCGGTACCGGTGCGATCTATGTGCTGCTCGACGGCTGAGCACCGTCAGTCCTCCTCACCGATCGCAGCGTCGGTCGCTGCGAATTCGCGCAGCAGTGCCGTCGCGAAACAACCGCGCGGCAGTTCGAAGGCCAGTTCCAGTACATCTGCCGTCTGCTGATAACCGAAGGCCTGCGGGCACAGGCGCAGCGCCCGGCGCTCTCCGCGCAGGCCGGCGCCGGTGAGCGCCTCGGGCAGGCCGGCCAGCGCCTGCAGCGCCGCCTGCTCCACCGCCGCGGCCTCGTCCCGCGGCTGCAGTCCACCCGCTCCGCACAGTGGCCCGCTCGGGTGCAGGTCTGCCGCCGCGCAGCGGCGCTCGAGTTCCTCGTCCACCTGCTCCGTTGCGAACACGGATGCGGAACCAGCGAGGCTGACGACCTCGCCTGGCAGCAGGCGATTCCAGCTGCCCGTCGCGACGCGACGCGCCAGCACGGCATTGAAGGCCAGCGAGCGGGCCGCCGACAGCACAAATGCGCGCGGTTCCCGGCCCGCCGGCAGGCGTCCACTCCCGAGCCAGCTCTGCACCCGGGCGAGATTGGAGCCCTCGCGCCCGAAGCGCTGCGGGCCGAAGTAGTTCGGCACGCCCTGTGCGGCCACCGCGGCGAGCCGCACCGCAAGCGCCGTCAGGTCGCCGGTCACCTGCCGCAGGCGCAGCCGGAAGCGGTTGCCCGCCAGCGCGCCGCGGCGCAGCTTGCGCGAATGCGGGTGCACCGCGAGCACCGTGAAGCCGTCGCCCTGGAAACCGGCGGCCGGCGCACCCGGCCGCGCCGGCAGCGAGAACCACTGCCGGGCCAGCGCGTGCCGGTCCTTCAGGCCGGCGAAGCCGACCTCGGCCGCGTGCACGCCCGCAGCCGCGGCGAGTCGCCTGGCAACGAACAGCGTGTTCGCGGCGCGCTTCTCGACCAGCACGAGCACATGCGCCGGTCCGCCGTCCGGCTCGAAGCCGAGCCGTTCCTCGACCTCGAAATCCTCGGGTTCGGCGCGCAGGATGGCATGGACCGGCGGGCCGCCGTGGGCGAAGGGCGGATCCAGGGCGAGGTCGCGCCAGAGCGCCTCGACTCCGTCCTCAGGCCTCATCGCCATCCTGCAGCAGCACGATGGCCTGGGCGGCAATGCCCTCGGCGCGGCCGAGCGCACCGAGGCCCTCGGCAGTCGTGGCCTTGACGTTGACCTGGGTCCGGCCGATGCCGAGGTCGGCGGCGATATGCGCGCAGATCGCCTCGCGATGCGGCGCGAGCCGCGGCTCCTCCGCGATCAGGACCAGGTCGCAGTTCGCGACCACGAGGCTGCGCGCGGCGATCAGGCGCACGACCTCGGCGAGCAGCGCGCGGCTGTTGGCGCCGGCGAAGCGCGGGTCGTTGTTCGGAAAGTGCGTGCCGATGTCGCCCAACCCGGCCGCGCCGAGCAATGCATCCATCAGCGCATGCAGCAGCACATCGCCGTCCGAATGCGCGACGACGCCCCGGGTGGTCGCAATGCGCACCCCGCCGAGCAGGACGTGATCGCCAGGGCCAAAGCGGTGCAGGTCGTAGCCGATGCCGACTCTCATCGTTGTCTCCCGAGCGCCGCGAGCGCAGCCTTCGCGAACGGCAGGTCCGCCGCACGCGTGATCTTGATGTTGAGCGCAGAGCCCGCGACGAGCCGCGGCCGGAATCCCAGGGCTTCGACCGCCTCGGCCTCATCGGCCGGGTTGCGGCCCGCGGCGACCGCGGCCGTGAGCGCGCGCCGCAGCAATCCATAGCGGAACAGCTGTGGGGTCAGGGCGCGCCAGACGCCGCCGCGCGGCAGTGTTGCCCGGCTGCGCCCGCCCCGGTCCGCCTGCTTCAGCGCATCAGCCACCGGCAGCGCGAGCAGGCCACCGACCGCATCGCCGGCACAGGCCGCAACCAGGGCCCGCAGGTCGCGGCGCGGCAGGCAGGGCCGCGCGGCATCATGGACGAGCACCCAGTCTTCATTCGCGGCCGAGTCGAGCGCCCGCAGGCCATTCAGTACCGAATGGGCGCGCTCGCGCCCTCCGGTCGTGGTCAATACGCCGCGGCGCTGCGCCGGCGGCAGGCGCACGAAGCGCCGGTCCCCGCGGGCGAGGACCACCACGCCGCCGGCGAGACCGGGACAGGTCCTGACGGCCCGGAGCGCATGCTCGAGCACCGTGTGGCCGCCGATGCGCAGCCACTGCTTGGGAACCGGGCCGCCGAACCGCGATGCAGCGCCGGCGGCGGGGATCACGAACCAGACGGGTTCGGTCACCGGCGAATCAGGGCGCCGCCTGCGTCACCAGCGACTCGCGCTGCGGCTTCGCAACGGGTGATGGCGGCGTATCGACGACCTGGAAGAACGTCTCGGTCACGGCGACCATGCCGAGGTCGTGCCGGGCACGTTCCTCGAGCGCGGTCAGTCCCTGTTTGAGATCGGCTACCTCGGCCTTCAGCTGCGCATTGCGCCCGATCAGCACCGAGTTATCGGCCTGCTGCGCCGCGACCGCCGCGCGCAGCTGCCAGACTTCGCGCAGGCCCTCGTCCGACAGCCACAGGCGGTACTGCAGCAGCACCAGCACGGCCAGCAGGAACCCGATCAGGATCTTCATCGGGCAGCAAGAGTAGCACGTTCCGTGCGGAGCGCGATCATCGTTCAGGCCGGACGCACCGGAAAAGCCTCGCGCCCGGCATAGCGCGCGCGCGCGCCCAGCTCGGCCTCGATGCGCAGCAGCTGGTTGTACTTGGCGACGCGGTCGGAACGCGACAGCGAGCCGGTCTTGATCTGGGTGGCGCTGGTCCCGACTGCGATGTCGGCGATGGTCGCATCCTCGGTCTCGCCGGAACGGTGGGATACCACCGCGGAATACCCGGCGCGCGCGGCCATGTCGATCGCCGCCAGCGTCTCGGTCAGCGTGCCGATCTGGTTCGGCTTGATCAGGATCGCGTTCGCCACCTCCTCGGCGATGCCGCGCGCGAGGATCTCGGTGTTGGTCACGAACAGGTCATCGCCCACCAGCTGGATGCGTCGCCCGAGCCTCTGGGTCAGTTCCGCCCAACCGTCCCAGTCCGCCTCAGCCATGCCGTCCTCGATCGTCAGGATCGGGTAGCGCCCGACCAGGGCCTCGAGGTAATCCGTGAACTGGCTGGCCGTGAAGCGGCGACCCTCGGCCTCCAGCACATAGACCCCGTCGCGATGGAACTCGCTGCTGGCGACGTCCAGTCCCAGCCAGACATCGAGTCCGGCCCGGTAGCCGGCCGCCTCGATCGCCTCGACGATCACCCCCAGGGCGGCCTCATTGGACGGCAGATCCGGCGCGAACCCGCCCTCGTCGCCCACCGCAGTTGCCAGCCCGCGCTGGCGCAGGATTCCCCGCAGCCGGTGGAACACCTCGGCGCCGCAGCGCAGCGCCTCGGCAAAGGTCGGCATGCCGACCGGCAGGATCATGAATTCCTGGATGTCCAGGCTGTTGTCGGCATGCGCACCGCCGTTGATGATGTTCATCATCGGCACCGGCATCACGACCGCGTCGTCGCCGCCGAGATAGCGGTACAGCGGCAGTCCCTGCGCGCGGGCCTCCGCATGCGCGGTCGCGAGCGAGACCGCGAGAATCGCGTTCGCGCCGAGCCGTGACTTGTTGTCGGTACCGTCCAGCTCGATCATGCGCCGGTCGACCGCGGCCTGGTCACTGGCCTCGCGGCCGACGAGCGCATCGCGCAGCTCGCTGTTGACGTGCCGGACGGCATTCAGCACGCCCTTGCCCAGGTAGCGCGCCGGATCACCGTCGCGCAGTTCAACCGCCTCGCGGCTGCCGGTCGAGGCGCCGGAGGGCACCGCCGCCCGGCCCAGGATCCCACCCTCGAGCTCGACGTCGGCCTCGACGGTCGGATTGCCACGCGAGTCGATGATCTCGCGACCACGGATGTCCACGATGCGCATCAGAGTGAGTCCTCGTCAAACAGTCGGGTCTTGGCGACGCGGTCGATCTCGACCAGCGTCGTGAGCAGGTTCCGCATGCGTCCGAGCGGCCAGGCATTCGGGCCATCCGAGCGTGCGCGCTCCGGATCGGGGTGGGTCTCCAGGAACAGGCCGGCGACGCCGGCCGCGACCGCGGCGCGCGCCAGCACCGGCACGAATTCGCGCTGCCCGCCCGAAGCGCCACCCTGGGCGCCCGGCAGCTGCACCGAATGCGTGGCATCGAACACGACCGGCGCGCCGAGGCCGCGCAGCACCGCGAGCGAGCGCATGTCCGCGACCAGGTTGTTGTAGCCGAACGAGAAACCACGCTCGCACACCAGCAGGTCGGGATTGCCGGTCGAACGTGCCTTGTCGAGCACGTTCGCCATCTCCCAGGGACTCAGGAACTGGCCTTTCTTGAGATTCACGGGCCGGCCCTGGGCGCAGACCCGCAGGATGAAGTCCGTCTGCCGGCACAGGAACGCCGGGGTCTGCAGCACGTCGACCACCGCCGCCACCTCCGCGAGTGGCGTGTCCTCGTGCACATCCGTCAGCACCGGGACGCCGACCTGGCGCCGCACCTCGGCGAGCACCCGCAGCCCCGCCTCGATGCCGGGTCCGCGATAGGACTGGCCCGAAGAGCGGTTAGCCTTGTCGAAAGACGCCTTGAACACGAACGGGACGCCGAGCGTGCTGGTCATGGCAGCGAGCTGCCCGGCGATCTCCAGCGTCAAGGCCGCGTCCTCGATCACACAGGGCCCGGCGATCAGGAACAGCGGCCGGTCCGGCCCGACCTCGACGCCGGCAAGTTTCACGCGCTCGCCGCTCGCGGCAGCCGCGCGGAGGCGTATTCGCGCGCCGCCCGGATGAAGCCGGTGAACAATGGATGGCCATCGCGGGGATTCGAGCGGAACTCGGGATGGAACTGCACCCCGACGAACCAGGGGTGCGACGGCAGCTCGATGATCTCGACCAGGCCGTCCTCCGAGAATCCGGCGAGCGCGAGCCCAGCCTGTTCCATGCGCTCGAGGTAGCGATTGTTGAATTCGTAGCGGTGCCGGTGGCGCTCGTGGATCAGATCGCTCCCATAGAGTTCCCGCACCAGCGTGCCCGGCCGCAGCTTCGCCGCCTGGGCGCCGAGGCGCATCGTGCCGCCGAGCTCCGAGCGCTCATCGCGGTGCAGCGTGGCCCCGCTGCGGTCGCGCCACTCGGTGATCAGCGCGATCACCGGGTCCGCCGCATCGCGCTGGAACTCGGTCGAATGCGCACCCGGCAGCCCGAGCACGTCGCGGGCGAACTCGATGACCGCCACCTGCATGCCGAGGCAGATGCCGAGATAAGGTACGCCCTGCTCGCGGGCATGGCGGACCGCGGCGATCTTGCCCTCGATCCCGCGCTCACCGAAGCCGCCCGGCACCAGTACCGCATCCATGCCCTCGAGGCAGCCCGTGCCAGCCGTCTCGAGATCGGTGGATTCGACGAAATGCACGTTGACGCGCGTGCGGGTCCGCAAGCCCGCATGCTGCAGCGCCTCGTTCAGCGAGAGATAAGAGTCGCGGATCTGCACGTACTTGCCGACCATCGCCACGTTGACGGTGGCCTCGAAGGCCTGGCGCGCCGCGACCACCTGCTGCCACTCGCGCAGGTCCGCCGGCGGCACCTCGAGGCCGAGCTTCTCGCAGACGATCGCGTCGAGCCCCTGCGCGTGCAGCAGCAGCGGGATCCGGTAGATGTCGTCGGCCTCGACCGCCGAGATCACCGCGCGCTCCTCGACGTTGGTGAACAGCGCGATCTTGCGCCGCTGCTCGGCGGGCAGCGCGTGGTGGCAGCGGCACAGGAGAACGTCGGGCTGGATGCCGATGCCGCGCAGTTCCTTGACCGAATGCTGCGTCGGCTTGGTCTTGATCTCGCCGGAACCACCGACCACCGGCACCAGCGTCAGGTGGATATACACGCAGCGGTTGCGCCCGAGCTCGATGCCCATCTGGCGGATCGCCTCGAGAAAGGGCAGCGACTCGATATCGCCGACCGTGCCGCCGATCTCGACCATGCAGACGTCGGCGTCCCCGGCACCCAGCACGATGCTGCGGCGGATCTCGTCGGTGATATGCGGGATCACCTGCACCGTCGCGCCGAGGTAGTCGCCGCGCCGCTCGCGCGCAATCACGCGCTCGTAGATGCGGCCGGTCGTGAAATTGCTGTCGCGGCCGGTGGTCGTGCGCACGAAGCGCTCGTAGTGGCCGAGGTCCAGGTCAGTCTCGGTGCCATCCTCGGTGACGAAGACCTCGCCGTGCTGGAAAGGGCTCATCGTCCCCGGATCCACGTTGATGTAGGGATCCAGCTTGACCATGCGGATCCGGAGCCCGCGGGCCTCGAGGATCGCCCCCAGCGAGGCCGAGGCGATGCCCTTGCCGAGCGAGGACACCACACCGCCGGTCACGAACACGAAACGCGTCATTCGGAAGCCCCGCCGCGATCAGGAAGGTGGATTGAGCCAGTCCAGGAACCGGCCGGATCGGTCACCGGCAAGCCCCGTTCACGACGGGGGCCCAGTCTACCGCAGCCGCCGATGATGGACCAGCCGGGCCGAGAGCCCGGTCGCGCTCAGGGGCAGGTGCCGGTCGTCGTCGTCGTGACGTAGACCGAACCGGATGCGGTCACGGTCACGACCCGTTCCTGGCTGCCGACCGGAGATTCCCGGCAGACGGTGAACGTCGCCGCGGTCGCGCCGATGCCGATCGGCTGAAAGCTGAGGGCACTGGTGCCGCCAGCCTGGGTCATCCGGTAGCCGTCCGGCAACGCCTGCTGCCGCTGGATCACCTCCGCTGCCACGGCGTCGCGGACGATCCAGCCCTGCTCCCAGTCACCGGAAGCCGCGCAGCTGGTGCCATTGGCCGAGGCGCAGAGCGTCACCGCGACATTGCGCTTGATCGCCTCGCTGCGCGCGAGCTGCACGCTGGCCAGCAGGTTGTTCGCGGCCGCGGCGAGCCGGCCCCCGAGAGAGGCATCGCGGAACGACGGTATCGCGATCGCCATCAGGATCGCGAAGATCACGACCGTGATCAGCATCTCGATCATGGTCAGGCCACGCTCCCGCGCCCGGCCGCCGAACCCCCGACCGGCGCCGGCTGTCGCCACACTCCAGGTCGTGGTCTTCATCACTTCTCGATGAACCAGTAGGTCACGGCCTTGGGCTGGGTCCCGGTCGAGGGCGCCGGCGGCAATGCGCTCTCGAGCGGCGAATCAGCGACCGCGCCGATCACGAATGGCACGACCTGGCCGTTGTCCAGCTCCACCATGCCGGCCACCGGCGAAGGTGGCAGGCCGCCGCCGGAGATCTCCTGGTCGCGATTGGTGGCACCGGGAGCGATCGCGGCGTTCGCAAAGCGCACGTTATAGACCCGCGCCGTACCGAGATTGGAGGTGCAGGAACCCTCCACCGGCACGGTCGGCGTGTGCGTGCTGAAGGTCGTCGTGCCGAAGACCGTGATGGCCGAGGTCACGGCCTGCTCGTGGTCACG
The DNA here is from genome assembly GCA_004297335.1 of Gammaproteobacteria bacterium. Lineage (GTDB taxonomy): Bacteria > Pseudomonadota > Gammaproteobacteria > Steroidobacterales > Steroidobacteraceae > SCUD01. The sequence continues at coordinate 42,525 of SCUD01000122.1, forward strand.
CAGATTGAGATACCAGCCCTTCATCGCCGCCAGGTCCGAGGCGTCCGGATCGGCGGCGTCATAGGCGATCTCCAGCAGCGAGGCCAGGCAGAGGTAGGCATCGCCGCAATTGGCGGTCTCGTCCGTGAGCCAGTCGGCCTCGGCCGGGTTGTCCTTGAGCATGAAGAAGTGATTGTCGACTCCGTAGGCATCGTCGAAGTAGGCATCGCCCAGCGGTTTCTCGCGATCCCCGGAGCCGAGCAACAGGTGATAGACACCATCCTTCTCGACCACGTCCGGCGTGAACATGAACTTGCGGTTCGAGGTGCATCCCAGCGAAGGACTGTCGCAGCCGAGCGACGCGATCTTCGTCATGGTCCAGTCCGCCGGAGCGGTTGCCGCGAAAGGCAGGTTGGCCGAGCTGCCGGAGATGCGATAGACGTTGCCGCCCATGTCGGCCGCGTAGGCGTACTTCGCGAGCCCGGTGGAACCGTCCGGCACGATGAATAAATCGCCCACGACCGGCCGCTCCGTCGTAAAGGTCTTCAGCAGGCCGCCAGTATCCGCGTCGAGCACGTAGACATAGCGCCCCTTCGCGGAGGAATCACAGGTGTGCGGGTCGCCGTCCTCGCAGGGATCGTAGCCACCGCCCATGATCAGCATCGGCACCGGCGACCCGGCGGACTGGTAGCCGTTCGTCTTCAGCGACTGTGGCGCCGACCAGGTCTGCCCGATTCCGTCCCAGCCACTCGAGCAATCGGTATCGTTGCCCTGGTTCGGGCAGCCGCGCTTCCATTTCAGCGTCGGGCTGCTCGGCGTGGTCGCGATATCGGTGACGTCGAAGGCATACAGGAAGCGCCCGCCGCGCCGCATCGACGCGAAGATCCAGGTATCGTTCGCGTCGCTGTAGGCCGTGATCGGCCCATCGAAACCATAGGGCTTGGGCGCGCGGGTCGGCGGCTCCACCGAGCCGGTGAAACTGATTGGCATCGTGTTGTCGCGCAGCCGCTTGATCTGCCCGTAGAATTCCGGTGCGACGAAGGACCACAGTTCATTGCCGGCCGGCAGCGTCGCAATCGCATTGGCCCGATTGCCATTGACCGCGCGCAGCACGCCGTCGTTGCCGCCATAGAAGACCACGACCTCCGGCGAGGCGTCCGTGCCGAAATTGATCGCGATCGGCCGGGAGTGCACTACGTCGCCATGTGCGGACGGGCGCATTTCCGTCGTCGTCGCCGCGTCCAGGTCCTCGTTATCGACATCCAGGCCGCGCTGCCAGTTGATCAGGGCATCACCCTCACTGGCGCTTGCCGCCCCGAGCAGTGCATCAGTGATCGCAGCATTCGCCGTGTTGAAATCCGTCAGCGACGTGCAGGAGGCAAAGATCGGACTGCAGGTCTTCACCGTACGAGTCGTCGTCGAGCGCAGCCGGTAGGCCTGCCCGCCCTTCTCGACCACATTGCCGTCCGGATAGTTGGAGATATCCGAGTTCGCCACCGCCAGGCAGCCGCCCTGCGGCTTGAACGCCCAGTAGGTGTCGACGGCGGTCGGTGTCCAGTAGCTGCGTGCACATTCGCTGATGAAGCCGGTGCCCGGATTGATCGCGCTCTGCGCGTCCGCATCCAGCGTGCGCAGCATGTCGCCGACGATCCCCAGCCGGTACTGCTTGAGGTTACCGGCCCAGCGCGGCAGCGCGTCCTGGTCGGGGCGGAACACGCCGACGTAGACCTGGTTCAGGTAGGTGCCCTGGGTGTTGACACTGACCGGCAGGCTGACCGACGCGAACACGCTGTTGACGGCCTGGATCTCGGAGAAGATGCGCCCGAGCGCATCGGCGATCACGGCGCCACCACTGCCGGAGCTGACATCGAAATACCGTCCACTGCTGACTCCAGCAATGCTCTTCAGCAACGCCGTCCAGCCGGGTCCCTGGCCAGTGGTGACCTTGTCGACGTCCACCGTGTAGGTGGTGATGGTGCGGCTGCTGCGATGCATGAAGCGGGCCCATTCGTCCGCCACGTTGCTCTGTGAACCGCTCGGCGAGATCGGGATCGTGGTCGACGCCCCCGAGATGCCCTCCGCGGTGGCCGCCGTGGTCAGCCACGAAGTGGCCGTGGTGTTGTCGGCGTTGTTGTCCTGCACCGCGCCATTGCTGATGTAGATGATGTAGTTGCGCCCGCAGTTCTCATCCGACACCGGGCTGTTGTAGGGCGTGCCCTTGAATGAGCCGATGGCGTTGCCGGGCAGCGCGTAGATGGCATTCGACGCCGCCGTGCCCGAAGTGTTGCCGGTGTAGTCGGTCTTGACCTTGTAGCCGCTGGCCCCACCGCCCGTCTTGGGCGGGTCTCCATTGAAATAGTAGAAAGCCTCGGCCATGGTCTTGCCGGCCTTGCCGCCGTTCGACTTGTCGTCGAGGATATGGAGGCTGTTGAGCAGCGCCATGTACTTCGTCTTGTTGTCCTCCGTGAGGTCGCGCACGGCCGCCCGGACGTAGCCGCCGTCCTGGTTGCTGTTCGGGTTGCCGGTCTCGGTAAACAGCATCAGGCCCACCCGGAACACCGCGGTGCCGTCGGCGTTGACCGGCAGTGAATTGACCGTCGCGACCAGCGCTGCGATCTCGTTGGTGAAGGCCGTGTTCCAGTTGGCGGTGTTGTCGAGCAGGATCAGTACGTTCGGCGCCCCGCTGGTCGAGCTCGCCGGCTGGACGAAGAGGTCGATGTCCTCGGCGCGCGCACCCTGGAGGCCCAGAATCAGGCTGGCAGCCGCCACCGTCCGCAACAGCATTCCATTCTTCATGACACAACTCCTGACGCGCGGCCCATCATGGGCACACGGCATCCTTCTCAACCTCAGTCAGCAGCACGCGCACGCCCGTGCGCACCCGCACCGCGGCACCGCCCGCGTTGTCCGCCCCATTGACCGTCGCATCGATGTCCCAGACCGTGCTCCAGGTCGAGGCCACCGACATCGAGGGCGGCAGTGACAGGCTGCTCGGGTCGGCGCCGAAGGCCTGCGCCGCGAACACGCACTGCGGCTGCGCAATCTGTACCGAGTAGTCGGTCGCACCGTTGTTGTCGAGATCGACCAGGACCTCCTCCGCGGCTGGCGCGTCCGTGAACGGCGAGCCGATGACCTGCTCGATCGCCTTGTTCGCCGCCGCGGTCGCCTCGGCGCGGAACTGCATGTTGCTCATGGCCCGGAAGTTCGTCGTGCCGAGATTGAGCGCGGTCATCAGCATCAGCGTGATCAGCACCAGCATGATCATGCCGACGACGAGGGCCGTGCCACCCTGCGATGCATGGCTGCGGCGGGTCATGGCGTGATCCTCCGGCCGGAGATATTCGGCAGGCGAATCGTCGTCACGAACAGGTGGCGCTGGAAGGCGTCACCGAAGGGCCCCACCGCCCCGGCCGAGCCCAGCACATAGGCCTTGCCGTCCGTGTGCCCCTGCGAGGGCTCCCGGCTGCGCGCGAGAATGTAGAGGCGGACCGCCGTCACATTCGCGAGCTCGGCCACCGTGCAGGGATCAGCCGTCGTGCAGCGCAGGAAGTCGTCGTCCGGCACGCCGTCACCGCGATTGGTCGGCGTCGTGCGCGTGTCCGGATCGGCCCACTGCACCGCGGTCGTGTAATCCACGGCGGCGCCCGTCTCGCTCTGGTCATCGACGCCGAGCTCGACGCGGAAGCCCTGGATGCCCTCGATCAGCGGCACCGCCGGCTGATGCTCGAGCACGGCGGCCAGCGGAGTCAGGTCGAACTGCGCACGCATCAGGGTCGGAATGCCGTCGCCCGCGGTCACGGCGTGATCGCGCACGTAGTAGATGCTGGACATGAAGCGCCGCTTTTCGGCCAGCGTCGCACAATCGCGGCGCAGCAGCGTGAAGCCCACGGTATCGAACACGTAGTCCGCCGGGTCGGTCAGGCACAGGCTCGACTGGAAGTACAGCCGGCCGGCGGCATCGGCCTCGCAGTTCGGCGAGGGTCCGCCCGGCACGCAGGGCTCGGCATGGCGCACGATCAGCACGTCGGTGCCAGCGAGGCGGTCAGCCAGGATGCCGGCGCAGACCGTCGCGTCATCGTAGGCCTGCACCGGGATGCCGATCAGGTTCCGGAGATACGCGGCCGTCCAGTTGCCCGGATCGTAGACCAGGCAGGGATCCGGCACGGCGGTCGGCGCATCGGCCGGGGCCGCCGCGGCCGTCTGGTCGTCGAACTCGGGCACATGGGTACCCCAGAAGCCGGCATGCACGACGTCGCTCTCCAGCACCTGCACCGCCAGTCGCCCGTTCTCGATCATGCTGTTCGCGCGCGCGAATTCGCGGTTGCTGCGGCTCGTGTTGACGAACATGGCCACCAGCGCCGCGAGGATCACCAGGCTGATCGTGATCGCGACCATCAGCTCGATGAGGCTGAGGCCCCGTTCCCGTGCACTGCAGCTTCGCATGCGGGCGCTCATGTGAGGGTCGCGATCCGGACGACCGTCGTCACGACCCGCCGGCACAGATCATCCTGGCACGGCGCGTCCGCGTCCGGACTGTCATAGTCACCAGCGCCGCAGCCGACGCTGTCGGGCGGTGCCGAAACCGGCGACAGGCCCTGCCAGGCGACCGTGACCAGGTACTCGCCGTTGCCGATGTCCTCGACACAGCCGCGCCCGCCGACCATGGCGCCGACGCTGGCCCCGCCGAGGGTCTCGGCAGCGCCCTGCAACGCATCACACCAGTCGATGGCATCGGCTTCCTGGCGGGTGGCCGGTGGATCGGTCGGGCAGGTCATCCCGGCACCCCACGGCGTACCGGTCACATAGCTGTCGGCGTCGTTGCGGTTGAGCGCAACCCGGTTCGCCATGTCGTTCAGCAGGATCAGCGCCTGCGAGCGCTGGTAGGACTCCACCTGCATCAGGTGCAGCCGGCCATGCAGCACGACCAGGCTCAGCAGCCCGACCGACAGGATGACCATCGATACCAGCACCTCGATCAGCGAGGCGCCACCTTGCCGTTGCGAAGTGCGGGAGCTCATGGCTACCACTTCTCTTCGGGGGTCTTGGTCCCCTGGCTGTCGATCGTGAGATCACCATCGCTCAACTGTCCACCCACCGCGGTAAAGGTGATCGTGAAGCCCGGCGGCGGGCCGGCGTCCAGTGTGATGGTGTAGCTGTAGTTGGGGCTGACCTCCGGCGGCAAGTCGTAGTTCAGCTGGACCGCCGTCGCATAAGCGCGGTTGGCGATGAAATACTGGTGCTGCCGGTTGACCATCTCCATCATCACCGACTGCGCGGCCCGGCGATTGCCCCGCTTGACCGATTCGCGGTAGCTCGGCATCGCGATCGCCGCCAGGATTGCGATGATCACGAGCACGATCATCAGCTCGATCAGCGTGAAGCCTCTGGACTTGCTCATGAACCGTCCCGGTGGGATGCCCGCGTGCAAGCTACCCGGACGGCGGTCCGCGGTGAAGCCTCTCCCGACAGCCGGTCGGCTGGTGGCTATGAACGGATCCCGGGTGCGAACTGCATCACGGTTTGCGGATCCATCGTGGGGCGCTTATGTCGTCTCGCGCGCCCATTGCAGCGCGCAGCCCGGCTCAGCGGGACCCGCCGCCGCCCCCGCCGCCAGCCAGCGGTCGCCGACGGCGAGCAGCTGCCCACCGGACCAGAGCAGCGGCATCCGCTCGCGCAGCCAGGGCTCGACCGCCGCCTCCTGCAACAATTTCTTCAGCGCGTGCACCTCGGCGCGCCCGACCGGCCGCAGGCGCTCGCCGCCGTGGCGCAGCCGCAGCTCGAAGGGACCTGGGAATCGCCCCACGCTGAAGCCGCTGCCGGTGACCGGCTGGAGACTCACGGTGCCGATCCCCTCGATGCGCCGTGACTGCCCCGGGCGCAGTTCCCACGGTCCGCCCACGACCGGTGCCAGCGGCCGCAGCGCATACAGGCGCCCTCGGTAGCGCCGCAGCTCACCGGTCTTCCAGGTCACGATGGGGCCGCCATCTCCTCGCGCCGGCAGCAGATCGTCCTGGATCGCCGCGAGCCGAGCCGTGGAAGGCATGCCGAGGCCGCGCTCGCGCAACCACCAGCGCAGCAGGTTGGCCTGCCGGGGTCGCGACAGTGCCGCCAGCGGCGCGACCAGCAGCCGATCGCCGTCGCGGATGCCATCCGCATCCTGGACCGCCAGTTCCTCGAGCAGGCCCTGCGCCTCGGCCAGATGCTTCGCCGATCGGGACACGGTGCTGGCGACCGCCGGCCAGCGCCCGCGCAGCGGCGGCAGGATCTGCTGCCGCAGGAAGGCGCGGTCGAAACGGCCGCAGCTGTTGCTCGGATCCTCGACCCACTCGAGCCCGGCCTGCCGGGCCTCCAGCTCGATCGTCGCCCGCGTCATGCCAAGCAGCGGCCGCAGGTGCACGCCGCGCCCGAATGGCGCCGCCTCCGGCATCGCCGCGAGGCCGGCAACCCCGGCACCGCGGAACAGCTGCAGCAGCACCGTCTCCAGCTGGTCATCCTGATGATGCGCGGTCAGCAGCATCTCGCCGGGGCGGATCAGGCGGCGCAGCGCCGCGTAGCGCGCCTCGCGCGCCGCTGCCTCGACACTCTCGCCGGGTCGCGGCACGAGATCCAGGTGAATGATCTCGAGCGGCACCGAGAGCCGCGCGCACAGCGCCTCGCAGTGCGCGAGCCAGGCATCGGCCTGCGGCAGCAGGCCGTGATGCACGTGTACGGCCCGCAGTCGCAGCTCCGGCTGCGTCGCCCGCTGCCGGCAGCAGCGGTGCAGCAGGTACGCCGAGTCCACGCCGCCGGATAGCGCCACGCAGCCGGAAAAGGGGACAGTCCCCTTTTTTTTTTCAAAAAAAAGGGGACTGTCCCCTTTTCCGGCGCCGGTCCCTTTTTCAGGCACCGAGGACACCGAAGCTGCGCAGGCGCATCCGGCGGCGCTCGAGCAGTTCCTCGCGCGTCAGTGCGGTGAGTTCGCCGAGCTGGCGCAACAGTACCGCGCGCAGCGCCTCGGCCATCGCTGCCGGATCACGGTGCGCGCCACCGAGCGGCTCATCGATGACCTCGTCGACCAGCGACAGCCGTGCCAGCCGCGCCGCCGTGATACCCATCGCCGCGGCCGCGAGCTCGCGCTTGTCCGCGCTCCGCCACAGGATCGACGCACAGCCCTCCGGAGAGATCACCGAGTAGGTGCTGTATTGCAGCATCAAGAGCCGGTCGCAGACCCCGATCGCGAGTGCCCCGCCGGAACCGCCCTCGCCGATCACGCAGCTGAGGATCGGGATCTGCAGCCCGGCCATCTCGAACAGGTTGCGGGCGATCGCCTCGCTCTGGTTGCGCTCCTCGGAGCCGACGCCAGGATAAGCGCCGGGGGTATCGATCAGCGTCACCAGGGGCAGCCCGAAGCGCTCCGCGAGCTTCATCAGCCGCAGCGCCTTGCGGTAGCCCTCCGGCTTCGGCATGCCGTAGTTGCGCCGCACGCGCTCCTTGGTGTCACGGCCCTTCTGCTGGCCGATCACCATCACCGGCGTACCCGCGAGCCGTGCCGGCCCGCCGACGATCGCCTGGTCGTCGCCGTACATGCGGTCGCCGTGCAGCTCCTGGAACTCGGTGAACAGCTGCGGGATGTAGTCGAGCGTATAGGGCCGCTGCGGATGCCGCGCGAGCTGCGTGATCTGCCAGGGTGAGAGCCGCGCGAAGATGCTGCGCGCCAGCGCGTCGCTGCGGGCGCGCAGCCGCTCGATCTCGCCGGCCAGGCCAGGCTCGGCGTTCTCGCCCACCAGCCGGAGTTCCTCGATCTTCGCCTCGAGCTCCGCGATCGGCTGTTCAAAGTCCAGGAATTGCAGTGCCATGATTGCCAGTATAGGAGCGCCGGCCGCAGCCGTCTCAGTCCCCATCCCCCTCGATCCGTGGCCCATAGATGATCCGCAGGCCATCGCGACCCACCAGCTCGCCGAGCCGTTCCAGCAGCTCCCGCGTCGGCCGTACCGACCACTCCTCGCCGAGTGCGAGCGTCGCCCGCGCGCCGGACCCCGCATAATGGACCGCGACGCCGCAGTGGCCGCCGGTGCAGGGGCGCAAGGTGTCCTCCAGCCGCTGGATGAAGCGGATATCGCCGTTGCCAGCCGGCCAGCGCAGGACGAGGCGCCGCGCCTCGCGCTCGCGCAATTCGTCGATCGGCGTCAGTTTCCGCGCATGCAGCCGCCAGTCCTCGAGGAAGTCCTCGAACCGGAGCTGCCCCTCGATGACCAGAATCGCATCGCGGGTGATGATCGCGCGGTACTGCTGGTAGATCTCGTCCAGCAGGCTGACCTCGATGCGCCCGCTGCGATCATCCAGCATCAGGGACATGCGTGGCCCGCGCTTGCGGATCTCGAGCACGAGGCCGGCAACCGTGACCAGCCGGACGCCCTGGAAGCGCTGCTCCCCTGCGGGTCGCGGCCCGCCGAGGTCCGCGATCCGGGTCGGCACGAGCTGGCGCAGTTCCTGCTCGTATTCCGCGATCGGATGACCGGTCAGGTAGAGCCCGAGTGTCTCGCGCTCACCCTGCAAGCGCACGGTCTCGGTCCACTCCGGCAGTTGTGCGGCAACCGGCTGCGTTGCGGCCGTTGCGGCCGCAGCCGGACCGGCGAGCGCCCCGAACAGATCCTCCTGCCCGGCCGCCTGGACGCGCGTGCTCTGCTCGCCGAGCTGGATCGCGCCCGGCAACTGGCTCGCAACCGCCGCGCGCCCGCAGCCGAAGGAATCGAAGCACCCGGCGCGCAACATCGCCTCGAGCGTGCGCCTGCCGACCAGGCGCAGGTCCACGCGGTGGCACAGGTCGACGAGGTCGCGATACGGTCCGCCGCTCCCGCGCTCGCCGACCAGCGCATCGACAGCGGCACGGCCAACGCCCTTGATCGCGCCGAGCCCGTAGCGGATCGTGCCGGGGCCGGCCACCGTGAACGCATACTCCGAACTGTTGATATCGGGCGGCAGCACCGCGAGGCCCATGCTGCTGCACTCGTCGATGAAGGTCACGACCTTGTCGGTGTGGTCCATGTCCGAGGACAGCACGGCGGCCATGAACGCCTCGGGATGATGGGCCTTGAGCCAGGCGGTCTGGTAGGCGAGCAGCGCGTAGGCGACCGAATGCGAACGGTTGAAACCGTAGCCGGCGAACTTCTCGATCAGGTCGAAGATGTACCCCGCCCGCCCGGGCGGCACCAGGCGCGCGACCGCGCCGTCCACGAACGCCGAGCGCTGCCGGGCCATTTCCTCGGGCTTCTTCTTGCCCATCGCCCGGCGCAGCAGGTCGGCACCGCCCAGCGTATAGCCGGACAGCACCTGCGCGATCTGCATGACCTGCTCCTGGTACAGGATCACGCCGTAGGTCGGCTTCAGGATCCCGGCCAGGCTCGGGTGCAGGTAGTCGATCGTCTCGCCGCCGCGCCCGTGCTTGCGGGCGATGAAGTCCTCGACCATGCCCGACTGCAGCGGGCCGGGCCGGAACAGCGCGACCAGCGCGACGATCTCCTCGAAGCAGTCGGGCTGCAGCTTGCGCATCAGGTCGCGCATGCCGCGCGACTCGAGCTGGAACACGGCGGTCGTGCGACAGGACTTCAGCAGCCGGTAGGTATCCGCATCGTCGAGCGGCAGCGTGGCGATGTCGAGCGGCGGCAGGTTCTCCGCAGCGCGTGCGGCATTCACCAGCCGCACGGTGCGCTCGATGATTGTCAACGTGCGCAGGCCCAGGAAGTCGAACTTCACCAGGCCGGCCCGCTCGACGTCGTCCTTGTCGAATTGGGTCACGACGGTGGTACCGCCTGGCTCACGGAACAGCGGCGTGAAGTCGGTCAGCACCGAGGGTGCGATCACGACCCCGCCGGCATGGGTGCCGGCGTTGCGCACCAGACCCTCGAGCCGCTGTGCCAGGTCGATCAGGTCGCGCACGGCGTCTTCGTCGCGATACCGTCTGGCGAGCTCCGGCTCGCGCTCGAGGGCCTGCGCCAGCGTGATGCCGAGCTCGAATGGGATCAGCTTGGCGATGCCGTCGACGAAGCCGTAGGGGTGACCGAGGACGCGACCGACATCGCGCACGACAGCCTTGGCCGCCATCGAGCCGAAGGTGATGATCTGCGACACACGGTCGTGGCCATAGCGGTCCGCCACGTACTCGATGACCCGGTCGCGGCCCTCGACGCAGAAGTCGATGTCGAAGTCGGGCATCGACACGCGCTCCGGATTCAGGAAGCGCTCGAACAGCAGCTCGTGCTGCAGCGGATCGAGGTCGGTGATTCGCAGCGCCCAGGCGACCAGCGAACCGGCACCCGAACCGCGGCCAGGCCCGACCGGAATGCCCTGCTCCCGCGCCCAGCGGATGAAATCCGCGACCACCAGGAAGTAGCCCTCGAAGCCCATCCGGCAGATCACGTCCAGTTCCGTCGCCAGCCGCTCGCGGTAGGACGCCGGCACCTCCGGCAGTGCCGCCAGGCGTGAGGCGAGGCCCGCCTCCGCCTCGGTTCGCAGGTAGTCAGGCGCCGTCCTGCCGGCGGGCACCTCGAACACCGGCAGGAAGGACTTGTCGAGCGGCAGCTCGAGCGAGCAGCGCCTGGCGATCTGCACCGTGTTGGCGAGCGCCTCGGGCAGGTCGCCGAACAGCAGGGTCATTTCGGCCGGGCTCTTCAGGTACTGCTCCGGCGAATAGCGGCGCGCCCGGCCCGGATCATCGAGCTGCGTGCCCTCGCGGATGCAGACACGCGCCTCGTGCGCCTCGAAATCGTCCCGGGCGAGAAAGCGGACGTCATTGGTGGCCACCAGCGGAACCGGGCATTCGGTCCGGTTCCAGTCGGCCAGCAGTTCGAGCACCGCGGCCAGATGCTCGTCATCGCCCGGCCGGCTGCTGCGCTGGACCTCGAGGTAATAGCGATCGCCGAACAGCGCCTGCCAGGCTGCCAGCAGCTCGCGAGCCTCGGCCAGGCGCCCGGCGAGCAGCGTCCGGCCGACATCGCCTTCGGCGGCGCCCGACAGCGCGATCAGCCCGGCCGTCGTCGTCGCATCGAGCCAGGCACGCTCCAGCAGCGGGCGCGACGAATCCCGGCTCTCCAGGTAACTGCGTGACACCAGCCGGGTCAGGTTGCGATAGCCGGCGAGATCCTTCGCAAACAGGGTCAGCCGCGCGGGCTCGGCCCGCTCCCCTTCCTGCCGCAGCCACGCATCGACGCCGATGACCGGCTTGAGGCCACGGCTGCGCGCCTCGCTGTAGAACTTGATCATCGCGAACAGGTTGCCGTGATCGGACAGGCCGATCGCCGGCATGCCGCCCGCGGCAACTGCCGCCATCAGCGGTTCGACGCGCAACAGGCCATCGACCAGTGAATACTCCGTGTGCAGGCGCAGGTGCACGAACGGGGGCGGGGTTCCGGCGGATTCAGCGCGAGGCATGGGCGGATCTTACCGGTGCGAAGCTCATCCGGTGCAGGCGGCAGGGACCGAGTGTCGCGAGCGCCTGCCGGTGCGCCGGCGTCGGATAGCCCTTGTGCCGATCAAAGCCGTAGCCCGGGTAGGACCGGGCGGCCTCGACCATCCAGGCATCGCGCGTCGTCTTCGCGAGGATCGACGCGGCGCTAATCGCGGCGACGGTGGCATCGCCGCCGACTACGGCCTCGACCTCGCAATGGAATGGCAGCCCGGCGAGCGAGGGGCACTGGTTGCCGTCCACGAGAATGCGCCCCGGCGCCAGCGCCAGCGCGCCGAGCGCGCGGCGCATCGCCAGCAGGCTCGCCTGCAGGATGTTCAGGGTGTCGATCTCCGTCGCATCCGCGAATCCGATCCCCCAGCTCGAAGCCCGCGCGCGGATCTCCCCGGCCAGGCGCTCGCGCGCCGCGGCGCTCAACACCTTCGAGTCCCGCAGGCCCGGAATCGGTCGCTGCGGATCGAGAATGACCGCGGCTGCGACGACCGGACCGGCCAGCGGCCCACGACCCGCCTCATCGACGCCGGCCACGCGGATCATGGCGTGCCGCCCCGGGCGAGCGCGAGGATCGCCTCGGCAGCCCGCTCGCTTGCGCCGTGGCGTAGCTGTTGGTGGATCTCCACAAAGCGGCGCCTGAGCGACGCGACCCGCCCGGGATCGTCGAGCCAGCGCTCGAGCTCCGCGCCGAGCCGCGCCGGCTCGACTTCCTCCTGCGCGAGCTCCGGCACGATCCGCTCACCGGCCAGCAGGTTGGGCTGGGCAAAGTACGGCACCTTCATCAGCCGGAAGGTGCGCAGCAGCAGCGCCGTTGGCCAGCCGAGCCGGTAGGCGACGACCATCGGCCGCTTGCACAGCAGCGCCTCCAGCGTCGCGGTGCCGGAAGCCACGAGTGCAACGTCGGCGGCGACGAGTGCCGGTCGCGACTGGCCGTCCAGCAGCCGCAGGTCGACGCCCGGTGCGCAGCGCGCCACCGCGCGGGCGAAGTGCTCGCGCGTGGCCGCACTGGTCATCGGCGCGACGAAACACAGGCCCGACCGGCGCGCCGCGAGCCAGTCCATCGCGCCGGCAAAGGCCTCGCCGAGCCGCGCAACCTCGCCGCGGCGGCTGCCCGGCAGCACAGCGACAACCGTCGCCGCCGCCGGCAGGCCGAGCGCCGCGCGCGCAGCAGCCCGGTCCGGCTCGAGCGGCAGCTCATCCGCCAGCGGATGCCCGGTGAAGACCGCCGGCAGGCCGTGTCCCTCATAGACACTGCGCTCGAACGGCAACAGGCACAGCACCAGGTCCAGGAATTGCGCCATGCGTCGCGCCCGCCCCGACCTCCAGGCCCAGACCTGCGGGCTCACGTACTGCACCGTGCGGATGCCCGCGGCGTGCAGCGCCGGGGCCAGGCCCAGGTTGAATTCCGGCGCATCGATGCCGACAAAGACATCCGGGCGCAGCGCGAGAAAGCGCTGTCGCACCTCCCGGCGCAGCGCCAGCAGCCGCGGCAGGTGGCGCAGCACCTCGAACAGCCCCATCACCGCGAGTTCCTCGGCCGGCGCCCAGGCCTCGCAGCCCTCGGCCACCATCGCCGGACCCGCAATGCCGGCGCAGCGCAGCTCGGGTGCGCGCGCGCGCAGTGCGCGGATCAGCGCCGCACCGAGGTTATCGCCGGAGGTCTCGCCAGCGACCAGCCCGATCGTCAGCGGGCGCCCGGCAGCCACGTCAGCGGACGAGACCGCGCTCGCTGCGGGCCAGGAACTCGACCAGGGGCCGCAGCTCCGGCTGCTCCGCCGCGAGCGCCTCGAGCCGCTCGGTCGCCTCGGCCAGCTTGAGCCCGGAACGGTACAGCAGCTTGAAGCCATGCCGGATATGCGCGATCTGCGTGGCGTCGAACCCGCGGCGCTTCAGGCCCTCGCTATTGACGCTGCGCGGTTGCGCCGGAGTGCCGGCCACCAGCACATAGGGCGGCACGTCCTGCGTGACCGCCGCATTGTTGGCGAGAAAAGCGTGGGCGCCAACCCGGCAGAACTGGTGCACGCCCGAATAGCCGGACAGGATCACCCAGTCGCCGAGCTCGACGTGGCCGCCAAGCGCGGTGCAGTTCGCCATCACGCACTGGTTGCCGATCACGCAGTCGTGCGCGACGTGTGAGTAGGCCATGAACAGGCAGTCGTTGCCGATGCGGGTGACGCCGAGGCCACCGGCAGTACCACGGTTGACCGAGCAGAACTCGCGGAACACGTTGCGGTCACCGATCTCGAGATGCGTCGGCTCACCACGATATTTCCGGTCCTGCGGCGCGTCGCCGACCGAGGCGAACTGGAACACGCGATTGTCGCGCCCGAGCGAGGTCGGACCATTGATCACGGCGTGCGGCCCGATCCAGGTGCCGGCACCGATGCGCACGCCCGGGCCGACCACCGTATAGGGGCCGATCGCGACGCCCTCGTCGATCTCGGCATCCGGCGCGATGATCGCCCGCGCATCGATCACGGCTTGACCTCCGGCGCGATCATCATCCGCGCCGATGCCACCTCCGCGCCGTCCACCGTAGCCACGGTCGCGAAGGTCCAGATGCCACGGATCGTGCGCTCCAGCGTCGCCTCCAGCACCAGCTGGTCACCGGGTTCGACCGGGCGCCGGAAACGCGCGCCATCGATGCCGACGAAATAGAACAGCGAGTGCTCGTTCGGCACCACGCCGGCGGTCCGGAAGGCGAGGATGCCCGCGGCCTGGGCCAGCGCCTCGAGGATCATCACCCCCGGCATCACCGGCCGGTACGGGAAGTGTCCCTGGAAGAACGGCTCGTTGGCGGTGACGTTCTTCAGCGCACGGATGCTCGTGCCCGGGACACATTCGGTGACCCGGTCGATGAGCAGCATCGGATAGCGGTGCGGCAGCTGCGCGCGCACCGCGCCGATGTCCATCGCTCCAGAATCATTCATGCATCGTCTCCCGGCGGCTGGCTGCGCCCCAGGCGCCGCAGCCGCGCCACGCTGCGGCGCCAGGCGGCGGCCTCGCTCACCGGGATCCCGGAGGAATACACCCCGGGCCCGCGCAGCGAACGGCTCACCAGTGAATAACCCGTCACGACGACGTCGTCGCCGACTTCCAGGTGCCCGGCAAAGCCGACGGCACCCCCGATCATGCAGCGACGGCCGATCACCGTGCTGCCCGAGACTCCGACGCAGCCGGCCAGCACCGTATGCGCGCCGATGCGGCAGTTATGGCCCACCTGCACCAGGTTGTCCAGCTTGACGCCCTCCTCGATCACCGTGTCCTCGATCGCCCCGCGGTCAATCGTCGAGTTGGCGCCGACCTCGACGTCGTCGCCGAGGCGGACGCCGCCGAGTTGCGGCACCTTCACGTAGCCGTCCACGTCCCGCGCGAATCCAAAGCCGTCGCTGCCGACGACGGCACCCGGCTTGAACACGCAACGGCACCCGATCACCGCACCGTGGCCGATGGTCACGTTGGCCTGCAGCCGGCAATCGTCGCCGATCTGCGCGCCAGACTCGATGACGCAACCCGGGCCGACCGAGACCCGTGCACCGATGACCGCCCGCGGGCCCACCACCGCCCCCGGACCGATCCAGGCGCTCGCATCCACGACCGCCTGCGGATCGACGCAGGCTCCGGGCGCGACGCCCGGTACAACGGCCGGCTGCGGATGCAGCGCCGCCGCAACCCGCGCGTAGGCCGCGTAGGGATTGGCCGCGATCAGTGCCGCCACCGGGCAGTCCGGCAGTGCCTCGCGCGCGAGCACGACGGCGGTTGCCCGCGTCGCGGCGAGCTGCCGCCGGTAGCGCGGATTGGCGAAGAAGGCGAGCGTGCCCGGCGTTGCCGCCTGCAGCGTGGCCACGGCGGTGACCGTCGCCTCGGGGTCCCCGGCGAGTTCGAGTCCATGGCGGACCGCGAGCTCACCGAGCGTGATCGCCATGCTGGCGCCCCGGATGGGCGTGGTCAGTTCTTCGGCGTCGCGGCGGCCGGCGCTGCCGGTGTACGCGCCTTCAGCGCCGCGATGACCTGGGCCGTGACGTCGACCGACTCCGCGGCGAACAGCACGCCGTCACCGACGACCAGCGTGTAGCCGTTGGCGCGTGCATAGGTCTGCACCTCCTGCAGCAGCGAGCGCTGGACCTTGCCGAGTTCCTCGTTGCGGCGCAGGTTGGCGTCCTCCTGCAGCTCGTTGAAGCGACGCGCAAGGTCGCGCTCGCCCTCGCGCAGCTCGCGTTCGGAACGGGTGCGCTCGGCCTCCGCCATGACCGCGGCATCGCGCTTGAGCTTCTCCTGCTTCTCCTGCAGCGCCTTCTGCTGGTTGGCCAGCTCGCGCTGGCGCGGCATGAATTCGGTCTCCAGCGCCTGCTGCGCGGCCCGGGCCTGCGGCGATTCCTCGAACAGGCGGGCAGTGTTCACGAAGCCGATCTTCAGCTCCGCGGCGCCGGCCCCCAGGGCGAAACCCGCGAGCAGCAGGCCGGCAACGATGTTCCTGGTCGTCATTGACAAGTTTCTCCCGATATCAGAAGGCAGATCCGATCGTAAACTGGAAGCGCTCATCCTCGTCCGCATAGTGCACCGCATCGCCCGCCTCGGCGTTCAGCGGATAACCGTAGCTGAAGCGGAAGATGCCGAGCGGCGCCATCCACTGCACCGCCACGCCCACCGACTGCTTCAGGGCATTGTAATCGAAGCCATAGTCCACGGGCGTCGTGCCGTCCTTGCCGACGAAACCCACGCCGGAACCCTGCTGGAACACGTTGCCGACATCGAAGAACAGGCTGGCCCGCGCGCTTGCGCGCCACTTCTCCGGCATCGGGAAGACCAGCTCGGCGCGACCGAAGACCTTCAGGTTGCCGCCGTAGGGATTGCCGAAGCTGTCCTTCGGCCCGAGCCGGCTTTCCTGGAACCCGCGCACGCTGTCCGGCCCGCCACCGAAGAACTGCCGGTATGGCGGCAGGGCGGTCGTGGACTTGCCGTACGCGTCCCCGTAACCGACCTCCGCGCCGATCGCCAGCGTCCAGCGCCGCCCCAGCGGCAGCAGCTGCAGGTATTCGTAGTTGAACACGAAGTACTCGACCTCACTGCCGGGCGCAGCTCCCGACAGTGACAGCGAGTGGCGCATGCCGCGATCAGCGAAGATGGCCCGGTTGCGGGAGTCGAAGTACCAGCCGACCACCAGCTCAATCGTGTCGAACTTGGTGCCGAACACGTTGGTCGTGTAGGTGATCGGAGCTCCGGTCGCATCGACCCCTGTCGTCACCAGCTGGCGCTGGTAGGGCTTGCCGTTGTTGCGCACCCAGGCCACCGCCTCGCGGGCGCTGCCAGTCTCGGTCACGATCAGGTCGGAACGCTGCGGCACGATGCCGAGGCGCACGCCCTGGAATTCGGTCAGCGGATAGCCGTATTCCAGCGATGCCGACATGGTCTTGGTCGAGAAGTCGGAAGCCGCCGACACGAACTGCGTGACGTCCCGGACCTGCACGCCGATGGTGCGCGACAGGCCGTCGATGGTCCGATACGGATCGGTGTGCATGATGCTGTAG
>SCUD01000123.1 GCA_004297335.1 Gammaproteobacteria bacterium
ATCACCGTCACCAATGACGAGCCGAACTCCTTCGCTGCGGAGCTGAAAGGCATCAGCCTGGCACTGTCGAACGACACCCAGCAGAAGTACCAGCTCTACATCCGCAACCCGATCGACGTCATTGTGCTGCCGGACCTGAGCTACGCCTTCGTCGCCGACTGGAACGTGCCGCTGACGGTGGCCTCCAATGACCCGCTGGCGATGATCGAGTACCTGCAGACCCACGAGGCCGGGGCCAAGATCGGCATCATCAAGGACCCGTTCACCCCGGATGCGCAGATCGTCGCGGCGACCACGCCGATCCCGCTCGGCTTCGCCTCCGAGCTCAGCCTGTCCTCGGACGGACGCAAGCTCTATGCGATGTACCGGCGCGTCGGCGACGTGCTGGTCTTCAATGTCGACAACCTCAGGATCAAGCTCGGCCAGGTGGACGCGGCGACGCTGAGCGAGTTTCCGATCGACAAGCTCCTGGATGATCCATCGCCGGACAAGCCGATCAACCTGCCGGGCATCTTCGTGGGTGGCGCGCCGCGCGGCTTGTCGGTCCAGCCGGCGGATCCACTGACCCTGGTCGAGCCGGTCAACGTCAAGTCCGTGCACTCTCCGGGGGCGACCCTCGAGTTCGAGTGGGAAGTGGACACCGAGCGGCTCGGAACCACCGAATTCCAGGTGCGGGTGTTCCTGAGCGCGCTGCGTCCGGGCGAGGGGCTGTGGCCGGACGATCCGATGAAGCTGCGCGGCTTCACCGAATCCGAGCCGGGCTGGGAGGGTGATGACAACAACCCCAATCGGATCTGGACCTCGGAGGTGCTGGACGGGGCGACCAGCATCGCGCTGCCCTTCGATCCGCACATCCTGACCGCCGGCCAGCATTACTACTGGGGCGTCGAGCTGATCGCCAACGGCCAGGTGTTCCGCGAGTCAGCCAGCTTCCTCGCCGAGCCGATTGCGACGAACGCACCCTACAACGGTGTCACGCTGATCACGCATGGCTTCGACCTCTCTGTGACCGAGGGCGACGTTCCGTTCCAGCAGCCAGCACAGTTCATGGCTCTCGCCGCGATGATTGCCGAGGCCTCCGGCGGCGGCGTGGTGCTGTCCTACAACCGCGTGACGGGTGAGTGGGTGGACCGCAAGACCGGCGCGGTTGGCGCGGCGGCACTGCAGGCCGGCAAGGCGGTCGTGCTGGTGGCCGACTGGAGCAAGGAATCGGACATCAGCGACAGCGGTTTCTCGGAGGCCGCGGCCGATGCGATGTTCGCCTCGCTGCTGAGCCTGGATCGGGACACCGGCAACAACCTGTTGAACTCGCCGCTGCACCTGATCGGGCACAGCCGCGGCACCGTCGTCAACAGTGAGATCGTGCAGCGCCTGGGCTGGTGGCTGCCGGAGCTCACGGACGTCCACATGACGACGCTGGATCCGCACGACTTCGGCCAGGACTCGCTGGAAGTGCCGATCGAGTCGGCCATTGACTGGGCGCAGTTCGGGATCAATGCGGCGATCCTCGCGAGTGTGCTGCTCGGGCCGGCCGCGCCAGCCGTCATTGCGAACCTGACCCTGCTCAAGAATGCGCTGGGCGGCATCACGACGCTCGCGGAGGCCTTTGGTATCGCGCTGGACATTCCGTACGATGATTTCAAGGATCCGGATGTCCAGCGCTGGGAGAACATCGGCTTCCTGGACAACTATTTCCAGACCGCAGCGTCGCCCGATTCCTTCACGATGACGCCGAACGGCCGCGACATTGCCAATGCCGACTTCAGCGTCTGGCTGAATCCACTGGGGGGCTTCACCCAGGATGATTTCCTGGCCTTTGGCCTGGGCGGCCCGCACAGCCGGGTCTGGCAGTGGTATGCGGGTACGGCCGCCACCGACATGCTGCGCTTCGGGGACGACCCGCTGTTTCGCCGGATCGTGGACGAGGGCATCAGCACGCGGGCGGTTGGTGTTCCGGCGTTCGAATTCAACGCCGTGCCGTGGTACTGGTCCGTGCCGGGCCGTGCGCCAAGCGATCTGACGTCGACCGAGCCATGGAACCTGGCGGGCGCGATCTGGGAGGGCATCACGACGGGCTGGTACTTCAGTGCGGCCGGTGGCGGTGTCTCGGAGCGTCCGTCCAGCCAGGTCGAGCCGGTGCCGGTAGCCGAGGACAACACCGAGGTGACCCGGGACGGGGTGGCGGTGCCCAGCGTGTTCAACGGCAACTTCGAGTACGGTACCCGCCAGTCGCTGCTGAACCGGCTGCTGCCCGGAGCGGACACGTACCGGTTCCCGCTGTCGTATGAGCTGCCGGGCTGGTCCTTCCATGGTGGTCAGGGCTTCACGCTGGGTTTCCCGGCGGTCGGCGAGCTCGACATCGCCGGCCTCTTCGTCATGGAGACCAACGTCGGTGCCCTGGCGAGCGGGGCGCTGCGCATTCTCTGGGAGGCCATTGCCGACGCGACGGTCGGGGCGCTCGCAAACAAAGCCAAGGCAGATTTCGTCGGGGGTGAACCCGAGGAACCGGATGACGACAGCTCGCCGGGCTACCGGAGCTGGTACGACCAGAACTGGGGACCCACCGGCGTGATGCGCGTGTTGAACGACTACAGCGAGGCGCTGTGGGAGCTGGTCGCCAAGGTGCTGGAGGAAATGGCCGATGCGGGACTGGGGGCGCTCGACCTCGATGAGGCGATCCAGATCGACGAGGACCACGTCCATCCGCTGGGCGCCGAGGCCTTCAAGGAGTACATCAGCGCCGGTCTCGGGGAACTGTTCAAGAAGGCCTTCGGCGATGGTTCGAACTACGCCCTGCTGATGGGTGCCAGCAGCACGCTGTCGGATGTGATTCAGACCCTCTTCCCGTCTGGTCTCGATGATCTCCTGCAGGGCGTGCTGGACCAGATCGTGCACCTCGACACGATCACGCACAATCGGCTGGCCGTGCCCGATGACCAGCCGCAACTGGCCTTCGATGTGATCGCTCCGCTGATGGTGCTGCCGGGCGCGAAGCTCAAGGTCCGCTTCCTGGCTACCGACCTGGATCCGACGCTCCAGGACAGCCCGTGGCAGACCGTGGAGCTGGATGTCTCGTTCTTCAGTCGCAAGACCTATTTCGTGCAGGTACCGGACTCGTTCAAGGGCGCGACCGCGCTGCTGCAATTCTCGTTCGAGGCGATGGACGGCAGCACCAAGGTCTCCTTCGACGAGAACGACGCGCTGTTCGTCGACCAGATCCCGCTGCTCGGGCAACTCTTCTTTCTCGATAACATCCGCTTCTCGCAGGGCCTCGAGGCCACGATCACGAGCCCGGTGCCAGAGGACAACCGGGCCACGCTGGCCGTGGAGTTCAGTCCCTTCGACGTGCAGCGGGAGTCGCACATCACGATCGACTGGGGCGATGGCTCGGCGATCGAGAACCGCACGCTCGCGCCCGGTGCCGGCTCGGTCTCGCTGACCCACGACTACCCGGACGACGACCCCAGTGGTACGCCAGCCGATCGCAAGCGTGTCGTTGTCACCAGCGACAACGCCCTCGGTGCCAGTACCGCGACCGTCTGGGTCGACGTCCTGAACACCGCGCCCGCCATCGTGCAGCTCGAACTCGACTCGATCGAGGTCGAGGAGGGCGAGGAGCTGCGGCTGGTCGGCACCTTTGTCGACTCCGGCCTTATCGATACCTACACGCTGACGATCGACTGGGGTGACGGCCGGACGCCCACCGAGGACCAGGACGTCATGCAGACCGCGCCGGATGGCGATGGCACCTTCACGCGCTTCTACCGCTATGAGGACGACAACCCGACGCTGACCTCCCAGGACAGCTATACGATCACGGTCACGCTCGAAGACGACGACACCGGCAAGGACACCCGGACGATCAACGTGCTGGTGAAGAACGTCGCCCCGGTGATCGAGGAGGCGACGCTCGATGTCAGCCGGGTCGCCGAGGGCGAGGCGGCCGAGCTGACCGTCCGCTACTCCGACCGCGGCGTCACCGACGTGCTGACGATGTACGTGGACTGGCCGGACGGCGAGACAACCGTGCACACGCTGGCGATGGACCCGGACGGGGTGGGATCCATCACGGTCCCGCACCTGCTGGAGGATGACGATCCGACCGGCACGCCCGAGGATTTCGGCCAGGTGCATATCCGGATCGAGGACGACGACGGCGGCTCGGTCGCGCAGGATGTCGCGCTGACGGTCGAGAACGTGGCGCCGACAGTGACGGCGGTTATGCTGACGCCGGTCGTCAACGAGGGCGACAGCGCCGAGCTGCAGGTGGACATCGACGATCCCGGCGTCGACGACACCTGGAACGTGTTCGTCGACTGGGGCGACGGTGGCCCCGAGGAAATGTTCGTCGGCACCCGTGGCAGCCAGAGCTTCGCGCACGGGTACGCTGACGACGACCCGACCGGCACGCCGGCCGACTCGTACAACGTCACGGTCCGCGTCGAGGACGACGACACCGGCGATGCGACGGCGAGCGCGGTGGTCACGGTGCAGAACGCCGCGCCGACCGCAACCATTGCCCGGGACATGGCGGTCGGGCTGCTGGAGGAGTTCCAGTTGACCGGCTACCTCGAGGACCCGGGGCTGCTGGACACACACGATTGGCACTGGCTGATCGCCGATGCGAACGATGTCGTCATCGCCTCGTCCAGCGACGAGGAACCGAGCTTCCAGCTCACTGTCGAGGGCCAGTACACGGCGAGCCTCGTCATCACCGATGACGATGGCGGGACCTCCGTGGCCGATACGTCGATCATCCTGGTCGGCACTGGAGTGAGCTGGAGCATCGCCGCGGCGCCCGAGACGAACGTCGAGGGTGATACGGTCACGCTGGAGGTCGAGGTCGTCGGCGTCAGCACGGATGACGAGTACACGCTCGACATCGACTTCGGCGACGGCACCGTGCTGAGCGACGTCGCCGTACCGTCGTCTGGTGGCAGCGGCGTCACGACGCTGGACTTCGACCATGCGTATGCCGACGATCAAGCGCCGGGCCTCGCCGACGAATACGAGATCAGCGTCCGGCTGGTGTTCCATTCGGACCCGTATTCGGCCGAGGTCGGCACGAAGTCAGTGTTGGTCGAGGTGGGCAACGCCGATCCGGTGGTCTCGATCGCGGTGACGCCGCCCACCGTCGCCGGTGGCGCGCATCAGCTCGACGGCTCGTTCACGGATCCGGGCACGGGCGACACGCACACACTGGTCTGGGATCTTGGCGACGGCACGCTGCTGACCGGTTCGGCGATCGTCAACCACGTGTTCGCCCAGCCGGCAATGGTGACGCTGCGGGTGACCGACGACGATGGGGGCATCGGCCTCGCCAGCGTGTTCGTGCCGGTGCCGCTCGCGGCCGGCAGTGAGGGCCCGGGCGCTGATGCGCTGGCGCCCGGCCAGATCGCGCCGCTCGCCACGCAGGCGGCCTCGCTGTGGCTGGAGGCGGGGGCGGACATTGCGCCGCTCGCCGGGATCGTGTTCGAAGTCGTGGACCTGCCGGGCGCGTTGCTGGCGCTGGTCTCCGTCGAGGGCACGACCACGCACCTGACGCTCGACCTCGACGCGGCCGGGCACGGCTGGTTTGTCGATTCGACGCCGGTGTTCAGCGAGGAATTCGCGACGGTGCTGTCGGCCGAGGCCCGCTACGCGGCTACCGGTACGGCCGCCGGACGCATGGACCTGCTGACCGTGCTGAGCCACGAGTTCGGCCACGTGCTCGGCCTCGCGCACGTCGATTCCCTGATCAGCACGCAGAGCGTGATGGGTGAGTCGCTGCCGCTCGGCATGCGGAGGCAGCCCGTCACCGTGGACCTGACCCGCGCGCTCGGTGGCCTGCTGATCAATGGCAGTTTTTCGATCGCCGACCCGGCGTTTTACGAATATGGCTGGCAGACGGGTGGCTCGGCGTCGATCAGCAGTGGCGCCGGGGTTCTGGCCGAGGACTCGCTGCACACCTCGCGCCTGACGCAGGAATTCAAGCTGCCGCCCGGCGCGACGAGCATGCGGTTCACGATCACCGGAGGAGCGATGTCCGGCGTGACCGGCGTGCCGCCGGATGCCTTCGAGGTCGCCCTGCTCGACCCGGATACAATGCAGCCCCTCTCCGGGACGATCGCGCTCGATGGGTCGGACGCTTTCCTCAACCTGCAGTCGACCGGCGCGCTCTATCGCACGGCAGCGGTGACCGTCACCGATCTGCAGGGCAACGCGCTGTCAGTCATCGATTTCAGCCAGCCGGTCGTCGTCACGCTGGATCTCAGCGGCATTGCGTCGGGCGCGCGCGCAGCGCTTTACTTCGACCTGCTCGGCTTCGGGGCACTCGACAGCAGCGTGCAGATCGACGACGTGCGCTTCGTCGGTGCGGATACAGTCAACGCGGCGCCGGTGGCGCGAGATGATTCGGCGACGGTCGCCGAGGACGGCTCGCTGCTCCTCGATCCGCTCGCGAACGACAGCGATCCGGACGGGGACTTCATCAGTGTTGTCGAGGTCGGTGCGGCAAGCCACGGCACGGTCACGATTGAGGCCGGCCAGGTCCGCTATGTGCCGGCGGCGGACTACTTCGGCGCCGACTCCTTCAGCTACACGATCGCGGACTCGGCCGGCCAGGTCGCAGGCGCCACCGTGTCGCTCATCGTCGAGCCAGTCAACGACGCACCGGAACTTGCGTCGATTCCCGACTACACGCTGGTCGAGGGCGTTGCCTTCGCGGTCACGGTGGCGGCGACCGATCCCGAGGGTGATGAGTTGTCCTTCCGGCTCGACCAGGCGCCGGAGGGCGCGACGATCGACGCGGGGACCGGTGAGGTTCACTGGACAGCGGCCGGCGCGGGCACGAGCGTCAGCTTCACGGTGACCGTGGACGACGGCCAGGCGCAGGCAAGCCGCAGCTTTGCGGTCGAGGTCCTCGCACCGGGCGGAGCGAACCTGCCGCCGGTCGCCGCCGCCGACAGCGCGACGATGAGCAGTGGGTATTCGCTGCTGGTCGACGTGCTGGCCAACGACCTGGATCCCGAGGGCGGGGCGCTGCAGCTCGTCGCGGTCACGCAGCCGGGCCACGGCACGACGGTGATCGAGGCCGGCCAGGTCCGCTACCGGCCGGAGGCCGGGTTCACCGGCAGCGACAGCTTCAGCTATACCGTGGCGGACAGCGAGGGCGCGGAAGGCACGGCCCTGGTGACGGTCGCAGTGCAGGTTGTCGTGCCGCCGAACCTGCCACCGATGGCGGCGGACGATGCCGTGGAGCTTGCCGAGGACGACAGCCTCCTGATCGACGTGCTGGCCAATGACAGTGATCCGGACGGCGACGCGCTGGCGATCCTCGGTGTCTCGGCGGCGCTGCACGGCGCCTCCAGTGTCGAGGAGGGCCGGATCCGCTACACGCCGTCGCCCGATTACCATGGCAGCGAGGAACTCGTGGTCCTGATCGGCGATGGACGCGGCGGCGAGGCGACCGCGCGCGTCCTGGTCACGGTAATGCCGGTCAACGATGCACCGGTGGCGGCTGCTGACCTCGCGAATGTCGCCGAGGACGGCTCGGTGCTGATCGACGTGCTCGCGAACGATGGCGATGTCGATGGCGACGCGCTGACGCTCGCGGCGGTCGGCGCGCCGGCGCATGGCACGGCGGTCATCGAGGACGGCCGCATCCGCTACACGCCGGCCGCGGACTACCACGGTGCGGACAGCTTCAGCTATGAGATCCGCGACCCCGGCGGGCTGTCGGCGAGCGCGACCGTCAGTGTCACGGTGAGTGCCGTCAACGACGCGCCAACGCTCGCGCCAGTCGCCGATGCGAGGCTGTCGAGCGGCGAGCTGTTCTCGCTGCAGCTGCAGGGCAGCGATGCGGATGGTGATGTGCTCAGCTGGCAGCTGCTCTCCGGCCCCGAGGGCGCCGCGCTCGATGCCAGCGGTCTGCTGACCTGGACCGTAGCCGGGCCCGGCACCGATGTTCAGTTCGTCGTCGCGGTCCGCGATGCGCAGGGTGCCGAGGCGTCCCGTGGCTTTGTGATCACCGTGCGGCCGCTACCGGTAGAGGCGCCGCTGGCGGCGCCGAGGCCGAATGAGTTCAGCTTCATGCCGCAGCCGGTCGAGGCCCCGGTGCTGCGGTTCGGCTATGGGTTCCAGGCCCTGGCGGGCGCGCCGGGTCCGGCGATGCCGCAGGTGCTGGACGAGGGCGCTGGACGGATCGTGAGGAAGGTGCGGCTGGAACCGGGAGCCGAGCCGATCAGGGTGCACCAGCCAGCGGGGCGGGATCCGCGCCTGGTGCTGAGGGTGGAGCGGTTCCAGCCGACCGCGGACGGCTTCGCGGTCCGGTTCAGCGAGCGGGTCCTGGCACTGGTACTGGAGGCTGGCCGGGATGGCACGCAGGCCGGGGCGCCGGAGGTGCTGGTGCTGGGTCCGGACGGCCGACCGGTGGTGGGCTCGATCCTGATGGATGCGGACGGGCGGGGCTTCCGCTTCGTGGCGGCCGGTGGCCGGCTGGCGGCCGGGGCCTACCAGGTGGTGCTGAGGAGCGGGCTGGACGGGTTCTACAGCTTCTTCGGCCTGCTGGATGGGGATGGCGATGGCGTACCCGGCGGGGACTACCGGCAGGGCTTCGAGATCGAACCGGAGGCGAGGGCGGCCCAGGCTGGTGCGGCCGAGGCTCCGGCCATCGACTTCGGGCGCAGTTTTTCCGGGTTTGCGCTGGTGGGGACGCTGGCGTTCGGGGCGGTGGCGCGAAGCGTTGCGCCACGCGATGAGGAACCGCCCCCTCTGAACACCTCGTTGCGGATCCGGCTGCAATAATGCGCACTGTGGCGCAACAGGATGTCGGTGATCTGCGTTTCGGCGCAGCGCAGCAGGCGCTGTGGCAGCGGCTCGCCAATGCCGGCGACGCTGCCGAATACTGCCACGCCTGGCTCGCGCTGCAATGCGCGCAGATCGACCAGGTCGGCACCGCGTTCCTGCTGCTGCGGGACGAGGCGGGCACCTTCCTGCCCGCCGCGGTCTGGCCGGATCCGCGGGCCGACGTGTCGCACATGGGGCCGTTCGCGCAGCGCTGCCTGGCGGAACGCCGCGCCATCAGCGAACGCCCGGCGGGCAAGGAGAGCCGGCTGTATGCCGCCTGGCCGCTCGAGGAAGCAGGCGAGATCTTCGGCACTGTGGTGCTGGATCTCGCTGCACGCGCGGAGCCGGAGCTGCAGCGGCTCTGGCGCGCACTGCACTGGGGCAGCGGGCGCATCGAGGTCCTGCTGCTGCGCCGGTTGCTGCAGACCCGGGCGGAGGCCACGGAGCGCGCGCGCCTGACGCTCGACATGGCGATCAGCATCGGCGAGCAGCCGCGCTTCGACGAGGCACTGCTGCAGCTCGCCAACGAGCTGGCGCAGCGCCTCGCCTGCAGCCGCGTCGCCGTCGGCATCGAGAAGCGTGGCCGCATCCGGCTGCGCGCGCTGTCGCAGGCCGCGACCGTCGAACGCCGCTCGGAGTTCTCGGCCGCGATCGAGAATGCGATGGAGGAGGCTGCCGACCAGGGGTGCACGGTCGTGCATCCGCCGCCGGTGGAGGGCAGCGGCGCCATCGCGGTCGCGCACCGCGACCTCGCCCGCCAGGGCGGGGCCTGTACCGTGGTCATCAGCCTGCGCGGGCGCTGCATCGGGGCGGTAACCTGCCTCGGCGATGCGCCCTTCGATGCAGCCTTCGTTGCCGCGGCCGAAGCGGCGATCGCGCTGCTCGCGCCCAACCTGGCGTTGCGCCGTGAGCTGCAGCACTGGTTCGCGGGCCGCGCCGCGGAGGCACTGCGCGCCTTCTGGCGCGGCTGTCGCGACCCGCGGCGGCTCAGCTTCCGCGTCGGTACGGCGCTCGCGGCACTGCTGCTGCTGTGGCTCGGCTTTGCGCACGGCGAATATCGGGTCACGGGCCGTGCGGTAATCGAGGGCGAGCTGCAGCGGGCGCTGGTCGCACCCTTCGACGGTTTCGTCGCCAGCGCCGAGGCGAAGGCCGGCCAGCGCGTGCGGGCCGGCGATGCGCTGCTCTCGCTCGACGACCGGGACCTGAAACTCGACCAGCAGCGCTGGCTCGCCGAGGCCGAGCAGGCGGAGCGCAAGTATCGCGACGCGCTCGCGCGGCACGACCGTGCGAACGCGCGGATCCTGGCCGCGGAACTCGCCGAAGCGCGCGCCCAGGTCGCGCTGGTCGAGGATCGCCTGACCCGGGCCCGGATCGTCGCGCCCTTCGATGGCATACTGGTCAGCGGCGATCTCAGCCAGATGCTCGGCACACCGGTCGAGAAGGGCAAGGTGCTGCTGGAGATCGCGCCGCTCGATGACTATCGGGTGATCCTCAAGGTGCCGGAGGAGGCAATCCGCGAGGTGCGCCTGGACCAGCAGGGCGAACTGGTGCTGGCCGGCCGCGTCAATGAGCGGATTCCGTTCAAGGTGCGGAACATCGGTGTCGCCTTCGCCGAGGAGGGCGAGAACCTGTTCCGCGTCGAGGCCGCGCTCGAGACCACCGGCGCGGCGCTGCGTCCCGGCATGGAGGGCGTCGGCAAGATCGCGATCGGCGAGCGCCGGCTGCTGTGGATCTGGACGCACCCCTTCTTCGACTGGCTGCGGCTGAAGCTCTGGTACTGGCTGCCCTGAGCGATGAGCGAGAAGTTCCTCAGTGACATGTGGTATCGCGTGGCGCAGCTGTGCCCACGGCTGCATCCGCAGGCGCGCATCTTCCGCCAGCGCTTCCGCGGGCGGGCCTGGTACGTGCTGCAGGACCGGAGCTCGGGGCGGGTCCATCGGCTGACGCCGGCAACCTATGCGCTGATCAACGGTATGGATGGCCGCCAGACCGTGGACGCGCTGTGGCAGAAGCTCGCCGCTTCGCTCGGCGATCACGCGCCGACCCAGGACGAGGTCATCCAGCTGCTGTACCAGCTGCACGCTGCCGATGTGCTGCAGGTGGATTCGATGCCCGACCTCGGCGAGGCCATCGAGCGCAAGCGGCGGGAACGGCGCCAGAAATGGCTGCAGAGCTTCGGCAACCCGATGGCGCTGCGCATCCGCCTGTGGGATCCGCAGCGCTTTCTCGATCGCAGCTGGCCGTATGTGCGCTGGTTGTTTGGCCCCGTCGGCCTGGTGCTGTGGCTGGTGGTCGTCGCCGTGGCGCTCCTGCAGGTGGCGCAGAACTGGAGCGTGCTCAGCGAGAACCTCGCCGACCGCGTGCTCGCACTCGAGAACCTGGTGCTGCTCGGCCTGGCCTGGCCGGTCATCAAGTTCTGCCACGAAATGGCCCATGCCTGGGCGCTGAAGCGCGGCGGCGGCGAAGTGCACGAGATGGGCCTGATGTTCCTGGTGTTCATGCCGGTGCCCTATGTGGACGCGACCGCCGCGGCGGCCTTCCGCAGCAAGTGGCAGCGCATCGGCGTGTCGGCGGCCGGCATCCTGGCCGAGGTGTTCCTGGCGGCACTGGCGATGTTCGTGTGGCTCGCCGCCGAGCCGGGAGCCGTGCGCGCGGTCGCTTTCAACGTGATGCTGGTCGGCGGTGTCTCGACGATCCTGTTCAACGCGAACCCACTGCTGCGCTTCGATGGCTACTACATGCTGGCCGACCTGATCGAGATTCCCAACCTGGCGCAGCGTTCCAACCGGCACCTGGGCTGGCTGGTGAAGCGCTATGGATTCGGTGCCGTGGATGCCGTGCCGCCGAGCCAGCAGCCGGGCGAGCGCCGCTGGCTGACGCTCTATGCCCCGCTGGCCTGGTGCTACCGGGTCGTCATCATGTTCAGCATCGCGCTGTTCGTCGCGGCGGAGTACTTCTTCATCGGCGTGATCCTGGCGCTGTGGTCGGTCGTGATGATGTTCGGCTGGCCGCTCGCGAAGGGCATTCGCTTCGTGCTGCACAACGCCGAACTGGACCGGCACCGGCGCCGGGCAGTGCTCGGTACCTTTGGCTGCGCGGCTCTGCTGCTGATCCTGGCCTGCTTCGTGCCGGTGCCGAGCTGGACCAGCGCGGAGGGTGTGGTCTGGGTGCCGCGCCAGGCCGAGGTACGCGCCGGTGGCAGCGGCTTCGTGACCGGGCTGCGGACCGAGCCGGGTGCGATGGTGCAGGCCGGGCAGCCGCTCGTGGACCTGCGCGACGACGAGCTGCTCACCGAGCTTGCGATCGCGCGCGCGCGCGTCGAGCGGCTGGGCGTGCAGTTCGCCCTCGAGCGCTTCAGTGACCGGCTGAGTTCAGAGCTGACGCGGCAGGCACTTGCGGTCGAGGAGGCGAAGCTCGCGCGCGTCGAGCGGCGGGTCGCCGAGCTGACGGCGCGGGCCGGGCGCGAGGGCGAGTGGGTGCTGCCGGGCGCGCGCGATCTCGAGGGACGGTTCGTCAGCCAGGGACAACTGCTCGGCTACGTGGTGACCGGTTCGCTGAACGACATCCGGGTGGTCGTTGCCCAGGAGGACGTCGACCGGGTGCGCCATGCGACCCGACACATCGGCGTGAGGCTCGTGGACCGGCCAGGCGAGACGATGAGCGCGCGCCTCGTGCGCGAGGTGCCCGAGGCCAGTGACGAGGTGCCGTCGAAGGCGCTGACGTTGGACGGCGGCGGGCGGCTGGCCGCCGATCCGCGCGATCCGAACGGACTGAAGACGCTGGCCCGCACTTTCCAGTTCGAACTGGAGCTGGCGCCCGGCGCGGAGGCGCTCCGCTTCGGCACCCGCGCACACGTGCGCTTCCAGCATCATCCGCAGCCGCTAGCCGTGCAGCTGTGGCGCCGCCTGCGCCAGGTGCTGCTCGGCACCCTGGGGTTGTGAGCATGAACCCGGTGCTGCGCGGCTGGTCGGTGGACGAATATGCGGTCGGTCTGTATCCCGAGCGCACCGACCGGCATTCCAATGTCGTGGACCGCGCGCTGGCGCGCCAGGCGGGCCGGATGGCGCTGTGGACTTCACCGCTGGAGCGGCGGCGCCTGTGGCGCTTCGCTGACGGAGTGCTCGCCCAGGGTGCGACGCTGGAGTCCGAGTCGGAGGACCGGCTCCGCGCGCGGGTAGCGGAACTGCGCGTGACACTGCCGCGCGCCGGGCTCACGCAGCCGCTCACCGCGCTCGCCTTTGCGCTGGTGCGCGAGATCAGCAGGCGGCGGCTCGGCATGGCGCATTTCCCGGTGCAGCTCATGGGTGGTGCCGCGCTGCTGCGCGGCCGCGTAGCCGAGATGGCGACTGGCGAGGGCAAGTCGCTGACCGGGCTGTTGCCGGCGATCACGGTCGCGCTCGCGCGGGTGCCGGTGCACGTGGTCACCGTCAACGAATACCTGGCCGAGCGAGATGCGACCGAGTTCGGTCCGGTACTGGAATTCTTCGGGCTGTCGGCCGGGTGGATCGGGCCAGAGCAGGCGCCGACCATGCGGCAGGCGATGTACGCCCGCGACATCACCTGGTGCGTCAACAAGGACCTGGTATTCGACTACCTGAAGGACGGGCTCGCGGCCGGCACCGACGACAACGTCCGCCGCAGGGTGCTGCGGCGCTTCCTCGAGGGCCGGGCCGGCATCGACCGCCACCTGCTGCGCGGGTTGTTCTTCGCGATTGTCGACGAGGCGGACAGTATCTTCATCGACGAGGCGCGCACGCCGCTGATCATCTCGAGCGAGCAGCAGGACGCGGGCGAGGCCGTGCAGTATGCGCTGGCGCTCGAGCTGGCGCGCGATCTCGGGGAGGATGGCTACCGCATCGATGCCGCGGCGCGCAGCGCGCGGCTGACCGCTGCTGGCCGCCAGCAGGTGGAGCAGGCCTGCGCGGACCAGGACGGGCTGTGGCGGTTCCGGCGGGCGCGCGAGCAGATGGTCGAGCAGGCGCTCGCGGCGCTGCACCTGTACCTGCGGGATACGCAATACGTGGTGGCCGACGGCAAGGTGCACATCGTCGACGAGTCCACCGGTCGCACGATGCCGGACCGCTCCTGGGAACACGGCTTGCACCAGATCATCGAGGCAAAGGAGGGGCTCGCGGTCACGCGGCGCCGCGAGACGATTTCGCGGATCACCTACCAGCGCTTCTTCCGGCGTTACCTGTGGCTCGCCGGTATGACCGGGACCGGTGCGGAAGTGGCGCCCGAGGTCCGTTCCGTGTACGGGGTGGCGACGGTGCGGATTCCGACCCATCGCCCGGTGCTGCGCCGGAACCTCGGGGAGCGTGTGTTCCGGTGTGCCGACGCCCGCTGGGCCGCGGTGGTCGAACGTATCCGGGTGATGGTCGCGAGTGGCCGTGCGGTGCTGGCTGGCACGCGCTCGGTGGAGGCCTCCGAGCATCTGGCCAGGCTGCTTGACGATGCCGGCATCGCCTATACACTGCTGAATGCCCGCCACGCGGATGAAGAGGCGGCCATCGTCGCTGCGGCCGGGCAACCGGGCCGCGTGACGGTTGCCACCAACATGGCCGGCCGGGGCACCGACATCAAGCTGCACCCGGCGGTCCGGGAGGCGGGCGGGCTGCACGTCATCCTGACCGAATACCACGAATCCCGCCGCATCGACCGGCAGCTGTTCGGGCGGTCGGGGCGGCAGGGTGATCCCGGCAGCTGCGAGAGCATGGTCTCGCTGGAGGATGAGCTGTTCCGGGCGCACGCGGCACACGCGACCGGCTACATCGCGCGCCGCTGGCAGGGCAGGGAGGTACTACCCGCATGGTTGGGCGGAATGCTGCGCCGGGTCGCGCAGGCAGCGGCGGAGCGCCGCAATGCACTGGTGCGCTTTCGCACGCTCGAGGGCGAGAAGCACACGGACCGGCGCCTCGCGTTCGCGGGGTCTCCGGAATGAGCGCCGCGCGATTTCCCGAAGCGCGACTGCTGGCGGCCTGCGCGATCCTGCTGGCAACGCCGGCGCTCGCGCTCGAGGCGGACTGCGTGACTGAACCCAGCCGGACCGTGGAAGTACGTGCGGCAGTCGAGGGGCTGATCGCCGCGATCCCGGTCGATCGTGGCGACACCGTGAAGTCCGGCCAGGTCCTGGTGCAGCTCGAAGCCGGCCGCGAGCAGGCGAGTGCCGATCTGGCACAGTTCCGCGCCACGATGCAGGGCGCGCTGCGCTCCGCCGAGAGCCGCCTCGCTTACGCGGAGCTCAAGGCCTCGCGCAGTTCGCAGATGCATGAGGAGCGCTTCGTGTCGGCGGAGAACCGCGACGAGGCGCAGACTGAGAAGAAGCTCGCCGAGGCGCAGCTGCTCGAGGTCCAGGACAACCAGCGGGTGGCCGAGCTCGAGAACCGGCGGGCGCAGGCCGAGCTGCGCCTGCGCACGGTACGCTCACCGATCAATGGCGTCGTCGTCGAACGGTCGATGAATCCCGGTGAACTGGCTGACAACCGCGACGCCCGGCGCCCGATCCTGAAGCTCGCGAACGTAAGTGTGCTGCACGTCGAGGCACTGCTGCCGCTCGACGCTCACCGCCAGGTCCGAAAGGGACAGTCGGCGATCGTGATTCCGGAGAATCCCATCGGCGGCCGGCACCCCGCGACGGTCAAGGTCGTGGACCCGGTCATCGATGCGGCGAGCGGCACCTTCGGCGTGCGGCTCGAACTGCCGAATCCGGGCCAGGCGATTCCGGCAGGCGTGAAGTGCCGGGTCGTGTTCCAGTGAATGGGAGATCAAGATGAAGAAGACGGTAATGTTGTGCCTGCTGGCACTGGGTTCTGCCGAAATGGCTGTTGCCGATGACCTGCTGGGCCTGTATCGCGAGGCGCTGGCGACAGACGCGAAGTTCGCCGCGGCCCAGGCGCAGTACCAGGCCACCGAGCAGCGGGTCGGACAGAGCCGGGCGGCACTGCTGCCGGCGATCACGCTGAGCGGCAACACGGCTTCGATCAACCGTGACAGCAACACTTTCAACCGCCAGGACTATACGAGCAACAGCTTCTCCGTGAACCTGACGCAGCCGCTGCTGCGCTGGGAGAACAAGGTCGCGCACGACCAGTCGCAGGTGCTGGTCGAGCAGGCCGCGGCCGAGCGCGAGCTGGCCCGCCAGGACCTGGTGCTCAGGCTCGCGCAGGCCTACTTCGACGTGCTGCTGGCGCAGGATGCGCTGGCGACGATTGGCGCGGAGCGTGCGGCCATCGCGGAACAGCTGGCGTCGGCCCGGCGCGGCTACGACATCGGCACTGCCAACATCACCGATGTCCGGGATGCGGAGGCGCGGCACGACCTGGTCGGCGCGCAGCAGATTGTCGCCCGCAACGACCTGGCTGCGAAGCGCGAGGCCCTGAGGGTCATCATCAATCGCGAACCAGGCGATCTCGCTTCGCTGCGCGCCGGCGTCGCGCTCGGCAGTCCCGACCCGGACGACATGGAGGCCTGGGTAAAGGCGGCGACCACCGACGGACTGGTCGTCGTGGCCGGGCAGGCGGCGCTCGAGATCGCGCGCCTCGAGACCCGCAAGGCGCAGGCCGGGCATTACCCCAAGGTGGACCTCACGGCGAGCTACGCCGAGTCGCGCTCAGCGACGATCAATACGGTTGGTACCGACCTCGATGAATATTCGGTGGGCGTGCAGGTTTCGGTGCCGTTGTACTCTGGCGGCGCGGTCGCGGCGCGGCAGCGCGAGACGCAGCACCTGCTGCGCAAGGCCGAGGCCGATCTCGACAGCGCGCGCCGCTCCGGCGCACTGACGGCGCGGCAGGCGTTCCTGGCGACCCATGCGGGGCTCGCGCAGGCCACCGCGCTCGGGCAGGCGCTGGTATCGGCGCGCACGGCGCTGGCCTCCAACCAGCGCGGCCTCGAGCTCGGCGTACGCGCGAACGTGGACGTACTGAACGCCCAGCAGCAGGTCTCGACCACCGAGCGCGACCTGGCGCGCTCGCGCTACGACACGCTGATGTCGCTGCTGCGGCTCAAGGCTGCGGCCGGCAAGCTGTCCGATACGGATGTCACCGGGCTCAGCGCGCTGCTGAACTGAGCCCCCCGCTCAGGCGCCGTGGCACTTCTTGTACTTGCGGCCGCTGCCGCAGAAGCAGGGCTCGTTGCGCCCCGGTTTGGGTTGTTCGCGGCGGTACGGCAACTGCGGCTCGTGGTGATGCCCGTGATCGCAGTCGGGGCCGTGTACGTGCGGTTCGGTGGGCGCTGGCTTCTGCATGGTCGCCTGAAAAAGGGGACAGTCCCCTTTTTCTAAGTCCCTGTTGATTATACTACTATAAATGGCCGGACCCGGAGATCAGCAGCCGATCCAGCGAACTATCGGCAGGCGCCGCCCACGGACAGGCGGGCCGCCGGATCCGGCAGCGCGCGCCGCGATGGCAGCGATGGCGCGGTATCGGACGCGCGTGCCGAAAGGCGTCTTCATCTACGACAGCGCCGCAGCGATGGAGGCCGACTGGCTGCGCTGGAAAGTTGACGCCATGGCCGCAAAGCACGGCTGATGGAGTTCACCCGCCCGGCAACCTGGGAGGACGTAAAGTCGCTCGCCCGGCTGCTGGACGAGGCGGGCGTCGAATATGCGCTGATTGGCGGCTATGCACTGGCGGCGCATGGCTTCAGCCGTTTCACCGAGGACATCGATATCCTCGTCAATCCATCGGCGGAGAACTCGCGGCGCTGGATCATGGCGCTCGCGAAGCTGCCGGACGGAGCTGCGCGCGAGCTCGCGGCAGCGCCGGACGTTTTCGCCGGCGGTCAACGCTACGCGATCCGCATCAATGATGAGTTCACGGTGGACGTGCTCCCCGCCGCGGCGGACCTGGACTGGGAGGAGGCCCGGCTGTACCTGACCACCTGCCGCATCGACGACGTCACGATCCACCTCCTCGACCTGCCCGGCCTGCTGCGCTCCAAGCGGACCAGCCGCCCGCGCGATGCGGCCGATGCGGAGCTGATCGAAGCCGCATTGGAATCAAGGAAGTAGACAAAGGGGACTGTCCCCTATAACGCCGGGGGCGCGCAACTCGCCGAGCTCGGTCGCCGACAGCCCGAGTTCGCTCGCGAGCACTGCGTCGGTGTGTTCGCCGAGCAGCGGCGGCGGGTCGCGGTACTCGATTTCGCTGCGCGAGTAACGCACCGGGTTGCGGACCTGCGGTACGCGCCCGCCCTGTGCGTGCGGCAGGTCGAAGCGCAGGCCGCGGTGCCGTACCTGAGGCTCCGCGAACATCTGCCCTATATCGTTGATCGGGCCGCAGGGCACCTGCGCCTGCGCCAGCTCGCGCAGCCAGGATGCGGTTGGCTGCGCCTGCAGCAGCTGTGCGATCCGGGGGATCAGCACGCTGCGGTTCTCGACCCGCGCGGTGTTGGTCCGGAAGCGTGGATCGTCCGCCAGTTCCCTGGCGCCGGCGATCCGGCAGAAGTCCGCGAACTGCCGGTCGTTGCCGACGGCGAGCATCAGCCAGCCGTCCGCGGTCGCGAAGGTCTGATACGGCACGATGTTCGGATGCGCCGTGCCATGCCGTTCCGGTAACCGGCCCGAGACCAGGTAGTTGAGGTTCAGGTTCGCGAGCGCGGCGACCTGGGCATCGAGCAGCGCGAGGTCGATGTACTGGCCACGGCCGGAGTGCTCGCGCTCGTACAATGCGCCGAGCACGGCGGTGAGCGCGTACATGCCGGTCATCAGGTCACTGACCGCGACGCCGACCTTCTGCGGCCCGGCGCCGGGCTGACCATCCGGGATGCCGGTGACGCTCATCAGCCCCGACATGGCCTGGATCATCGCGTCGTAGCCGGCATCCGCGGCATTCGGCCCGTCCTGGCCGAAGGCCGTGATCGAGCAGTACACCAGGCGCGGATTCAGTGGCTCGAGGTCGGACCAGCCGAGGCCATGGCGGGCGAGCGTGCCGACCTTGAAGTTCTCGACCAGCACGTCGGCGCGCGCCGCGAGGCGCCGCAGCAGGTCGCGTCCGGCCGGCTGCGTGAAGTCGATCGCCAGCGAGCGCTTGCCGCGGTTGCTGCTCAGGTAGTAGGCCGCCTCACGCGTGTCCTGCCCCGCACCGTCACGCAGCCAGGGTGGCCCCCAGTGCCGGGTGTCATCGCCGGCGCCGGGCTTCTCGATCTTCCAGACGGTTGCGCCGAAGTCCGCGAGGCACTGCGTAGCCCAGGGCCCCGCGAGGATGCGGCTGAGATCGAGGACGGTGATGCCGGCGAGTGGGCCCAAGCTGCTCAGCCGTGTCCCATGCCGCGGCCCTGCGCGCGGACATAGATGAGCCAGTAGACCAGCGCGACCAGGATGCTGCCGCCAAGGAGGTTGCCGAGCGTGACTGGCACGAGATTGCCGAGGAATCCCGCGAGGTCGAGCGCCTCGTTATCGATGCCGAGGTCACGGGCCGCCAGCATGCCGACCGGGATCAGGTACATGTTGGCGACGCTATGCTCGAAACCGAGCGCGACGAAGGCGGAGATCGGGAACACGATCGCGAGGATCCGGTCGGCGACGCTGCGCGCCGCGAAGCACATCCAGACTGCGAGGCATACGAGCGCGTTGCACAGGATGCCGCGCACGAAGGCCTCGCCGAAGGGCAGCGCGACCTTGGCGCTGGCGATACTGACCGCGGTCGCCGCGATGGACCCGTCCGCCAGGTGCAGCGTACCGGAGAGCCAGACGAACACCGCGCTGCCGAGCGAGCCGATCAGGTTGCCGGCGTAGACCAGCGCCCAGCTGCGCAGCAGCCGGCCGGTCGTCACCTCGCCGCTCGCCCAGGCCATCGCGATCAGGTTGTTGCCGGTGAACAGCTCCGCGCCGCCGACGATTACGAGGACCAGGCCGGTCGAGAAGGCCAGCCCGCCGAGCAGGCGCGTGATACCGAAGCCCAGCACCGAGTCGGTGACCACCAGCGTGAAGAACATCGCGCCGAAGGCGATGAAGGCTCCAGCCAGGATCGCCAGCAGCAGCATCGGCAGGGCCGGCATCGTCGCCTTGACGACTCCGATCGAATGCACCCGGCGCGCGATCTCGCGCGGCGTGTAGGCGTCGTGATTGGGTTCAGAGTCGGGCATATTTTCAATGCCAGCTTACCGGAGTGGCGGGCGATTGCGTTGTCCGGGGAACTACAGGGTGTAAGATTGGTCTCCATCCCGGTTATCCGATGGAGTGCAGCACATGTCATCCCTCGCCCGGTCCCCCGCCCCGTTCCTGCTCGCGGCACTGGCCGCATTCCTGCTGGCCGCCTGTGGCAAGGCACCGGAGACGGAGCCGGCGACGGGGATGCCGGAGTCGGCCGAGGCTCCGGTTGAGGAGGCGGCTCCGGAAGACGAGCTGGCGCGCAAGGCCGAGGAACTGGACCGCCGCGAGGCGGAGCTGGCGCTCAAGGAGCGGGAAGCGGAACTGGCGCGCCGGGAAGCAGAGCTTGCGGCACCGTCCCAGCCGGCCCCGGTCCCGGCGGCGAAGCCTCGCAGCACGCCGGCGGCTCCAGCGGCCGCGCCTGCTGCGGCCCCGGCGGCGACCCCCGCTCCGGCCGCGCCAACGGGCCCTGTGCACGTCACGGTTCCGGCCGGGACCTCGATGTCCGTACAGCTCACCTCAGCGGTCACGACCAAGACCGCCCGGGTCGGGGACCGGGTCTCCGCGACGCTGGTCGAGGATCTCGTGGTCGGCGGACGGACCGTCGCCCGGGCCGGGGCGCTGGTGCAGGGTGGGGTCACTGAAGTCATTTCGGGCAGCGACAAGGTTGGCGGCGTGCCGACCCTGGCGATCGCTTTCGACAGCCTGGTCGCAGCGAACGGTGCCGACGCGCGGATCTCGGGTCGGATCTCGGAGCTGGGCAAGAGCGATACCGCCCGGGACGCGGCCAAGATCGCCGGTGGTGCCCTGGCAGGGGCCATCCTCGGCAATCAGGTGGGTGACAAGGGCAAGATCATCGGCGGCCTCCTGGGTGCTGCGGCGGGAACCGCGATCGCCAAGCGCACCGGCACCGAGGTCGAGCTGCCGGCCGGCACCACGATCGGCATCGTGCTGGAGGCGCCGGTGGAGGTGACGCTGTAGCGCCACGGGTCATCTGGACAGTCGTCCGAAGGTGCCGGTGCTTTCCACACGGTTCGCATTCCCACCCTCGCGCATTTCGCTGATGACGGCGGCATCGACGAGGTACCCCTCAGCTCCGGCGGTCGGACTGCTCACGACGGAAGTCGCTGTCCTCGCCAACATCGGGAATCGCCGCGAGTACATCGGCAAGGTGGCGCCTGCGCGGCCCGTGCAGGGCGGCCGGCAGAATTCCCTGGTGCTCCTGTTCGCCGCTGCGGTTGCGCCGGGCAGCCTGCTGTCTTAGGGCCTTGACGAGTTCCCTGATCACGTGAGCCCCGCCGCGACATAGTGCGCCGCGAGCGTGCTGCTGCCGGCGTCAAAGGCCCCGCGCGCATGCAGTGAACGCAGCTTCCTGCCGCCAGCGAGCCTCTCGGCCAGGCGGTCGGCAAAGAGCGCGAAGTCGCTGAACACCTCGATGTCCTCGCCATCGGCGATCGCGAACAGCACTCGGCCCGCGGCCGGGGCGACGGTCAGCGGCGAGGGCAGGCGCAGCAGGTCCACGACCCGCGCGCCGATCTTCAGGTGATGCCGCGATCCGAGGTCCGGGTTTCCCAGGTCGATTACGAGACCGGTCGGATTCAGGGCCGCGAAGGGCGCGCTGCTGCCGTCCACACCCCAGCCGATGCCGAGTTCCGCGCGCAGCTCCGAATAATCCACGACCGTGCGGCCGAGGAAGTCCGGCGGCGCCGTCCCGAAGGGCGTGACGAAGCCGTAGGCTCTTGCGGGTGCGCCGACCGCGAAGCGGTTCAGGTCCAGCGCGCCGGTCGCGATCTCGTAGGCGCCCGGGTCGGCGTCGACCTCCGGGGCCGTGCCGGTGCCGCTGAAGTCGAAGATCGCCGGGCGGCGGCCATCGATTGCGGCGAGCTCGAGCGCCAGGTGGCCCGGGTTCGCGGCCACGACATTGCCGAGCAGGTGCGTCAGGTTCAGGCGCACGCGCCCGCTGCTGGCATCGAGCACCGGCGCCTCGGCCGGGCCTTGTACGTCGCCGAAGGCGTGGATGCGCTGTCCGACGGAAATCGCCTCCGGTCGCAGCAGGTTGCCGCCACCACCGTCGCGCGTGACTCGGGTGTCGGGCCCGACCTCCACGGTGATGTCCCCGCGGACAAAACGCACCTCATCGCCGCGACGGATCAGCGTGCCGCCGCGCAGCGTCAGCGTGTCGCCGGCGCGTGCGGTGACGTTACCGATCGCGACGTCGAAGCGCGGCCCGGGCACGCTGGTGCCCGCCAGTACGCGCTCGGCCGTGAAGCGGCGCTCGGCGACAGCGAGCGTGCCGAAGGCGATCGTCGGCGTGCCCGTGGCCAGTGTGGCGAGCGCGCCGAGGCCGGCGGCTCCGCTGGACTCGGTGCCGTCGATCTCGAAAGAGGTATCGGCGGTCGTGTGTACGGTGACCTGCCCGAGCCGGGCGCTGGCATGATGGAAAGGCCGCAGGTCGATCTGGTAGCTGCTGGCCGCGGTGTCGACGCTGGCGAGCGGGCCACGGGCGCGCAGTTCCTTCTCCTCGACCGGCTCGACGCTCGCGACGACGAACGGTGCCGCGGTGGCCCGGGCCGGGTCGGTCGTGATGTCCACGGTGTGGGAGGCTGCGAGATCGAAGTCGAGTTGCAGCAGGGCTGGCCGCCCCGGAGCAATCACGACCTGGTTGCGGTTGTCGAGCCGGATCTCGAGGTCCACGACGCCGAGCGGCTGGTCGCTGGCGTCTACGACGACGGCAGCCCGCGGCGTTCCGGCGACCTCGACGGCCACCTCGCTGCCAGCATAGTCGAGCCGGATGGCAGCCCGGACGTAGGTGCCATGCGGGATCGTCGCCGCGGTCACGAGTTCGGTCAGGTCGACGAGGCCCGCGAAGTCCACCCGCTGGCGGACCGGCAGCGCCTGCACGGCCGTGCCGTCGGCTCGCGTCAGCGACAGCGAGACGACATCGACCGAATAGCTGAGGAAGTCGCCGTCGGCGTCGGTCAGGCCGACCAGCAGTGTATTGCAGGTGGAGGGCGTGCAGCCCGGCGGGTCTGCCGCGATCGGTGCGGGCGCGGCGCTCCCGCCGCCGCCACCACCACAGCCGGAGAGCAGCAACAGTGCGGCGAAGCAGGCTGCGAGCCCGGATCGCGGTTCCGTCCAATTATGTTGACTCATCACGGACCCTCCGCGAGCAGATGCTCGCTTCGCAGGGTTAACGCGCTCAGGCCGGGTCGGTTGACACGGGGAGCGCCTCGTCGCGCTCGTGGCGCTGGTGGGCCTGCTCGCGGGCTGCGTCCCAGAGATCGCCGACGACATCCGGACCGGGCTCGTGGGCGCTTTGCAGGAAGGTGCAGGAGGACATCTCCTCGGCGAGTGCGCCCAGCGCATCCTTGAGCGTCGGCGTGGGATGATCGAGGGCATAGAGTTCGATGGCCTCGGTCCATGCGGCGCAACTGCGCTGCTCGAAGCGCAGCCAGGCATCGAGTACTGTGTTCCAGCGCCGGGACAGGGGTGGCACGATGAAGGTCTTCGCGACCAGCATGTCCTCGTCGACGTCACCGATGAGCAGCCCGTGGATCGCCGGGATCGCGAACTGACGGAGGCCCAGCGCCCGCGACAGCACGGAAATGGCCGGGGAGTGCAGCGCAACGACGCGCAGCTCGGACTGGATCGTGCCCCAGTCGGCATCGTCGAGTCGCTGGTGCCCGCGAGCAATCGCATGCCGGGGCACGATCATCCAGGGCTTGTGCTTGATCTCCGCGCCGGTACCGACGGGAATCCGCAGGCTGATGCAGCAGATCGCCAGCGAATCGGAGTCGGCCGAAGGTACGAGCCAGGCGGCGTAGGTGCCATGGCGATCCTGCGCCTGGCGCCCGGCCCAGGCGGTGGTCGCGAACTCGGTGCCGATCTCGGCCAGCAGGCGCCGTGCCCCCTTGCCGGTGCGGACCCGGTCGGACGAGTGGACCGTGCGAAAGGCCCGTTCCCGCGCGAGATCACAGCGGTCGCGCAACCGCCGGAGGTGATGGCCCGCGAGGCCATGCGCGAGCGATTCCGTAATCATCGAAATCGAGTCTAGCGCCGGCACGGTCCGGCTGGCTGAGGTTCGGTTCACATAAGAATGATTCGCATCTGGACTCGCGGGACCACTCCGGCGGGATCGGCGCCCGGCAGAGGACCCTGCGGGGAGCATAGACTGGAGGTTTGCAGCGGGGAGGCAGCCATGGCCGTCAACATCCGGAGCCTGACCGCGGGGCTCGAATACCGCGGCGAAGTCACGGGCAAGAAGCAGAGGTACTTCGTCTTCGAGGGACGAAAGTTCTACTTCGTGATGTCGTTCTCGAAGAGCAAGCGCTCGAGCGGCAACTTCAACCTGGTCAGTATCGATGCCGTCAACTATGTCCGACGCAACTTCGCCGCGCGGCAGGACCTGACGGCGAAGAACCTGGTCGCACGGTCGCGCAAGCCGCAGTACGTCAGCGGCGCCCTGCAGGCGCTCAACATCCTGTATGTACTGGTGGCGCTGGGTGCGGCGACGCGGGATGACCGGTTCCGGGACCGGGAACTGCACTTCAATATCCACCCGCGGTAACATGGCGCAACTTCCAAGGGGGCCGTCATGACCTTGATCTTCCTCGTTGTCCTCGTATTGATCGTGGTGTTCGCGGTCGGGATCTACAACCGGCTGGTCACGTCGCGCAACGGCTACAAGAACGCCTTTGCGCAGATCGACGTGCAGCTGACCCGGCGCCATGACCTGATCCCCAACCTGATCGAGACCGTCAAGGGCTACCTGGCTCACGAGCGCAATACGCTCGAAGCGGTGATAACGGCGCGCAATGCGGCGGTCACCGGGCTCAAGGCCGCTGCCGCGAACCCGGGGGATCCGGCCGCCGTGCAGCAGCTCGCGGGCGCCGAGAACGCGCTGTCCGGCGCGCTCGGCCGGCTGTTCGCGCTGGCCGAGGCCTACCCCGACCTGAAGGCCAACAGCAACATGATGCAGCTCTCCGAGGAGCTGACCTCGACCGAGAACAAGGTCGCGTTCGCGCGCCAGGCTTTCAATGACGCTGTCATGAGCTACAACAACGCCCGCGAGGTGTTCCCGAACAGCGTCATCGCCGGCATGTTCGCCTTCCAGCCGGCACAGCTGCTCGAGATCGAGGCCCCGCAGAAGCGCGAGGTGCCGAAGGTCAGCTTCAGCTGAGCGCCGGCCCGGGCCGGGCAAGCATGGACTTCTTCAGGCGGCAGGCCGAGACCCGCCGGCTTTCACGCTGGCTGGTGTTCCTGTTCATCGTCGCGGTGGCGCTGATCATCCTCGCGGTCGACCTGGTCGTGGTCATCGCCGTGGCGGTGCTGTCCGAACCGGAAAGCGCCGCGCTGGCGGGCGAGTCCGTGGCCCACTACCCCGGCACGATCTTCGTGAGTTCGATCGTCGTGCTGGCGATCATCGGCATCGCCAGCCTGGTCCGGACCAGCCAGCTGTCGCAGGGCGGCGGCAGTGTTGCACAGGCGCTCGGCGGCACGCGGGTGACCGGCGACACCGGTGATCCGCTGCGGCGCCGG
Source organism: Gammaproteobacteria bacterium (assembly GCA_004297335.1). Lineage (GTDB taxonomy): Bacteria > Pseudomonadota > Gammaproteobacteria > Steroidobacterales > Steroidobacteraceae > SCUD01. The sequence goes on from SCUD01000123.1 coordinate 25,454, forward strand.
CTGATGAACGTGGTCGAGGAAATTGCAATCGCTTCCGGTGTCCCGGTGCCGGAGGTCTATGTGCTCGAGCGCGAGTCGGGCATCAATGCCTTTGCCGCCGGCGACAACCCGGCGAACGCGGCAGTCGCCGTGACGCGTGGGGCGCTCACGAGCCTCAACCGGGCCGAGCTGCAGGGCGTCATCGCCCACGAGTTCAGCCATATCCTCAATGGCGACATGCGCCTCAGCACCCGGCTGATCGGCTGGCTGTTCGGCCTGCTGGTGCTGTCGATGATCGCGCGCCTGATCCTGCGCCACGCACCGCGTGGCGGCGGTGGCCGCCGCGGCGGTGGCGCGGTCGTGGTCGTCGTCATGGCCGCTGCGGCGATTCTCGTGCTGGGCTACATCGGCCTGTTCTTCGGACGGCTGATCCAGGCAGCGGTGTCACGCAAGCGCGAATCGCTGGCGGACGCCTCGGCGATCCAGTTCACCCGGGATCCGAGCGGCCTGCGCAATGCACTGGTGAAGATCGGGGCGATCCAGGCCGGCTCCAGGATCCGGGAGGCGGACGCCGAGGAGGTCGCGCACCTGCTGTTTGCGCCGGGCGTGGCGCGCGCATTCCAGACCCATCCGCCACTGGTCGAGCGGATCCGGGCGATCGATCCAGGCTTCCAGCCCGAGGAATTTGCGGCCATGCGCCGGCACTTGCTCCAGGAGCAGGCGCCCGAGCCGGAGGCGGCGGCGGCCAGTGCCGATCGCAGCGGCGTGCCGCAACCCGATGCTGCTGCTGGTGCGATCCTGCTGGCCCCGGCCGCAGTGGCCCATCTTGTCGCCAATCCCGCAACCCGGCATGTGACCGCGGCCCACGGGATGTTGCTGTCGCTGCCGGCCGCCATCCGCCAGGCTGCGCACCAGCCCGAGCATGCCTCGGCCCTGTTCCTGGCACTTGCACTCGATCGTGCCCCGGAGGCGCGTGGACGCCAGCTCGCTTACCTCGAGCAGCAATGCGGTGCGGGGATGCGTTCCCGCCTCGACGGACTGCTGCCGCCAGTGGATGCGCTCACCGCCGCCCAGCGCATGCCGGCATTGCTGCAGCTGTTTCCGGCGCTGCAGCAGCTGGGACGCGGGGAGCGTCTGGCGCTGCTGCGCTGCATCAACGGTCTGCTGACGCGTGAGGGGCCGGTCTCGATCTTTGCCTATGCGCTGCGCAAGCTCGCGCAGGTGCACCTGTACGACGAGGTCGATCCCAGGCTGCGGGCCCGCATCTCGCTGTCACTGGCAGCCGCGAAGGACGAGCTGCGGACACTGCTGTCGGTGCTGGCCGTGTCCGGGAGTCCGGATGAGGCCCAGGCGCAGCTCGCGTGGGCCGCTGGCATGCAGGAATTGCAGTTCGATGCAGGGGATGGCCTGCAGCGCATCGCCAACTGGCCACGTCAGCTGGATGCGGCGCTCAATCGCCTCGATCGACTGGCGCCGGCCGCCAAGGAGGTCCTGGTCCGGGCACTGGTACGGACGATCTCGCACGACCAGCGGATGACCATCGCAGAGTCCGAGTTGCTGCGGGCGATCTGCGCCACTCTGCACTGCCCGCTGCCGCCGCTCGGCGTTGCGGTGGGCGGCATCACGGTCCCAGGCGCTGCCAGCCGCCCAGATTCGTAAGTACCCAGTTCGCGGCCTCCAGCAGCTCGCCGCGTTCATCGTATTCGCGTACGTTCAAGACCGGCTGCTTGCGCTCGCGCGACAGCGCGAGTGATGGCTCGCCGGTGAAGAACCAGATCCGACGCCGGTCGGACCAGGCCAGCCAGACTCCATCGCTGCCGAGCCTCGATTCGGCGTGGCGCTGCAGTTCGGGTGGCAGCTCCTCAGGGCTTTGAATCCGGCAGGACCCGGTTGGCAGTGCCGGCCGCCCCACCGCGAGGCAGCCCTCCAGCAGCACCTGCGTCTGCCGCGGATTGTTGAGTGTCTTCAGTCTCATCGTGTCCATGGCTGGCCCCGTCTCGCAGCGATAGCCGCGTGCTGGTCATTCCAAATGGGCGGGGACCGGGCCCGGTGCAGGATCGGCCGCGGGGGCTCGGCGGCCACGATCCAGGCGACATAATAGCCCGTCACGGCCGCACTGGTACCAAGCGCGTCACAATTTGCGCGGCGTCCCACCGTTGCCCGGGCGGACTTCCGCCCAGGAATTGAGCTTTTCGAGCGACAACAGCAGCTCCTCGGCGACCTCGCCGATCTTGCGTCGCTCGGCTCGGGCCCTGGCGCGCAGCATTTCGAAGGCCTGGCGGCGGTCGACCCGCTGCCGTTCCATCAGTACGCCGACTGCCATGCTGGTGGCGCGGTTATCCGTCAGCGCATGCGCGAAACGCGACTCGCCGACCCGTAGCTGCTGGCGCTCGGAGGCGTGCATCATGGCGGTCACGACCGTCAGGATCCACTGGCGGGCGTCGGTTGCTTTCAGCAGATACGCCAGTGCGCCGAGGTCGTTTGCGCGCTGCACCGTCTCGGCATCGTCGAGACCGGACAGCATCATGAACGGGATTTCGAAGTCGTCTCGCAGGCGTGCGGCGAGATCGAGGCCGGACTCCTCGGCCAGCAGGATGTCGAGGATGGCGAGGTCGGGGCGCCGTGCGGCAATGGCGGTGAGTGCTTCGGCAACGCCGGAGGCGACCGTGAGCTGGAACCCGCCACGCCGCAGTACCTCGGCGAGCAGGGCCGCGAAGATCGGATCGTCATCCACGACCAGCAGGTAGGGTGCGGCAGGGATTTCAGGGCTGGGTGGGGGGTGCAACATGCCGTGTCTCTTTCCCGTTGGTTCAGCCCTCAGCAGGGCGGGTGTGCTTGGGACCCCGGGACGATTCCAGTGGGCCGCCATCATGCGCGATCCACCGCCCTGGTGTCACATCCCGGTCACAAAGTCGTCACGATCGTGACACATCGGTATCTCAGACTGCCGGTCCCGAGACAGTACCCAGGAACCGGAGAGCGACCCCGATGAAGACGACCCGCACGATCCTCGTGAGCCTGGCCGTGGCCAGCCTGGCCGCCTGCAGCGGCGGTGGCATCGACCTCAACGTGTCCACCGTGGACAACTCGGTCGACAACAGCTCGACAACCACCGGCGGCGGTGGTGGTGGCACGACGAATCCCTGTGCAGCGTACACGCCGCAGGGTTCGGCCACGCCCCGCGCCGGCACTTACGACGGCACGCGCTGCATCTACGGTCCGGATTTTGTCAGCGCCAGCAGCCCGCTGACCGTGAGCCTGGAGATTCCGGGCGGCGTGCATATCTTCGAGGACAGCCTGTTCGTCGGCCAGAACGTGTCGAGCGGAGCTGCGCCGCAGGAGGGCCAGGGCCCGACACTGACCATCCAGGCCGGGGCTACGCTGGCGTTCACCAAGGCCCAGAACTACGTGCTCGTCAACCGCGGCTCGAAGATCGTCGCCAATGGCCTGCGCACGGCCCCGATCACCTTCACCGGCTACACGGACGCGGTGGCCGGCAGTGCCGGTCCCGAGGACGTGCAGCTGTGGGGCGGCATCGTCATCAATGGCAACGGCATCACCAACAACTGCACCGATGAGCAGCGCAGCAACAATGGCTGCCACGTCGTCTCCGAGGGCCAGCCGACCAATTACGGCGGCAACAACAATGCCGAGAGCTCCGGCGTGCTGCGCTACGTGATCGTCAAGCACGCCGGCTTCGAGGTGGCGCCGGACGACGAGCTGAACGGCATCACCTTCAATGCCGTCGGCAGCGGCACGATCGTCGAGAACGTGCAGGTCTACAGTGCCTATGACGACGGCATGGAGTTCTTCGGCGGCGCAGTCAACGTGCACAACGCGATCCTGCTCTATGTGCGCGACGACTCGCTGGATTTCTCGGACGGCTACGTCGGTACGATCGATACCGCGCTGGCGATCCATTCGGCCGCGAACAGCAACAGCTGCATCGAGCTCGACAACATCGGCTCCTCGCGCAGTGGTGCCGGCCAGGCCTTCGACCTGCCGCCGGTCACGAGCGCGACGGTGCGCAATTTCACCTGCATCCTGTCCAACAACCTGGCCGGGACGCATGGCGACTCGTTCGGCTACCGCATCCGCCAGGGTGGTCGCGCGATCATCGAGAACAGCCTGGTGTACTCCGGCTACGGCAACCGGATTCTCGGCAAGGTCGGCACGGCCAACAACCGCTGCTTCCGGCCGGAGAGCACGACCGGGCTGCTCGACGCCCAGGCGGGCCTGACGAGCGTGGACGGGACCGTGCTTGCCTGCGAGACCGTGACGTCCGGCAGCTTCGCGAACGCCGATACCTTCCAGTCCTGGCTGGAGGGCGTCAACCCGAGCGCCGGTGGCCGCGACTACTCGTTCAACGCCGGCAACGTGCTGGTTACCGACGTGGCCAATCCGCTGCTGTCGCTGCTCGAGGAAGGCACTTTCTACACCGTCGACAGCCCGCGCGACGCCGCCGGGAACGCGATCACGGTGCCCGAGGGTGGCCTCGGTGCGGTCTATCGCAGCGACGACTGGACCTTTCCGTGGGCCTATGGCCTCAGGGACGGCAATCGTGGCCAGGCCCTCTGGTTCGAGTGAGTCCGCTGACCATGAAGCCGCGTGACAGCCTGAGGATCCTCGTCGCGGCGCTGCTCGCCGCCGCGGCGGCGGCGGATGAGGTGAGCCCGGTGACCGAGCTCGAGGACATCGTCGTCGTCGGGCGCCAGAAGGCGGCCGCGACCGACGTGCTGGTCGAGCGCATCGAGCAGCCGGTGGTTACGGACCTGCTGGGCGCCGCGCAGATCGCCCGGGTCGGCGACAGTTCCGCGGCGCTGGCGCTGCGGCGGCTGCCCGGGGTGACGCTGGTCGGGGACTTCGTCTATATCCGCGGCCTCGGCGAGCGCTACTCGAGCACGACGCTGAACGGGGCCTATGTTCCTTCACCGGACCTGACCAGGAACGTCATTCCGCTCGACATCTTCCCGGCCGAGATCATCGACTCGCTGTCCATCCAGAAGGGCTATACGCCGGACCGGCCGGCGTCCTTCGGGGGCGGCAACGTCGATATCCGCACGCGCCGGATCCCGGAGGACTTCACTTTCTCGGTGCAGGCCGGCACGGGTACCAATAGCGACAATTCGGGCGACGTACTGAGCTATCGAGGCGGCGGCGACGATCGCCTGGGTACCGATGACGGTACCCGGGCGCTTCCCGCGGCACTGCGCGAGGCGATCAAGACCTACCGTGGCGGCATCGACCCGTTTTCGATCCAGGAGACCCTGGGCTTCGACGGCAGCGCGGCGACGCTGGCGGAGGCCGAGGCCGTCAACCGCGCACTGGCGATCAGCCTGAACCGCGACATCGACCTGCAGAGCACCTCACCGGATCCGGACCACTCGCTCGAGGTCTCGATCGGCGACCGCTGGACCCTCGATGAGGCTGGGCGCTGGGAAGTCGGCGTGCTGGCGCTCGCCGACTACCAGAACCAGTGGCGCAACAAGGACCGGATCAACCGTTCGGCGCTGCTGCCGGACATCGACAACGGGACGACCCAGCGCTCGATCAACCAGGTCGCCCTGACTGGTTCGCTGACCGCCGGGCTCAATTTCACCGCGGATCATTCCATCGGTGTCATGGCGATGTTCCTGCGCAACACCGACAACGAGGCCGCGCTCACCCAGCGCAACAACTTCAACTTCCGGCGTGACCAGGGCGCGCAGCTGCGCGACTACCGAATCCGCTTCGAGGAGCGCGAGCTCGCGATGCTGCAGCTGTCCGGCAGTCACACGCTCGGCGAGGACACGGCGGACCTGCTCGGCCGCTTCTTCGAGCCATGGCCGTTGCTGCGGGGACTCCAGTACTCCTGGTATTACTCCGACGCGACCGCGAAGACCGGCATCCCGAACGAAGTGACGGTGTCCGCGGTGGACAGCGTCGATCCGGCGACTGGCCTGGTGCTCGGCACCGCGATCCGCTCGACCTCGAGCGCGGCGGACTTCCGGTTCACGGACCTGCGGGACGAGGTCCAGAGCTACGGCTGGAAGCTGGAACGACCTTTCGATTTTCCGAACCGTGAACTCACCGGCACGATCAGCGGCGGCTGGGACTACTACCAGAAGGGCCGTGGCTACCTGCAGACGCAGTTCGGTCTCGGTACGGTCACGAGCGGCGCGCTCGGGATCCTGGCGGGGACGCCGGGCCAGGTCTTCAGCGATGCCAACATCCTCGATCCGGCGAACGGCTTCCTGCTGAACATCGGCGGTATCGGTACAGAAAGCTACCTGGCCGGCGAAGTCGTCGAGGCCGCGTTCGGTGCCGTCGACGTCACCTGGAAGGATACCTGGCGGCTCAGCGCCGGCGCGCGCTGGGAGGACTGGAAGCAGCTTTCGCTGCCGGTGGATCCCCTGCAGTTCGATCCACGCATCGGCAAGATCGAGATCGCCCCGGAGGCGCTCGGCTCGATCGGCATGGCCCAGGACGACTATTACCCGGCGTTCGCGCTGACCTGGATGCGCAAGGACTTCTGGGCCGAGGACTTCCAGCTGCGCTTCGGCTGGAGCCGCACGACTGCGCGCCCGGACCTGCGCGAGGTGACGGATTCGACCTATATCGACCCATTCACCGAGGCGCGGGTGATCGGCAATCCCGGGCTGGCGCCGTCGGACCTCACGAACTTCGACCTGCGCGCGGAGTGGTTCTTCGCCAACGGTGACAACTTCACGGTCAGCCCGTTCTACAAGCAGATCGACAACCCGATCGAGACCGTCGAGGGCGCCGGTACCGACAACAATCTGTCGTTTACGTTCGTCAACGGCGAATCGGCGGACCTGTACGGGGTCGAGGTCGAATGGTTCAAGGACCTCGGCTTCGCCAGTCGTTGGCTCGGGGCGTGGGCTGCGGGCCTGTTCACGGCCGGCAACATCACCTGGAGCGATTCCGAGCTGACGATCGGTTCCTCGACGCTGAGCCTGACCAACGACGTGCGGCCGTTGAACCAGCAATCCGACCTGATCGTCAACCTGCAGCTCGGCTACGACTCACCGGGCGGCGCGCACAGTGCCGTCGTCGTCTACAACAGCTACAGCGAGCGCCTGTTCTACGCGGGCCGCAACGGCGCGCCGGACGCGTACGAGCGGCCGTTCCACTCGCTCGACTTCATCTACACCTGGTACCCGGCCGAGCGCTGGAGCCTGCGGGTGCGCCTGCAGAACCTGCTCGACGAGAAGGTCGAGATCGACCAGGGCGGCGTGACCGTGCTGGAGCAGGGCATCGGAATGAGTGGCAAGCTCGATCTGAGCTGGCGGTTCTAGCAGTCCGGCGCCCAGTTCGCCAAAGCACTTGAAATCTGCCTGCCAATCCGGGCATTGTTGGCGCGGCTCGTCGCGTCGCGGCCAGGTGTGCCCATCCTTAAACACGGGTTAGTCCACCACTTGTTCGCGGCGCGGCGGGTCACTGCCCCGGGATTTCGCTCAACTCCGGGGTTCCGGCTCGACCCGCAGGTAGCGCAGCAGTCGTGCCAGGAAGTGCCGGTTGCCGGCCAGCGAGTCGTGCAGTTCGCAATACAGGTAGGTGTCGTCGGGACCTGCGGCCTGGTTCGCGATGGCATCGGCAAACGGCTCCGGCTCCGGCTGGCCCAGCAATGAGGCGGCCGTAACCCGGCCATCGCCGAAGTCATACATCAGGCGGCGATAGTCGATTCCGGGCTTCCGCCGGGCCACCTGGCGTGGCCAGAGTCGGGTGACCGACTCTCCGCCCAGCTGCTCGATGACCAGCCGCGCCGGCGTCGGGACGCAGTTACTGCCCGCGACCAGTGAGGCGCCGAGCGACGCGGTCCCGGCTGGTGCCAGCAGCGCCTCGGTGAAGCGCCGGGCCCGCCGCAGCCGCCGCGCGAAATAGCGTTCAAAGGTATCCAGCGCAGGCAAGGTGCCGGGCTCGTCGGCGATGTGTTGCCGCAGGGCCTGGCCGAACACGGACCATTCCAGCTGCCGCCATAGCAGGACGTCGAATGGATCCCGCGCCAGTGGCGTGCCGTCGCTGCGCGTGACCCACGTGGATGAGGAATGCGGGAACAGCTGGTACATCGAGGGCATCGTCGCGATGACCTCCGGCGGCAGCCGCGACAGGCCGAGCTGGTAGCCGGTCAGGAACAGATGAATGGCGCCGACCGAGCCGCGGCCCGGCGTGCCGAGCAGCACCACGCGCCGCAGCTGCGCGGCCCCGGCGCCGGTGACCGGGAAGGCCTCGCCATCGAGCAGGTCGACGGTGCCGTAGCGCTGGTAGTAGCGCACGATGAGGCCGCCCATGCTGTGCGCGACGATGTCGACCTGCAGCGCCGGGTCGCCGTGGTCGCGGCGGATCTGTGCGATCAGCGCGTCGAGGGCGCGCACCGTGACGACATTGTCCTGGCGCCAGTCGTAGGCAAAGGTATACAGCCGCGCAGGACCGCCCGTGACGGGCTCGCCGGGGATGCCGGGCTGGTAGCCGCCATCCGACTGCAGCTTGCGCAGGATCCGCCGGTAGAAATCCTGGCCGGCAGCGCGGTCGAAGAGTTCCGTGGCCACCAGTCCGTCATCCAGCGGCTCCAGTGTGTCCGGATCGATCGGCAGCGCGAGATGCCGATACCGGCTGGTCAGCAGTTGCCGCGTGCTACCCGGCCAGACCTCGCGGCCAGTATCCCGTTCCGCGAGGCGCGAGCCGAGCACCCCGGGAATTACGATTACCGGGACCTCCGGTATCGGCCAACCGGCCGCACCCGGGCCCGGCACATCTCCCACTCGCGGCGTGGCGCAGGCTGTCAGCAGGACTGCGAGCAGCAGGAAGGCAGGGCGGGCGAGGCGGCGCATCAGGTGGTACCAGTCTGCGGATCCGGGACGCGAGAGGTTACCATTGCGGCAGTCCGGCCGGTGCCGGGGGAATCTCACCCATGAGCGACATCGATACGCGCCTGGCCAACCGGATCCTGCTCGGCCTGCTCGCCGGCATCGTCGCCGGCGGCCTGACGCTGCTGGCCGGTACGGTCTTCCCGGATCTGCTGACCGGTGCACGTGAACTCTCCCGGCTGGTGCTCGAGCCCTTCGGGCAGGTATTCCTGCGGCTGCTGTTCTTCGTCGTCATTCCGCTGGTCTTCGCCTCGCTGGCGAGCGGCATCGCGCAGCTCGAGCGGCTGAGCCACCTCGGTCCGCTCGCGGCGCGCACCTTCACGCTGTTCGTCCTCAACATGACGATTGCGGTCGCGCTCGGGCTCGCGATGATGAACCTGCTCCAGCCGGGCGCGGCAATGGATCCCGAGGCGCAGGCCAGTCTGACGGCCCAGTACGGCGGGCAGGCGCAGGCGACCCTGGAGCGGCAGGCCGCGCAGCCGCAGCTCACGCCGATGTCGGTGGTCGAGATGTTCATGCCGCGCAACCTGTTCGGAGCCTTCGTC
>SCUD01000013.1 GCA_004297335.1 Gammaproteobacteria bacterium
AGCGCCAGCAGTTCCGGTCGATTGGCCAGCGTAAGCCCGGCCGGATCGGAGGCCACGGCCGGTTCGGGGGCCAGGGCGGGCTCCGCCGGGGTGATCGACAGCTCCGGCGTGTCACGGCCGAGCAGCCGGCGCAGCTCACTCTGTTGCGTCAGATGCTCGCGCGCCAGGCGCAGCAGGTCGCCCCGTAACCGCCCGATCTCCGTCTGCGCATCGAGCACGTCGTTCTGCACGGTCCTGCCAACCAGGTACCCCGATTGCGCGATGGCCAGCAGCTGTTCGAGCGCTCCGCGGGTACGGGCAACGATTCTTTGCGCCTCCGCGTTGAACACGAGGTCCTCGTACGCGACCCGCAAGTCGCGCACGACGCGATTGCTCGTCTCCCGAGCCGCGAACTCCGCACTTTCCGCGCCGGCAGTGGCCACGCCGCGGCGCAGTGCCCGCTTGCCGGGAAACGGCAGCCGCTGGCCGAGGCCGAGCATCTTCATCGTCATGTCTTCGCGCCGCGGGCTAAGTGAACCGAGCGGAGCATTGACGATCCCGAATTCGAGCATCGGCTGGTCCAGCGCGCCGGCCGGAGCAACTCGTTGCTTTGCCGCGTCCGCCTCGTGCCAAGCGGCGGCAATCTCCGGGTTGTGAGCCAGCGCGTCCTGGACCAGTGCTTCGAGCGACGGTCCCGACATGGCTGGACCGGCTGGACTGACCGCGGGCATAAGCCAGGCAAGAGCCAACGCGACACCGGCCGCTGCGGCGCGGCGACTCATCGGCTGATGGCCCGGCTGATGGCCGCCGGGTGACGTCACGATTTCAGTTCGCCTTGCAGCAATCCATAGCCATCCGGCGATGCGCGGCCGCGAGCTGCCGGAATTCGTCGGCCATCGCTTCATAGTGCCTGCCCAGCCGATCGCAGTGCCGGGCCAATGTTCCCGGGGTCCTCTTCGGCGGACCTCCGGCCCGGTACGCGCGGGCCATCGCCTCGTGCATAGTGGCCTTGGCGCCGGCCGTGGTGGCTTCCGCGTCATAGCCCTGTGCAATGGCCTCATGGTCCGCCGCCGTGCTGGCTGCGGCGATCCGGGCGGCATCGACCGGATGTTCGTCCGCTGCCCACGCGCCGTTCGACAGCATCAATGCCGTGGCCGCTGCGCTGAGTACGCTGATTCCTCTGTTCATGGCCAACCTCCTCGCAATGACGTAACCCCCGACCAACGTCCATGCTCGGCCAGAAATCTCTCGCAAATATCGCGAGAACGCGTACTTACGCAAATCTACGTATGAAGCACCGGCAGCTCGAACCAGAACGAAGTCCCACTGCCCGGCTGGCTGTCGACGGCGACGGTGCAGCCATGCAGTTCGAGGATGCCCTTCACGATGGCGAGTCCGAGGCCCAGCTGGCCGGAAGCCGACGAGCGGCCGGGATCCACCCGATAGAAGCGGTCGAACACCCGCCTGGCGTCGTCCGGCTTCAGTCCGGGGCCGGTATCGCTGACGGCCACACGGACGCAGTCTCCGCATCGTCTGGCGCTGACTGTCACGCGGCCACCGGCCGGAGTATAGCGCAGCGCATTCGTGATCAGGTTGTCGAGCACGCGCTCCAGCAGGGCGATGTCGCCGCGCACGACGTCGCTCGCGCAGAGGATCTCCGCCTCGAGCCCGACCCCGCGCTCCTGCGCGGCCAGCGAGAATTTCTGCAGCACGTCCTGCAGCAGTTCGCCGATCGAAAACGGTTCGGCATTGACGACCACCTGCCCGGCATCCAGCCTCGCCGCTTCCAGCAACTGCTCGACCAGAAGTCCGATGCGCCGGCTCTGGCGCATCGCCACCCGCAGGTACTCGGCCCGCTC
>SCUD01000124.1 GCA_004297335.1 Gammaproteobacteria bacterium
TGGACGAGGCGCGCGAACCGTGAGCATCACGGCGGCCTGGCCGCTGCTCGCTGCATCGCTGACGCTCGGTCTCGCCGGCTCCCTGCACTGTGTCGCGATGTGCGGCGGCATCGCCGCTGCTGCCGGCAGCCGGATGACGGCTGGGCCGCACCGGCCGGCGGCACTGCTGTTCAATGTCGCGCGCATTGCGAGCTACGGCATGCTCGGCCTGGCGCTCGCCACACTGGCCGGTGCCGCCGTGACGGCGGCCGGCGGGCACGCGCACCTGTGGCCGCTGCGCGCTCTGGCGGCACTGCTGATGCTCGGGCTCGCTGTCCAGCTCCTGAGTAACCGCGACTGGCTCGGGCTCGAGCGCCTGGGCGCAGCGCTGTGGCGGCGACTGCAGCCGCTGACCGGGCGCGCGGCCCGGCTCCCGGGGCCGGCTCGCTTCATCGCCCTTGGCCTGCTGTGGGGATTCCTGCCCTGCGGCCTCGTGTACTCGGCGCTCGCGCTCGCGGCGACCGGTGGTTCGCCACTCGCCGGCGCGCTGGCCATGCTCGCCTTCGGCGCCGGCACGCTGCCCTCGATGCTCGCGACCACGCTCGCCGGACACACCGTGCTTGCCCGCCTCGGAGGTCGCAATCCGCGCCGGCTCGCGGGCGTGCTGATGCTCGCATTTGCGTCCTGGACCTTGCTCGGGATGATGGGACGCCACTGAATGCGCATGTGGAACCCGGCAGGCTGAGGGTTTACCGCCGCTCGAGCCAGGCCTGGTCTTCCGCCAGCAGGCGGCGAGCGCCGCGGTCCTCGGCCTCATCGAGGAACTGCGTGTCGCGGAAGCGACTGGCGATGATCGGCGCCGAAAGCAGCCCGGCCTCGAGTCCGGCGCGGATCCATTCGCGATCGCGCGGCTCACCGCGGGCGTACTTCGAAACCGCTGCGTCGTTGGGATCGAGGAATCCAGCGGTAATTCCGCCCGCGAGTGCCACGCGGACCAGTCGGTACTCCCAGTTGCCCGGCAGGGTCGGCAATAGCGGCGAAACCGGGTCCAGATAGAAGCCGTGTGCCTGCTCGAAGGCACTGCCGGCGCCGAGGCTGTCGCTCAGTTCGAGATCCTTCAGCTCCACGCCCAGGACCACGGCGAATTCTGGAACAGCGCGTCCTCCCAGTCCGCGAGCGAACTCATGCGCAGCGCGAGTGCTGCCGGCGGCAGCGCCAGCAATCGGGTCCAGCGACGGATGTACTGCGGGCTGCAGCTGCGATTCCTGCGCCACAGCTCGACCATCCGGCGCGCGCGCTCGATGCGGCTGCGGGCCGCCTGTGGATCGGCGGCCAGCTGCACCGCGAGGCGCAGGTGCCGCTCACGCCGGGCCTGCACGCGCACCGCGTGCGCGCTGCGCGCCGCCAGACGGCCGGCGTCGGGCACCGCCGCTGCAGCCAATCGGGGCTCCAGATCGAGAGCGCGGCAGATCCGTTCGAGCACATCCATCTGCACGTGCGGCGCCCGGCCCCGCTCCACATGCGACAGCGTCGTCCGCGATACCGCGGCGACCTCCGCCAGCCGCTGCTGGCTGAGGCCGAGCTCCCGGCGGCGCTCGCGGATACGGCGGGAAAGCTCGGCGATCATCGGCGTGCCTTGTTGTTCATTATAATGAACATGTTCAATATAATGTACGATCAATGGCCGCGCCAGCGCGCCCACGCGCGACGGCCCCCGGGAAGCTACAATCCGATCGTCCACGGCAAGGGAGTTGCAACGATGATCGGCTACGTCACGCTGGGAACCAACGACGTTGCGCGCGCTGCGCGCTTCTACGACGAGCTGCTGGCCCTGATCGGCGCGAAGCGCTGGATGGAGACCGACCGCGGCGTCGCCTGGACGGTCGCGCCGGACAAGCCGGGCCTTGGCGTCATGCAGCCCTTCGACCGCAAGCCCGCGACGATCGGCAACGGCACCATGGTCGCACTGGTCGTCGACAGCCCGGCGCTGGTCGACGCGCTCTACGCGAAGGCACTCGCGCTCGGCGGCACGGACGAAGGTCCCGCCGGCCCGCGCGGCAAGGGCTTCTACGCCGCGTACTTCCGCGACCTGGACGGCAACAAGCTGAATGCGTTCTGCATGACCGCCGGCGGCTGAGGCTTGGCTGACACCCTCCTCGCGCTGAGGCTGTCCGTCAGGCGCGCATCCGCAAACCCAGCAGCTCGCGCGCCTCGGATGGCGTCGCGACCGCGCAGCCAAGGTGATCGACGATCCGGCCAGCCCGCTCCGCCAGCTGCCCGTTGGTCGCGAAGACTCCGCGCTCCAGGTACAGGTTGTCCTCCAATCCGACGCGGACGTGGCCGCCCAGCAGCACCGATTGGGCGGCCATGGGCATCTGCGCCTGCGCGACCCCCATGGCGGTCCAGACGGCATCCCGCGGCAACAGGTTGCGCATGTACAGCACGGTTTCCGGATCCGCCGGAGCGCCCCATTTCACGCCCAGTACGAACTGGTACAGCGGCGGGACCCCGGCAAGACCCTCGGCAACCAGCTGATTGGCGAACAGGACATCGCCAGCCTGGAACGCCTCGAGCTCCGGCTTGACGCCCAGCGCCTGGAAGCGACGCGCCATGGCCCGCAGCGTGCGCGTCGTATTGAGATACACGAACTCCAGCGGGCCCTCCTGCTGGTTGCC
>SCUD01000125.1 GCA_004297335.1 Gammaproteobacteria bacterium
CATCTGAAACCAAGTCAGGCGCAGCAACAGCGGTAGCGACGTCGAGAAAAGTCAGCGCGAGCTTCGCTCGCGTCGGGAATCCTTTACCTCTTGACGCGCCGGGGCCTCATAGGTGTTGGGTGGCAATCTGGCGCGATCATAGGTCTTCAGGTCGTAAGCCAGTGTGTTTTGCGATCCGCGAAAGCATGCGTGGACCGATTTCTTCGCGATCGTGAAAGGCAAAAACGAAGTCCGGCCAGCCGGCTCGAGCCAAAGTCTTGTGAGACCCAGATTGACGCTTGAGCGTCCAACCAATTCGGTAAAGAGCTGCGAGGACTCGTGTGGCCTTTGACGAAGGCCACGAACTCATGCGGCCGCGATGCCGATGGAGATTGACTGAGGCTTGGCTTCCTTGTGCTCAAGGCGCTCAGCGAGCACCCGGAGAGCCAACGCCTCAGCCTTCGCCATTGCCTCGTCGGCCGTAGTGCCGTACGCGAGAACGCCAGGTAGTCCAGGCACCTCAGCAATCCAGCGCCCGTCCTCTTCCTGTTCGTACTCGATAGTGAAATGAGTCGAATTCGACATGTGGGCATTCTACGCCGGGAGGGGAATTGCCACCCAACGTCCGCGATGACGCGCACCATGCGGAGCGCGTAGCGCGGAACGAACGGTGTCGCTGTCCATCGTGAGGACCAGGCATGCGGATCACCATCAGGGCCCGGGGCGCCTAGTCCCGACTCACAGGCCGAATATACGCAAGCAATCAGACCTTGTTATCCGACCTTCTTTGAGAACGCTTTGGCATTCGGCGGGAGTCCATATACGTTGTTAGGCATGGCGGGGTGCAAACATGATGATGCTCATGCCGAGAATCGCAACAGCGGCTCCAACCAGGTCCCATACGGTTGGACGTAACCCGTCGATCGCCCAAAGCCAAACGATCGCGGTGGCCACGTAAACCCCTCCATAAGCGGCATATACCCGGCCTGCAGCTGTAGGGTGAAGAGTCAGAAGCCACACGAACAACGCGAGCGAACAAGCCGCGGGCACAAGTACCCAAGCCGGGGCGCCTTTCGTCAACCAAAGATAAGGCAGGTAGCAGCCCACGATCTCTGCGATTGCAGTCGCGACGAACAAGCCAACAGTCTTAAGTTCAAACATGCGCGTTGCTCGCTGTCGCCATGCCTAACGTCGTGGTGAACGGCGGGCCATCACGGCCACCAAGCAGGCTCGGCGGCTCATGGCCCGTGATCTTCATCCGATTTGGTGGACACGTTGCTAGGCATTGGCCAAGCATTCGAACTCGACCGGAGAATGGTATCCCAAGCTTGAATGAATGCGTTTGCGGTTGTAGAAGCGTTCGATATAGCCGGCAAGCGAGGCGTTGAGTTGAGCATCGCTTGTGAAGCGGCGTTGATGGGTGAGCTCCGCTTTCAATGAGTGGAAGAAGCTCTCCATGTGTCCGTTGTCCTGGCAGTTGCGCGGTCGATTCATGCTGGGCACGATGCCGCGCGAGCGTAGGAACGCCTGGTACCCGTAGGCCGAGTACTCAATGCCAC
Source organism: Gammaproteobacteria bacterium (assembly GCA_004297335.1). Lineage (GTDB taxonomy): Bacteria > Pseudomonadota > Gammaproteobacteria > Steroidobacterales > Steroidobacteraceae > SCUD01. The sequence continues at coordinate 1,539 of SCUD01000125.1, forward strand.
GGTCAGAATGGAAGAGCAGTCCGGGCTTAGGGCTGCGTAGTGCGATCGCGCGCTTGAGCGCCCGCAGGGTCACCTCCGTAGTTCTATTGCACGCGATCGTCCATCCGATGATGCGCCGCGAGAACAAGTCCATGACCGTGGCCAAGTAGCGCCAGTCTTTGCCTAGGCGCAGGTACGTGACGTCTCCCACCCAGATCTGATCGGTGCGTGTCGGCGCCGGCAGCTCCAGCCGAGCGTTGCCGGTCTTCTCGAAGAACTTGTGCACCCCGGTCGAACGACGGTACAGGCCGCTGACACGGGCGCGCAGCCCTTGCTCGCGCATCAGGCGCGCCACGCGCTTGTTGCTGCAGAGAACCCCCTCACGCTTGAGCTGCTCGTAGATCCGCGGTGAACCGTAGCGACCACGGCTATCTTTGTAGATGTGCTCGATCCGCGCGCGCAACCGCTCATCGTCCCGGCTGCGGCGACTGCGCTCACGTGCATCCCACGCGTAGAACCCACTCCGGGACACCTTGTAGCGCTTGCACAAGAATGCCACCTCGTACTCCTGGCGGTGTTCGGCTATGAACTCGAACTTCGCCTTCGGCGTTCGATATTGAAGCGGATGGCTTTTTTTAAGAGGTCATGCTCCACCTCGAGTGCGGCGAGCTTGCGCTCCAGCGCACGCACGGCCGTGCGAGCCTCGATCTTCGCCTCCAGCTGCTTCACCTGGCGCTTGAGTGCGCGCTTCTCCGCGTCTCGCTTCGGTGCCTGCAACACCTTCGGCAAGCTCAAGCCGGCAGCCTCGGCCGCCGGCTTGAGCTTGCCTTCGCGGTAATCCTTCTTCCACTTGGAGAGCATGAAGGGGTGAATATCCAGCGCACGTGCTACGTCCTGCGTCTGGATATCTGGATGCAACGACAGCCGCACCGCCTGAATCTTGAACTCAACCGTATAGCGATGGACTTTCTTAGGACCGACCGGCGCCGCCATTTCTTCTCCCTCGAGCGTTAGGTCGAGGTGTCCACTTTATCGGATGAGGTTCTCCGTCCGTTCCACCCATAGTTGAACTAAACCGCTTCGCGGTGGTGGTCTGAGCTTCGCCGTCCGGCGAGCGAAATCGAACGTACCTGAGTTGCAGCGCGCGAACGCGTAGCTGCGCGTCTCGTGTCAGCGTCGAG
>SCUD01000126.1 GCA_004297335.1 Gammaproteobacteria bacterium
GCCGCGACCGGCGTCGCCGTGCCGAGCGTCTCGCCCGGCAGCGCGCTGCGGCATTTCCGCAAGACCGAGTGCTTCTGCTTCGCGCCGCAGGACTTCGCGGCCGGTGAGCAGCGCGAGCTGCCGGTGCGGTTCATCGTCGATCGCGAGCTGCCCGCCGGCGTCGATCGTCTCACGCTTTCCTATGCCTTCTACGATGCCGCGCGCGCACCGAGCACCGCGGACAACAGGGGATGAGCGCCCATGGCAAACGCTGACCAGGCCCACGGCTCCGGCTACTACTTTCCGCAGGGCAGCCGGCTGCCCTTCTTCGGTTCCGTCGCGCTGTTCGTGCTGATGGCGGGTGCCGCCACGGCACTGAATGGCGGCGCCATCGGCCCCTGGATCCTCGGCACCGGCGCGGTGCTGCTCGCGATCCTGTTCTTCAGCTGGTTCGGCGAGGTCATCCGCGAGAACCAGGCCGGCCTCTACAACGAGCAGGTGGATCGCTCGTTCCGCATGGGCATGATGTGGTTCATCTTCTCCGAGGTGATGTTCTTCGCGGCGTTCTTCGGCGCGCTCTTTTACGCGCGCCAGTTCTCGGTGCCGTGGCTCGGCGGCGAGGGCGACAAGGGCCTCGCGAGCCTGCTGTGGCCCGACTTCGTCGCGGCCTGGCCGACCAATGGCCCGGGGGCGCTCGGTCCGCGCGAGGACGGCAGCTTCGAGGTCATGGCGGCCTTCGGCCTGCCGGCCGTCAATACGATGCTGCTGCTCAGTTCCGGCCTGACCGTCACGATTGCCCACCACGCGCTGAAGTCCGGCCGGCGCGGGATGCTGAAGCTGTTCCTGGCCCTGACCTTCCTGCTCGGCTTCACCTTCCTCGGCATCCAGATCTACGAATACGGCCATGCCTGGAATGAGCTCGGCCTGCAGACCGGCACCGGCATCTACGGCTCGACCTTCTTCCTGCTGACCAGCTTCCACGGCCTGCACGTGCTGATCGGCGCGATCATGCTCACGGTGATCTGGCTGCGCTGCCTGCAGGGCCATTTCACGCCGCGCCAGCACTTCGCCTTCGAGGCCGTGGCCTGGTACTGGCATTTCGTCGACGTGGTCTGGCTGGGGCTGTTTATTTTCGTCTATTGGCTCTGAGCGGGCGGGGTGCCGGAACCCTTTCCGAGGGTACTTGATGACCGATATTAACGATCATCAATACCCTTGAAAACGTTCATTGGGTAGTCCCGAGTGCCGGCATACTGAACAAATAATCCTGCTAAATGTAAAGTACGGTTGCACGCGCTCCCAGGGCCCTCAGCTCTCCTCCAGCCGGATGGTCGCCGCGACCTGGCCGTCCAGCTCCTCCTCGCGGGTCAGGTTCTTCCGGTGCCAGGTGCCGCCCATGAACCAGACCACGCTCACCAGGCACAGCAGCACGTTCGACACCGGCGTAGCCCACCAGATGCCGACCATGCCGAGCGTGGTGTGCTTCGAGAGCACGTAAGCCAGCGGAAACTGCAGCACCCACAGCGCGCCGATCGCGAGCAGCATCGTCATGAACATCTGCCCGGCGCCGCGGAAGGCGCCGGCGAGCGCCTGCTGCGCACCCATGAAGCCGAAGGAAATCGCCGCGATGCGCACGAACAGCGCCGCCGATTCCACCAGCTCCGGATCGCCGGGTACGAAGAAACGCACGATCGGGCGCGAGCCCAGGAACACGATGAGCCCGATCACGGACAGGATGCCGAAGGCCAGCCAGGCGCTCAGGCGACCCACTTCCACCGCGCGCCGCTCCTGGCCGGCACCGATGTTCTGGGCCACCACCGTCGTCGTCGCCATCGACAGGCCGAGCGCAGGAATGAAGATGACGCTCAGCAGCCGCATGCCGATCCCGTAGGTCGCAATCGCCAACGTGCCGAAGCTCGTCACCAGGAAGGTCAGTATCGTCAGGCCCAGCGCGCGCGAGGATTGCTCGATCGATGCCGGCAGGCCGAGCAGGAAGGTGCGCCGGATCAGCCGCAGGTCCGGCCGGAAGTCCTGCGCCCGCAGGTGGATGCCATAGCGGTTGCCGAGCAGCAGCGTGAAACCCACGAGCGCCGCGATGCCCTGTGTGACCAGAGTCGCCCAGGCGGCCCCGACGACGCCGCCGGCTGGCAGCGGACCCCAGCCCCGGATGAACATCGGTGCCAGCAGCCCGTTCAGCAGCACCGTGGCCAGCACGATGTAGAGCGCCATGCGCACCTCGCCAACCCCGCGCAGCAGCGACTGGAACATCGCGAACGTGAACATGAACACGATTCCGAGGAACGATACGCGCAGGTACTGCAAGGCCATGCCGAAGATGCTGGCATCGACGCCCATCAGCCGCAGGATGTGCGGCGCGATCAGGAGGCCGACCACTGACAGCACCACCGAGGCCAGCATGACCATCAGGATGGTCTGCGCCGCAATGTGGTTGACCATGTCGCGATTGCGGGCACCAGCGTACTGCGCGATCAGCGTCGAGCCGGCCACCGACAGGCCGCTGCCAAGGGACAGCAGCAGGAAGGTGATCGGCACGCTGACCGAGGCCGCGGCCAGCGGCCCGGTGCCGAGGCGCCCCACCCAGAAGGTGTTGATCAGCTGGTAGGCCGTCTGCAGCAGGTTGGTCAGGACCACCGGGATCGAAAGACCCAGCAGCGAGCGCAGCAGCGACCCCTCGGTCATCTGCCGCGTCCGGTGCTCGACCGAGCGCCGGTCGAGCTGCCCGAGACTCACTCGGGCGCCGTCACCGGCCGCGCGGTGATGCGGTCCAGGCCGACGAAGAAGTTGCTTGACGCTTCTTGCTTGCCGAACACCGCCAGGATCAGCTGGTTGGAGCCGGCCTTCAGCTGGTGGCGACCCAGCACGACTTCCCGCCGCCCGACACCGGTCCCGTAGGCCGGGAAATCAGCGACCGCATTGCCGCGCAGGAACACGCGCACGTTGCCGTAGTCCGGCGCCGTCGTGAAGTCCAGCGCCAGGCTGTACAGGCCGTCGTCTGGCACCTCGAGCGGCAGCGTGAGACTGGGCCAGTTGCGGATCGGCTGGTCCACCGGGGCCGGCGGCCGCCAGAAGAGCTGCGCACCACCGCTCCACTGCGGGCCGAAGCCCTGCATGTCCTGCGCGGCGAGAAACAATGCGGTTGCACGACTCATGACTCCCTCCTGTCGATCATTTTGCCGGCGGTGCCGCCAGTGGAACGAGTACCACGCGGTCGATGCCGGCGAAGTAGCCCTGCGAGCGGCGGTTGCGGCGCGCGAGTCGCGCCTCGATCAGCAGCCGGCTTTCGGTTGGCACGACCTCGCCGATGCGGATGCGCCCGGCGCTGCGGACCGAAGCGCAGGGCACCATAGTCCGGAGCCTGCGTCAGCACCAGGTCCACGGCATAGCGGGCCCGCGCCTGCAGCAGCGCCTCGGCCTCGAAGCCGCGCGCCGCGCGCTCGCCGACCAGCACCGGGCCTTCGAAGAGCTGCGCCGGCATTGATGGCGGTGACGGCTCATCCGCAACGGCCAGGCCGGCAGCGACAGCGACGACGATGCCGGCCAGGCGCCGAATCGGCGGCACCATTGTTCGTCACGCCGCCCGCTTGCTGAATGCGAGTTCGACCTTGAGCCGGCCACCAAGGGCTGCGACGGCGCTCTGAAGCGTCCGTAGCGTTACCGACTCATTCTCCGGGTCGAGAAGCCGATCCAGGGCCGCGCGGCTCGTCGCCATTCGTCGGGCCATCTCTGACTTGCTCAGCTGGCTCTCACGCATCTTCTCGGCGAGCCGCCAGGCAATGTAACGCTTCACTGCAGTCGCAGTGGCTTCCTCGAACAAGCCTTCCTCCTCGAGAAAACTGTCGAAGTCACTGCCGATATTTTTCCTGGACATGATCACGACCTCAACCTGGCCAACCTGCGCTTTGCAACTGCGAGTTCCTTTGGAGGGATCTTCATGGTCTTCTTGACGAATCCATGCAAGAGCACAATTTGATCATCAAGAATCGTGACAAATGTTCTGGCAATGCCATTGGGAATATCAGACCTGAGTTCGCAGAGATCGTCAGCAAGCTTTCGAACCAGCGGCATTCCGACCGGCCAGCCGAACTGCAGCGTCTTGATGTCCTCACCGATCGCTTTGCGCTGCTCCTTCCGCAGGCTCTTGAGCCATTCCCTAACAGGTTCGCGACCCGAATCGAGCCGAAAGAAGGACACGCGAACCGGATTACTCTGCATTGCCAGTATGTACCATTAATGATACATGTGTCAATGAGGGCTGCCGCGTCCGTAACGGCCAGCGCGGACGCTCTCAGCGACAGACCAGTACCGGGACCTTCGAGTGCGTCAGCACCTTGGAGGTCTGGCTGCCGAGCAGCAGGCCGGTCAGTCCGCTGCGCCCGTGCGAGGCCATCACGACCAGGTCGCACTTCTTCGACTTGGCGGTACGGATGATGCCGCGCCAGGCCTGGTCGCCATTGACGATCACCGTCGCGCAGTCGACGCCGGCCTTCTTCGCCTGGCGCTCGATGCCGGCGAGCGCCTGCTTCGCCTCGGCCACCACGGCCTGGAGGTAGCGCTGCGGCGTCAGCTCCGGCAGGTACACCGCGGCCTCGCCGTACACCGGCGGGCGATAGGGCTCGGTGACGAATACGCCGGTCACGCGCGCGCCGAGGGACTTCGCGAGTTCGATGCCGGATTTCACGGCCTTGGCCGAGAGCCTCGATCCATCCGTCGGAATGAGCAGGTTCGTATACATGACAGCCGCCTCCAGGTGAATATCGGTCGTGGGCGCCGACCCTCGCCGGCATTATGGCCCAAAGCCGCGGCCCGGCGCCGGCTCAGTCGAACGGCAGCCCGACGTAGTTCTCGGCGAGCGCGGTCGCGGCGGCGCGCGAGCCGGCCAGGTAGTCGAGCTCGGCGAGCTGCAGCTTGTGGCTGAAGGCATCGTCGTCGAAGCGGTGCATCAGCGTCGTGAACCACCACGAGAAGCGCGTGGCCTTCCACACGCGGCGCAGCGCGCGGCCGGAATACTCGTCGAGCAGTGTCTCGCCACCGCCGCGATAGAACTCGACCAGCGCGCGGTACAGCACGCGCACGTCGGCCGCCGCGAGGTTCAGGCCCTTGGCGCCGGTCGGCGGCACGATGTGCGCGGCATCGCCGACCAGGAACAGGCGCCCGAAGCGCATCGGCTCGGCGACAAAACTCCTGAGTGGCGCGATGCTCTTCTCGATCGACGGGCCGGTGACCAGGCCGCGGGCGCGCTCGGCGGGCAGCCGGATGGCGAGTTCCTCCCAGAAGCGCTCGTCGGACCAGTCCTCGACCCGATCGGCCAGCGTGCACTGCAGGTAATAGCGGCTGCGGGTGCGCGAGCGCATGCTGCACAGCGCGAAGCCGCGCTGGTGATTGGCGTAGATCAGCTCGTCGGCGACCGGTGGCACCTCGGCGAGTATCCCGAGCCAGCCGAAGGGATAGACGCGCTCGTGATGCTGGATCTCCGCGGACGGCACGCTCGCGCGGCAGACCCCGTGGAAGCCGTCGCAGCCCGCGATGAAGTCGCATTCCAGCTCCTGCCGGACTCCATCCTGCAGCCAGCTCACGCGTGGACGACCGCCGTCGAAGCCGTGGATCGCGACCTCCCCCGCACCGTGGTGGATCGGGGCACCGCTCGCCACGCGTGCGTCGCCGAGATCCTTCTGCAGCTCGGTCTGGCCGTAGATCGTGACCGTCTCATGGGCCAGGGCCTTGAAGTCGACGCGGTGCAGCCGGCCGTCAAAGGCCAGCTCGATACCGTCGTGCACGAGCTTCTCGCGCTCGAGGCGCGCCGCGACGCCGGCCTCGTGCAACAGGTCGACGGTGCCCTGCTCGAGCAAGCCGGCGCGGATGCGCGCCTCGACGTACTCGCGCGACTGCCGCTCGATCACAACGCTGTCGATGCCGTGGCGATGGAGCAGCTGCCCGAGCATCAGGCCCGAGGGTCCGGCACCGATGATTGCGACCTGGGTACGTTGCATGCCGCGATCTCCCTGTTCGCTACAGGATTGCCGCTCCGCCGGCGGAAGGCAAGCCCCCGGCGAGCGTGCGGGCCTGCGCGCGCAGGCTCTCGAGCAGCCGCGCCTGCACCACGGTCGGCCGCCAGTCGCGGCGCAGCGTGAGCCCGATCGGCCGCGTGACCCGGCCCCGCGGATGCGGCAGCGCGATGAGCAGGCCGGAGCGCAGCTCGTGCAGCACCTGGTGGGCCGACAGCAGCATCATGCGCTCGCTGCCCAGCAGCAGGCCGCGCGCGGCGACCAGCGAATTGCATTCGATCGGCGGTGGTGCGGGCGGCTGCCCGCGCGCGAACAAGGCCTGGAACTGCTGGCGCAGCGGCGATCCGGCCCGCGGCGCGATCCACGGATAGCGGGCCAGGTCGCGCGCGCGCAGGCGGCGGGCACCGGCGAGCGGATGGCCGGAGCGGACGACGATCGCGAGCGGATCGTCGAACAGGTGCTCCTGCAGCAGGTCCGCGCCGGGAGCAGGCTGGCGCAGCGCGCCCACGAGAAACTCGGCAGTGCCGCCACGCAGCGCGGCCAGCAGGCTCTCATAGGGACCATCGAGGATCGAGACCGAGTGCCCCGGCTCCCCGGCCAGGAAAGACAGCACGGCCTCCGGTACCAGGGCGGTCCGGGCGAGCGGCATGGCACCGATCACCGTGCGACCGGCCGCGGCGCCGGCCGCCGCCACTTCCGCCCGGGCCTGCTCGAGTTCCGCGAGCGCCAGGCGGGCACGGCGCGCGAGGCGGCCAGCCTCGCGGGTTGGCTGCAGGCCGTAGCTCGTAGTCTCGAACAACGTCAGGCCGGCATTGCGCTCGAGCTGCCGTGCCGCGCGGTGCAGCGCCGGCCGGGAACGCCCGATGCGGCGCGCAGCCGGAGCGAATCCACCCTGCTCCACGACCTCCGCCAGTGCCTGCAGCTGCGTGGCCGTCAGCGCCCGCTCGAGGCGCTCGGCGCCAGGTGCCGAGCGGGCCGCCTCCGCGGCGCCCTCCCGCAGCTGCCCGAGGGCCCGCTCGACCCGCGCGAGGCACTGCTGCCCGGCCGCGCTCAGCCGGACCCCGGCGCTGCCGCGCAGCAGCAGGCCGGCGCCGAAGTACTGCTCGAGGCCATGGATCGCCTGGGTCGCCGCGGGCTGCGTCAGGTGCAGCTCGCGGGCGGCGGCGGCCAGGCTGCCCTGCCGGCCGACCACGGAAAACAGGCGCAGGTGCCGCAGATTGGGGAGCATGGCGACCTCCGGGACCGGCGGCTGCCGGTGACGTCAACAATCTCTTATACCCGGGGCGGAATTGCAATTGGCGCTGGCGGGCGCCCCGGGACGACAATGACTGAGGCCAGGCTTACCGGGTGGAGCGCCATGCCAGTCGTGATCACCGAGATCGAACGCGCCGACCTCGCGGCCACCGCGGCGCTCGCGGCGGCCGGCGTCGCCACGGTGCACGAGGCCCAGGGCCGCAGCGGACTGCTGGCGCCGGGGCTGCGCCCGGTCTGGGCCGGCGCGCGCATCGCCGGGCCGGCGGTCACGGTCAGCGTCCCGCCCGCCGACAACTGGATGATCCACGTCGCCGTCGAGCAGTGCCGCGCCGGCGACATCCTGGTCGTGGCGCCGACCTCGAGCTCCGATGCCGGCTACTTCGGCGAGCTGCTCGCCTGCTCGCTGGTCGCGCGCGGCGTGCTGGGACTGGTCATCGATGCCGGGGTCCGCGACGTACGCGACCTCACCGCGATGCGCTTCCCGGTCTGGTCGAAGTGCATCTCCGCGCAGGGCACAGTCAAAGAGACGCTCGGCAATGTCAACGTGCCGCTGGTCTGCGCCGGCGCGCTCATCCGTCCCGGGGACGTGATCGTCGCCGACGACGATGGCATTTGCGTCGTCGCGCGCGAGCGCGCAGCAGCCGTTGCGGCGGCCTGCGCCGAGCGCGAGACCCGCGAGGCGCGCATGCGCAACCGCCTGCAGGCGGGCGAGCTGGGGCTCGACCTCTACGACATGCGCCAGCGCCTCGCCGCGCGCGGGCTGGTGTGGCGCCCGCGCCAGCCCGGCGATTGAGGCCACCATGCTGCGGGCCATCCCGGCGACACTGATGCGCGGCGGCACTTCGAAGGGCCTGTACCTCAGCGCCCGTGACCTGCCCGCGGACACCGCGGCCCGTGATCGCGTGCTGCTCGCGGCCATGGGCTCGCCGGATGCGCGGCAGATCGACGGCGTCGGCGGCGCGCATCCGCTGACCAGCAAGGTCGCGGTGATCGGCCCGCCGACCCGCGCCGATGCCGACGTCGACTACCTGTTCCTGCAGGTCGCGGTCGATCGGGCCCAGGTCAGCGACACGCAGAACTGCGGCAACCTGCTGGCTGGCGTCGGCCCCTGGGCGATCGAGAACGGCCTGGTGCCGGCGGCCGGCGAGCTGACGCCGGTTTGCATCCACATGGTGAACACCGGCGGCATCGCCATCGCCCGCGTGCCGACGCCGCAGGGCCGCGTGGAATACGAGGGCGAGGCGCGGATCGACGGCGTGCCCGGCACCGCCGCGGCGATCGCGCTCGAGTTCCCGGACGTCGCCGGCTCGAGCTGCGGTGCGCTGCTGCCGACCGGCGCCGCCTGCGACCTCGTCGACGGACTCGAGCTCAGCTGCATCGACAACGGCATGCCGGTGGTGATCCTGCGCGCGGCCGACCTCGGCTGCAGCGGCACCGAGTCCCCGGCCGAGCTCGAGGCCAACGCGGGCCTGAAGGCGCGCCTCGAGCGGCTGCGCCTCGCGCTCGGCGCGCGGATGAACCTCGGCGACGTCTCGCATCAGACCGTGCCGAAGATGTGCCTGGTCGCGCCGCCGGCGCAGGGTGGCACGATCACGACGCGCATGTTCATTCCGCACCGCGTGCACGAGGCGATCGGCGTGCTCGGCGCAGTCAGTGTCGCCACCGCCTGCATGCTGCCCGGTTCGATCGCGGCGCAGGTCGCCAGGATTGCGCCCGTCGCGGGCAGTCACCGTTTGGACATCGAGCATCCCACCGGCTTCTTCACGGTGGAGTTGCAGCTCACGCTCGCTGATGGCCGGGTGAACGTCACCCGCCCGGCGCTGATCCGCACCGCGCGCAAGCTGATGCGGGGCGAGGTCTATGTGCCCGAACGCGCCTGGAGCGGCGCATGAGCACCCTGCCGCGCGTTGCCCTGATCGGCTTCGGCGAAGTCGGCCAGGTGCTGGCGGCGGATCTCGCGGCCGCCGGCGTCGCCGAGATCTCCGCCTGGGACCTGCTGTTCGCCGATCCGGCGAGCGGACCGAGCCGCGCATCCGCCGCGGTACGTCGCGGCTGCGACGCCGCCGATGCCCTCGCCGGGGCGGAGCTCGTGATCTCGGCGGTGACCGCCGCCGAGTGCCTCGCGGCTGCGACCACGGCCGCAGCGTCACTGCCCCCCGGCGCGCTGTATCTCGACCTGAACTCGGTCGCACCCGCGACCCGCATCGCGGCCGCGGCAGCCGTCGAGGCCGCCGGTGGCCGCTATGTCGAGGCCGCGGTGATGTCGCCGATCCTGCCGCGACGGAGCGGAGCCCCGATGCTCCTCGGCGGCCCGCATGCGCTGGCGTTCCTGCCGCTCGCACGGGCGCTCGGCTTTGCCGGCATGCAGCTGTACGCCGACACCATCGGGCCCGCCTCGGCCGCGAAAATGTGCCGCAGCGTGATGGTCAAGGGCATGGAGGCGCTGCTCACCGAATCGCTGCTCGCGGCCCGGCACTACGGGGTCGAGTCCGCGGTGCTCGAGTCGCTGCAGGACATGTTCCCGGGCAACGACTGGCCGCTGATCTCGCGCTACATGGTCTCGCGCTCGCTGCAGCACGGCCGCCGCCGCGCCGAGGAGATGCGCGAGGTCGCGAAGACCGTCGCCGGCGCCGGGCTCGAGCCCTGGATGAGCTCGGCCTGCGCCGAACGGCAGGACTGGGCCGGCCGCCACGCGGCGCTCGCCGACGAGCCCGATCTCGCCGTCCTGCTCGATCGCCTGCTCGCCAGCAACCCCGACCGCCACGGAGAGCACCGATGCTGATCATCGACTGCCACGGCCACTACACCACCGCGCCGGCGGCGCACCAGGCCTACCGCGAGCGGCAGCTCGCGCACCTGCGTGATCCCCAGCTGCCCATCGCGGTGCCCGGCACCATCAGCGAGGACGAGATCCGCGAGAGCATCGAGACCAACCAGCTGCGCATGCAGCGTGAGCGCGGCGCCGACCTGACACTGTTCTCGCCGCGGGCCTCGGCGATGGCGCATCACGTCGGCGACGAGGCCATGTCGCTCGCCTGGACCCGCGCCTGCAACGACCTCATCCGGCGTGCCGTCGGCCTCTACCCGGACAACTTCGCGGGCGTCTGCCAGCTGCCGCAGTCGCCCGGCGCGCCGCTCGCGACCTCGGCCCGCGAGCTCGAGCGCTGCGTCCGCGAGCTCGGCTTCGTCGGCTGCAACCTGAATCCGGACCCCTCCGGCGGCCACTGGCGCTCGCCGCCGCTGACCGACCGCTACTGGTATCCGCTGTACGAGAAGATGGTCGAGCTCGACGTGCCAGCGATGATCCACGTCTCCGCCTCGTGCAACCCGAACTTCCACGCGACCGGCGCCCACTACATCAACGCCGACACGACCGCGTTCATGCAGCTGATCGAGGGCGACCTGTTCGCGGATTTTCCGACCTTGCGCTTCGTGATCCCGCATGGCGGCGGTGCCGTCCCCTACCACTGGGGCCGCTACCGCGGCCTCGCCGACATGCTGAAGCGCCCGCCGCTCACCGAGCACGTGATGAAGAACGTGTTCTTCGACACCTGCGTCTATCACCGGCCCGGCATCGCGCTGCTGCTCGAGGTCATCGACGGGAACAACATCCTGTTCGGCTCGGAGATGATCGGCGCCGTGCGCGGTATCGACCCCGATACCGGGCATCATTTCGACGACACCAGGCGCTACCTGGATGAACTGCCGCTCGAGGCCGGCCTGCGCAAGCGCATCTTCGAGGGCAACGTGCGCCGGGTCTTCCCGCGGCTCGACGCCGCGCTGCGGGCGAGGGGCCGGTGAGCGCCTTCACGCCGGACCCGGGCTGGCTGCCGTTCTGCGCCAGGCCCTCGCGCCCGCGGTTCCGGCTGCCGCCCGGCGCCGTGGACGCCCACTGCCACGTGTTCGGCCCTGGCGCGCGCTTCCCCTATGCGCCCGAGCGCCGCTACACACCGGTCGATGCGCCGAAGGAACAGCTCTGGCAGCTGCGGGACCTGCTCGGTTTCGAACGCAACGTGATCGTGCAGGCCACCTGCCATGGCAGCGACAATCGCGCGCTGGTGGACGCGTTGAAGGATGCTGCCGGCCGCGCCCGCGGCGTGGTGACGCTGCCAGTCGGGATCAGCGACCGCGAGCTCGAGGCCCTGCACGCGGCCGGCGTGCGCGGCGTCCGCTTCAGCTTCGTGCGGCGGCTGACCGAGGCACCGGCACCGGCAACGCTGCGTGCCGTCGCGGAGCGGATCCGTGCGCTCGGCTGGCACATGGTCGTCTACTTCGAGCCGGAGGAACTGGCGGTGCTCTACCGGCTGCTCGCCGAGTTGCCGGTGCCGGTCGTGATCGACCATATGGGCCGGCCGGATGTCAGCCAGCCGGTCGATGGTCCGGCGTTCGCGCTGTTCCAGCAGCTGCTGCGCGAGAACGCCCACGTCTGGTCCAAGGTCAGCTGCCCGGAGCGCCTGTCGCAGGGCGGCCCGCCAGATTATGCGGACGTCGTGCCCTTCGCGCGCCGGATCGTCGAATCCTTCCCGGACCGTGTACTGTGGGGCACCGACTGGCCGCACCCGAACCTGACGACGCACATGCCCGACGACGGCGCGCTGGTGGACTGGGTGCCGGCCATCGCGCCGACCGCCGACCTGCAGCGCCGGCTGCTGCGCGACAATCCGCGGCGGCTGTACTGGCCCGAACTGGAGCACTGAGCATGGCCCTCGACAAGCCCTATGCCGACATTCCCGGCACCACGATCTTCGACGCCGAGCAGGCGCGCCGCGGTTATCACCTGAACATGTTCTGCATGTCGCTGATGAAGCCGGACAACCGCGCGCGCTTCCTCGCCGGCCAGCGCGCGTATCTCGACGAGTGGCCGATGAACGAGGAGCAGAAGCAGGCCGTGCTCGCGCGCGACTACAACCGGATGATCGCGCTCGGCGGCAACGTGTATTTCCTGGCCAAGATCTTCGCCACCGACGGCCAGAGCTTCCAGCATGCCGCGGCGCTGATGACCGGGATGACGCAGCAGGAATACCTGCAGATGATGCTCGCCGGCGGGCGCTCGCCCGAAGGCAACCTGTACCGCTGAAGGGACGAGACCATGGCCAGGATCACCGCAGGCATCACCACTTCCCACGTGCCGGCCATCGGCGCGGCGATGGATCTCGGCAAGACCGCCGAGCCCTACTGGGCGCCGCTGTTCCGCGGCTACGAGTTCTCGCGGCGCTGGATCGCCGAACACACGCCGGACGTGATCTTCCTGGTCTACAACGACCACGCCTCTGCATTCAGCCTCGACATCATCCCGACCTTCGCGATCGGCTGCGCCGAGAGTTTCCAGCCGGCCGACGAGGGCTGGGGCCGGCGCCCGGTGCCGGTGGTGCAGGGCCACCCGGAACTCGCGGCGCACATCGCGCAGTCGGTGATCCAGCAGGACTTCGACCTGACGATCATTAACCGGATGGATGTCGACCACGGCCTCACGGTGCCGCTGTCGCTGCTGTTCGGCCAGCCCGCGGCCTGGCCCTGCCGCGTGATTCCGTTCGCGGTCAACGTCGTGCAGTATCCGCCGCCCTCCGGCCAGCGCTGCTATCAGCTCGGCCAGGCCTTGCGCCGCGCGATCGACTGTTTTGACGAGGACCTCGACGTGCAGGTCTGGGGCACCGGCGGCATGAGCCACCAGCTGCAGGGCCCGCGCGCCGGGCTCATCAACCAGCCCTTCGACCGGGAGTTCATGGACCGGCTGGTCAGCGAGCCTGATGCGCTCGCGCGCAAGCCGCACATCGACTATGTGCGCCTGGCGGGCTCCGAGGGCATCGAGCTCGTCATGTGGCTGATCATGCGCGGCGCGCTCGACGCGACGGTCCGCGAGGTCTATCGCTTCTACCACGTGCCGGCCTCGAACACCGCGGTCGGCCACCTGATCCTGGAGAACGGCGGAGTGCAGCAGCCATGAAGATCGTACTCGCGGGCGCCGGCGCCTTCGGCCAGAAGCATCTCGATGCGCTGAAGCTGATCGACGGCGTGGAGGTCGTCTCGCTGGTCGGTCGCGAGCTGCCCGCGACGCGCGAGGTCGCAGGGAAGCATGGCGTCGGCCACGTTACCACCGACCTCGGCGAGGCGCTGGCGCAGCCCGGCGTCGACGCCGCGATCCTGTGCACGCCGACGCAACTGCACGCGGCGCAGGCGCTGCAGTGCCTCGATGCCGGCAAGCACGTGCAGGTCGAGATCCCGCTGGCCGACAGCATCATCGGTGCCGAGGCCGTGGCCCGGCGCCAGCGCGAGACCGGCCTCGTGTGCATGGTCGGGCACACGCGGCGCTTCAATCCCTCGCACCAGTGGCTGCATCGCCGGATCGTCGCCGGCGAGCTCGCGATCCAGCAGATGGACGTGCAGACCTATTTCTTCCGCCGCAGCAACATGAACGCGCTCGGCCAGCCGCGCTCGTGGACCGACCACCTGCTGTGGCACCACGCCGCGCACACGGTCGACCTGTTCGCGTACCAGGCCGGCTCACCGATCACGGCCGCCCACGCAGTGCAGGGCCCGCCGCACCCGGAGCTCGGCATCGCGATGGACATGTCCATCCAGCTCAAGACCGCGAACGGCGCGATCTGCACGCTGTCGCTGTCCTTCAACAACGATGGGCCGCTGGGGACGTTCTTCCGCTACATCTGCGACCACGGCACCTGGATCGCCCGCTACGACGAGCTGCTGGACGGCAAGGGCAATGCGATCGACGTCTCGCAGGTGGCTGTCTCGCTGAACGGCATCGAGCTGCAGGACCGCGAGTTCGTCGCCGCGATCCGCGAGCGGCGCGAGCCGAACGCCAGCGTCGCGCAGGTGCTGCCCTGCTACCGGACGCTGGACCGGCTGGAGGGGACGCTGCGGGAAGGGGGCTGAGGGGCGCGCGGTAGCGGACCCCGGGCGAGACGCTCGGCCATGCGGGTCTGCCAGCCAGGCCCGGTCTCCCGCCAGCGCTGGATCACCTCGGCGGGCAGGCGCAGTGAAATCAGCTCCCGCGGCCTGTCCGAGCGCGGGCGGCCACCCCTGTTGACCACCGCGCGCGCCAGCATTTCATCGGTGAGGTCGGGTAGCTCCTGATACTCTTCCCGACGAATCCGGTGCGCATCGACGCGCGCCAGGTCAGAGCCCGAAGAACGGCGCGAGGCGCGCTTTTTCACGGTCATTGGCCTTCCGCATGCTGAATACGTGGCGTACCGCGCCACGCGGGGTATAGCCGATCACGACCAGTCGTCCCTTCAGCAGCCCGTAGCAGACAATGCGCTGCTCACCATAGTCCTTGCGGGTGTCCTCGATGTCGAGGGTCGTCCCAGTGAAGACCCCAGCGGCATCCTCGAAATCAAGGCCGCGTTCCAGCAGCGCTCGCGCCCGCTTGGCCGGGTCATACGTGATCTTCATCGGTTACTGTATATACAATAACCTCGTAGCACAACGCTCGGCCAATATCGCCCGCGAATCACCAGAAATCCGCGCCACCGGGACCGGTGCCACGAACGCACCTCAGGCGGCGACCGTCACTGGAACAGGTAGGGATCCTGCTTCAGCCCCGAGCGGTCCGGCGTGCCGGTGGTCAGGAAGCTGGCGATCATCTGGTCGACGGCCGGGCCCTGGCGCGAGAAGTCGCTGTGACCATAGTCCTTCAGCACCACGAGCTGGCCGTTCGGCAGGTGCGGCAGCAGTTCTTCGCGGACGAAGGTGAGCGGGGTGGCGACGTCGATATCGCCGTTGATCAGCAGGGTCGGCGTCTCATCCCGCACGGCGCGATGATATTCCTCTGGGATCGATGCCTGCGGCCAGCCCCGCGTGAACGACTGGTACAGCAGATCCGATGGCGAACCCATCGATTCGGCAGTCGCGCCGAAGGTCGGCGCTAGCGCGGCATAGCGATGACTGTCGAGGCTGCCCTTCGCCAGCAGGTCGCCCCAGATCATCTGACGGCTCATGTCGATCGTGACCTGGCCTGCCGCCTGCAGTTTCGACAGGTCGCCGGCCTCCGCCGCCAGGGCCGCCTCCAGGAACGGACGGAACTGCCCACGGCCATACAGGGAAAAGAACAGCGCCATGCTCGTCTTGCCGTCATCGAGCTGGCCGCTGCCCTGCGCGCCGGCCTGCAGCGCGCGCAGTAGGGTCCGGCGCAGGTCTGGTGTCCGCGCCGCGCAGTGGGCGTCCGCAGCGCAGAGTTCCGACAGCCGTCCAAGGACCTGGTCGTTGACCCGCGCGCTGAAGACGAAGTGACCCGGCGGATTCGTCCCCAGCATCACCGAGCGGTGGATCCGGCGCGGGTGGCGCCGCGCGTAGAACTGCGCGACCCGCGTGCCATAGCTGATGCTCAGCAGGCTGACCCGGCGTTCGCCGAGGGCCTTGCGCACGTCCTCGAGGTCGTCGATCACATCGAGGATCGTGTAGTCATTCACATCGATGCCGGCGGCGGCCAGCCGTCGCGCACACGCCGCCGTGGCCTGCTCGAGGTGCTGCAGATTGTCCGGCGACAGGATCTCCGGTACGGCGAACCGGGCGGTGATCTCGGGGCACTGCAGCGGCGAGGCGCCGTCCGCACCGCGATAGCCGACGTAGTAGGTGTCGCGGTTCCGGGCGACCCCGGCCAACGGCAACACGCGCGCGAGGTTCGGCCCGCCGGGCCCGCCATTCAGCACGAACAGCGGCGGCTCGGCGCTCCGCTCGGCGGCCGCGATGCGCAGGACCGGCAGCTCGAGCCGGCGTCCACGCGGCGCGGCGCGATTCTCCGGAACAGTCAGCGTCGCGCACTCGGCCCGGCCGGCAAACGGCTCTGGCAGCTTCGCGGGCTGACAGGGCTGGAACTCACCGAGGGCGCGCGGCGCAGCGTGCAGCTGCAGGGGCAGGCTCAGCGCCGCCAGCGCCAGGCCGATGACTGCAATTCTCATGAGGGTCGGTCCTGCCTCGGGATGATGGGCACTCATGCTGGAGCACCGGACGCCGGATAGCCCCCTCCGAACGGATGGGCCATCGATACCCTCAGTGAATCAGCTTCAGCCGGCGGGCCTTGGCGCTGGCCCCGGTGCGGTTGTGGACACCGAGCTTGGTATAGAGATTCCGCACGTGCCAGCGCACGCTCGATTCCGCGATCAACAGCTCGCTGGCCACGTCGCGGTTGGTATTGCCCTGCGCCACCAGCTGCAGGATCTGCAATTCCCGGCTGGTCAGGCGCTCGCAGCCAGCGAGTTCGGCCGTCTCGGACTCCGGCACCGGGGCCCGCGACGGCGCACTGGCCACCCGCAGCGCCGCATCGTTGTTGCCCTTCCACGCGCCCAGCAGGTGCCGGATGTAGCAAAGCCGCGCCTCGTCGCCCTCCACCTCCGCGGCCTGCAGCCGCTGCTGATAGGCGTCCAGCAGCGCCATCAGGTCGTCGCCGAGATCGATGATGATCCGGGCGAAACCACCGCGCTCGCCCAGCATCAGCGTCTCCCGCACGTAGCGCAATGCGCTGTCGTGCTGCTCGCGCGCGGCCTGCGCCAGCGCCAGCAGGCCGTTGATGCGGACGCAGGAACGCAGGCGGCCACCGCGCTCGGCCAGCCGCAGCAGGTGCCGCAGCCAGTTCACCGCGTGCTGCGCCTTGCCGGCAGCAATCATGTACCGGCACAGCGCCAGGTAACGGATCTCCAGCAGCGGATCGACCAACAGTGTCGCCGGGGGCCGGTTGCTGTCCACCGGCGCCGGCAACTGCCGCAGCACCCCTTCCGCCGCGGCCAGGTCGCCACAGCCGGTCAGGAACCAGGCCTGGAATGCGCGCAGGCGGCCGAACGACAGTGGCGCACTCTCGTCCAGGCGGCTGTTGTATTCGAAGAGTCGCGCCGCGGCCGCGCGCTCACCCTGGGTCGCGGCGGCATGTCGCGCCGCCAGGATCTCCGTCTCGCAGCGGATGTCGGGACTTTCGTTCAGTGCCGTCAGCTGCATGGCCTGTTCGAGCCGCTCCCGGGAGCGCTTCAGGTCGTTGGTCTCGTAGAGGATCTCCGCGGCCAGCAGGTGGATCCGCCCCGCGACCGGCAGCGGATCGCCGTCGCGGTCGAGGGCCCGGTCGATCGCCTGGCTGCAGAACTCGGCCGCCTCGCCCATCCGTCCCTGCAGGTAGCGGATGCGGGCCTGGTGCTCGAAGGCGATGTTGGCGATGAACAGATTGGGCACCCGCCGCGCGAACACGACCGCATCCGCGGCCGCCGCGAACGCTGACTCGAGCCGGTCGTCGCGGATGTTCACGTAGCAGATCTCGAGCTCGACGAAGGCGCGCAGGAAATCCCAGCCGGGCCGCAGGCGGTCCTTCAGTTCCTGCAGGCGGCTGCGCCCGGCCAGTTGCCCGGTGCTGACCCGCGCGAGCTCCAGCCGGGCCATCTCGACCTCGACCCGGAACTCATCGGCGACCCTGCGATCCTGTTCGCTCAGCTTCTCGACGCTCCGGGTCAGCAGCAGCTCGGCCTTCTGCAGCAACGCCTGCGCCTTGCTGAATCGCCTCGAGTAGATGTGCGACCACGCCATCGGGATGAGCACGTTCGGCTTGGTGGCGGAGAACGCCTCCGGCAGGCTCTCGAACCAGCCCATCGCCAGCGCGATCTGGCTCGCGCGGACCATGTCGAGGATCGCGGCCTCGATCAGTGCCTCGCGGCGGCTCTCATCGCCCGCCGCCAGCGCGTGATCCGCAGCGGCATAGGGCTGCCCGTTCACCTCGAACCAGCAGCTCGCCCGGCGGTGGATCCCGGTGCGGTCGAGGTGCGGGGCCCTGGCCAGCCGGTCGGCCAGGAACTCGGCGAACAACGCGTGATAGCGATACCAGACGCCGTGCGCATCCAGCGGCTCGACGAACAGGTTTTCCCGCTGCAGCTTCTCGAGCATGACGCGCCCGTTGTCCGCGCCGGTGACCGCGTCGCACAGCGGCGCGCACAGCCGGTCGAGCGGCGCGGTCTGCAGCAGGAAGTCCTGCGTTTCCTGATCCTGGCGCTCCAGCACGGACTGCGCCAGGTATTCGACCAGGCCGCGGTGCGTCCCGGAGATGACCTTGCGCGTGAGCAGGCCGGAGTGCTGCTTCTCGAGCGACAGCGCGGCGAGCTTGATCGCGGTGATCCAGCCGCGGGTCTGGTCGGAAAAGGCCTGGAGGCCGGCCTCGTCCAGGGTCACGCCGTGTTCGGCGGCCAGGTACCCGGCGATCTCCCGCGCATCGAAGCGGATCTCGGCCTCGTCGAGGATCCGCACCGCGCCATTGTGCGCGATCTCCGCCATGGTCCAGCGCGGCTGGCTGCGGCTCGCGACGACACAGTGCACGTTCGGCGGCATGTTCACCAGGAAATAGAACAGTGCGTCGTGGACCTCGTCATTGACGATTGTGTGGTAGTCGTCGATGAGGAGCGCGACCTGCCGCCCGCTCCGCTCGAGGCGATTGATCAGCGCGGCGAGGATATCCTCGGTCGGCAGCGGCGGCAGGGCCGAGAGGAAAGGCGCCAGGTAGGCCTCCATGCCCGGGTCGATCCCGGAAAAGGCGGCGGCCAGGTACGCCACGGCCCGCGTCTTCTCATTGTCGGCCGCGTCGAAGCGGAGCCAGGCCGCGGCAAGACCGTGCTGTTCCAGCCAGTCCTTGTACTGGCGCAGGAGCGTCGTCTTGCCGTAGCCCGCCAGCGCCTTGAGCAACAGGAGCCGCGTGCCCGTGAAATCCTCGACCCCGGGCATGAGGCGCGGGCGGCTCGCGGCCGTCGGAGCGCCGGCAGGCGGGCGCACCTTGTTGGCAAGGATAACGGGCCAGCGGACGCCGCTGGCGGCCGAAGGCCCATGCTGGCGGGCACGCGTCGCCATGTCTGGAAGGAGTTGCAGCCGCTCTGGATACGCTGTCATCGCGAGCATAAGCCTACGGCGGCCGGCCAACAATGCCCCCTCAAAATGCGGGGGGCATGCCGCGGGGCGCATGTCTATACTCGACCAGTGACTGAAGCCCCCGGGGATTCCACCGCCGCCGGCGCCGGCAGCACCTACGGGCTGCTTGCGGCGGCGGCCCGCCGCGCGCCGGAGCGGGAGTCGGTCGTGTTCCTGCCGAGCGGCGCGCTCGACTGCGAGCCGGTGTCCCTGACCCGCATGCAGTTCCTGGCGCGCGTCACGCAAACCGCCAACGGGCTCGCGTCGCTGGGCGTCGGGCCCAACGACGTCGTCTCCGTGCTCCTGCCCAACCTGCTGCAGGCCCAGTTCGCGTTCTGGGGCGCCGAGGCGATCGGGATCGTCAACCCGATCAACTTCCTGCTCGGGGCGCCGCAGATCGCCGAGATCATGAACGCGGCGCAGTCGAAGGTGCTCATCACGCTGGGCCCGCATCCGGCACTCGACCTCTGGAGCAAGGCCCTGGCGCTGCGGGAACGGGTCCCGAGCCTCGGTACCGTCCTCGTCGTCGGCGCGGAGCAACCGGGTACCCGGTCATTCGACGCGCTGATGCTGCAGGCGAGCCCGGAACCAGGCCCCGGAATCGGGCAGCGACTGCCAGGCGATCTCGCCGCCCTGTTCCACACCGGCGGCACGACCGGCTCGCCGCGGCTGGTCGCGCACACCCATGCCAACGAGGTCTGCGCGGCACTGGCGATGGCGCGGTGCTTTGAGTTCGACGACTCCGATACGGTGCTGTGCGGGCTGCCGCTGTTCCACGTCGCCGGGCCGCTGGCGCTGACGCTAGCGCCCCTGGCGGCGGGCGCCCGGATCATCATGACGACGCCCGCCGGCAATCGCGATCCGCTGCTGCTGCGCAACTACTGGCGCATCGCCGCGAAGCATGCCGCCACCGTCATTGGCGGCGTGCCGACGACGCTCGCCGACCTGCTGCACCTGAGCGAACCACCACCGCTGCCGCCGGACGGACGCCGGATCTGCATGGCCGGTGGCGCACAGCTGACCAGGGGACTGCAGGAGCTGGTACTGCGCGAGACCGGCTACCCGGTGCACCAGGTGTACGGCATGACGGAAACCGCCGCGGTCATCGCCGCGACACCGCGCGCCGAGGTGCCACGGCTCGGCTCGGTCGGCAAGGCGGTGGCCGGCATGGAACTCCGGATCGGGCGGGAGCCGTGTGCCACCGGCGAGCCCGGCGCCATCCTCGTGCGTGGCCCGACTGTGACGCCCGGCTATCACAGCGGCCACTCGGGCCTGGCGCCCGCCTGCGATGGCGAGGGCTGGCTCGATACCGGCGACCTCGGCTACCTCGATGCCGATGGCTGGCTCTATATCACCGGCCGTGCCAAGGACGTGATCATCCGCAGTGGCCACAACATCGATCCGGCGTTGATCGAGGAAGTCGCGCTGACCCATACCGAGGTACGACAGGCCGTTGCCGTCGGGCGCCCGGACCGGCGCGCCGGCGAGGTGCCGGTCGTGTTCGTGGAGTTGCGCGATGGCGCCCGCTGTACGCCCGCGGAACTGCGACAGTACATCATCGAGCGCATTCCAGAAGCCCCGGCCAAGCCGGACACGGTGTTCGTCGTGCCGCGGATTCCGGTTACCGCCGTCGGCAAGACCTATCGTCCCGCGCTGCGACGCGAGGCGGCACGCTCCTATGTCGCGGAACGGCTGCGCGAGATCCTGCCTCCCGAGGACCTGCCGGAGGTCGGGGCCGACGAGGATTGCCATCACCTCATCAGGCTGCTCCTGCGGTTTCCCGGCCAGGAGGCACAGGCGCGGGCCCTCGCCGAGATCGGGGACTGGCTGGCCGGGCATGCGTTCGAGTACGCCGTGGTGCCGGGGCCCGAGCGGTGATCACGCTGCCGGACATTGAGGCAGCCAGGAGGGTCATCGGCGACTTCGATCGCCAGGCTGCCGCCGGCATCCTGCGCACGCCGCTCGTCTCCTCGGATTTCCTCGATGCGATGACGGGCATGCGGCTCGGCTTCAAGGCCGAATGCCTGCAGAAGACCGGATCATTCAAGGTCCCGGGCGTCATCCATGCGCTCGTCAGGGGCATGGCCGCGGATGCCCGCGGCGTACTCGGCGTCTCCTCGGGAAACCAGGGCCTCGCGATCGCGTACGTGGCGGGCCTGCTGCGCAAGCCGGCGCTGATCGTGCTGCCACAGGGTGCCTCCAGCGCCAAGGTCGCGGCCATCCGCTCCCAGGGCGCCGAAATCACCGAGCTGCACTACACCTCCTATGAGGACGCGATGAGGACCGCCACGAACCTGGCCCGGGACCGGGGATATTTCTTTCCCGATCTCTTCTCCGATCTGCATTTCGTCGCCGGGCACGGCACGATCGGCCTGCAGATCCTGGAGGACTGTCCGGACGTGGATGCCATCATCGTGCCGGGAGGATCGGGCGCGCTGGCGGCGGGCGTCGCGACCGCCTGCAAGGCGGCCAGGCCTTCCCTCAGGATCTTTGCCGTGGCTGCCGGCGATGATCCCTGCCTGCTCACCGCGTTCCGGGAACGCCGGCCGACGGTCCTCTCGCGGCTGCCGGCCACGATCTGCGACGGCCTGCGCAGCCCGGTGGTCGCCGCGCCGGTCCTGGACCAGCTGCTCGCGTACCTGGATGATGTGGTCACGGTATCCGAGCCCGAGGTGATCCATGCGATGCGCCTGGCCTGGTCGCACACCCGGCTGATCACCGAGCCTTCCGGCGCGGTCACGCTGGCGGCATTGCTCTCCGGACGATTGCCGATCGCGCGCGGATCCAGGGTCGTGTGCGTGCTGTCCGGCGGCAACGTCGATCTGGCCCAGGCGCTGCAGTACCTGGCCGGCTAGTCGCCGCGCGCCACCCGTTCCTCGATGTAGTCCCTGACCCCGGCCTCCAGATCGATGCCGCGCGCCCGCAGCACGCGTTGGCGCCACCGGTAGTACGCGGAGCCCGCCAGCAGGCAGAGCCCCAGCAGCAGCCCGGAGCCCGGCGACCCCAGCACGCCGATGACGATGAACAGGGTCGAGAACGCAATCAGTCCCACGGCGAAGAACCTGCGCCAGGCGGGACTGAGCTCGAAGGCCGCCCCCGCCCTGCGCACGGGCTCCGCCCCGGGCAGGCGCAGCGTCGCAACGCCGAGCAGCACCTGGCTCAGCAGGAGCGCAATCGAAATCACCGTCGCGTACCCGGCGATGCTGGCCCCCATCAACACGGCGGCCACCGACGTCACCGTCAGCAGGGCCACGCTGTAGCCTGTTCCGCCGCTCTTCCCGGATCCGGTCGCAATCAGCTCCGGCAGCAGCCGGACCCGCGCCAGCACATAGACGTCGCGGGAATATCCCAGCAGCAGTCCGTTGATGGAGGTGGCGGTGGCGGCCAGGATCGTCCAGGTGATGAGATTCGTGGTCCAGCCGGGGAAGAGGATGCCCGCCACGGTCGCGACCGGCGCCGTGTTGCCGGCGAGTTCCCGCCAGGGAATGTGCCCGACGATCGCCAGCGCAACGGCCGAGTAGCACATCCAGACCACGAGGAAACTGATGAGCAGCGCAAGCGGGATCGTGCGCGACGGATTCCTGATTTCCCCGCCGATGTCGATGATCATCGAGAAGCCGGCATAGGAAAAGAACGCCGGCACCGCGGCCATCAGGATCGGCTGGTAGCCGTTCGGGGCCATCGGCACGAGCAGGTCGGCCTCGACCCGCGCCACGCCCACGACGCAGAAGACCGCCAGCACGGCCATGAACAGGATCACCATCAGCGACTGCGCCTGCACGGAGGCGCCCGCCCCCAGCATGTTGAGCCCGCCGAAGGTGAGGACCGCGAGGACCGCCACCAGCGTCCTGTTCGAGCCGGGGACAAGGACAGCGAAATATTCGGCGAAGCCATGGGCCACCAGCGCCACCGCCATCGACACGCCGGCAATCGTCAGCCAGATCATCAGGAAGCCGCAGATGGGCGCCGTCATCCTCGTCGAGTAGACGAAGCTGGCCCCGCTGAAGGGGAAGGTCGCGCCGATGTGCGCGGCAATGGTGCAGGAGAACACCACGATGACCGAGGCGATGCCATAGGAGAGGACGACTCCCGGGCCCGCGGTCGCTGCCAGTTCCCCGGGCAGCAGGAAGATCCCGGCCCCGATCACGAAGCCGACCAGCGTGACGACCGCCCCCCACAGTCCAATCGTGCGCTTCATCTCACATCATCAGGTCGCCACCATTGATGTCGATGGTGGCTCCGGTAATGTAAGCGGATTCATCGGAACAGAGAAAGGCCACCGCATTGGCGACGTCCTGCGGCGAGCCGAAGCGCCGCAGCGGGATCTTCTTCTGTTCCGCCTCGATGATCCCGGCCAGCACCTCCTGCGGCATGCCCCCGAACAGCTCGAGCCCGCCCTCGGTGGCGAAGCTGCCGGGAGCAATGGCATTGACGTTGATGCCGTAGGGCGCTGCCTCGTTGGCCACGTGGCGGGTGAGACCGAGCACCGCGGCCTTGCAGGCCGTGTAGTGCGCGCCATTGAAGGTGCTCATGCTGCGCCCGGCGGACGAGGACACGTTGACGATCCTGCCACTGCGCTTCTTCTTCAGGATCGGCAGCACGGCCCGCATGCACAGGAACACGCCGGTGACGTTCACGGCCAGCAGCCGCTGCCACTCGTCGAGTGAAATGCTCTCCACCGGCCGGGTCGAGCGCATCAGCCCGGCGTTGTTGACCAGGATGTCGATGGTGCCGGATCGCTCGGTGACCGCGGCGACCATGGCCTCGACCTGGTCCTCGTCCGACACATCGGCGATATGGCTCCACGCGCGCCCGTCGGCGGCCCCGATCTCCTGCACGGCCGCCAGGGCCAGCTCCCGGCGCAGGTCATTGACGACGACGATGGCGCCCTCGCGGGCGAGTTGCAGCGCAGTGGCCCGACCGAGGCCACGTGCGGCACCGGTCACCAGGGCCACCCGGCCGGCGAGTCGCTGCTCACTCATGCCGGGCCTGCCATCAGGAACCGGCGCCGATGACGCCGAGCTCGCGTCCCACCGCGGCAAACACGGACAGGGCGAAATCGAGATCCCGGCGCTCGTGCACGGCGGAGACAATGAGACGGATGCGCGCCTGGCCCCGGGGCACCAGGGGAAAAGCCTGGGCCACGGCGAAGACGCCTTCCTCGAACAGGCGCCGCGCGAGGCGTTTGGCCAGGTCGGCTTCGCCCAGCAGCACGGGCAGGATGGGTGTCTCAGTATTGCCGAGCTGGAAGCCGAGCGCCCGCATGCCGTTGCGGAAATAGCGCGTGTTGTCCCAGAGCCGGTCCACCAGCGCGGTCGAGCGCTCCAGGAGGTCGAGCGCCGCCAGGCAGGCCGCGGTGTCGGCGGGCGTCGTTCCGGTGGAGTACTGGCTGGCACGGCCGCCGGCGCGGATGTAGTCGACGACCAGGCGCTTGCCGGCGATGACGCCACCGATCACGCCGAAGGCCTTGGACAGCGTGCCGACCTCCACGTCGATCCGGCCCTGCAGGCCAAAGTGATGCGCAATGCCGCGCCCGTGGCCCAGCACGCCGTCGCCGTGGGCATCGTCGACCATCAGCAGCAGGCCGTGGTCCACGGCGACCTGATGCAGCTGGTCCAGCGGGGCGATGTCGCCATCCATGCTGAACACGCCATCGGTCACGATCAGCCCGCGCCGATGGCCCGGCAGGTGCTCGCGGATCCGCGCCTGCAGGTCGAGGACGTCGCAGTGTTCGTAGACCACGACCCTGGCGCGCGACAACTGGGCGCCATCGATGATGCTCGCGTGGTTCAGGCGATCGGAGAAGATCACGTCCTCGCTGCCGGCCAGCGCGACGAGCGCCGACAGGTTGGCGACGACGCCGGTCTGCGCGAACATGGCGGCCTCGGTGCCCTTGAACTGTGCCAGCCTCCGCTCGAGCTCCAGGTGCAGGTCCTGGGTCCCGGCGACATAGCGCACGGCGCCGGCACCGGCGCCCCAGCGGTCGATGGCCCGCTTGGCTGCATCCTTCAGCTCGGGGTGGTTGGCGAGGCCAAGGTAGTTGTTGGAGGCGAGGTTGAGCACGCGCTTGCCGTTCACGACCATGTGCGCGTCGGTTGCCGAGCTCACGACCGGGCAGTCGAGATCGAGGCCCATGGCCTCCAGGGCCGCGAGGCCTTCGCGCATGAATTGCAGTGGATCGGCCATGGCCTCAGGGCTGCCGGTGGATCCGGCCGGCCTTCATCACGAAGCCGACCGATTGCAGGGCCTCGATGCGGGCGAGCGGATCGCCGGGGACCGCGATCAGGTCGGCGCGCAGGCCCTCGCGCAACTGGCCGCGATCGGGCACGCCGAGCAGCTCGCTCGCATACAGCGTCGCGCTGCGGATCGCCTCCAGCGGCGACTGCCCGAGGCGCACGCGCGTCGCGAACTCCCTGGCGTTGTCGCCGTGCGGATAGACGCCGGCATCGGTACCGAAGACGATCCTGAGGTTCTCCTGCACCGCAAGCTGGAAGCTCTGCCGGGATACGTCGCGAATCGCCATGCCCTTGGCCAGCATCGCCGGCGGCAGCATCGCCGGATCGATCGCCTCGTACAGATAGAGCGTGAACACGAGATCCGTGCCGCGCTCGCGGATGAGCCTGGCTGCGGCCGGCGTCAGCATGGACGCGTGTTCGATCGAGTCCACGCCCGCCTGCGCCGCGGCGATGATGCCCTCGGTACCGACGGCGTGGGCCGCGACCTTCAACCCGTGCCGGCCGGCCTCCGCCACCGCGGCGGCGAGCTCCGCCGCGTCCAGCTGCTGCGCGCCGACACTCGCCTCGTGCGACATCACCCCGGCAGTCGCGCACAGCTTCACGACACGCGCACCATGCTTGACCTGGTAGCGCAGCGCCTTCGCCACCTCGTCGGCGCCGTCGGCCACGCCGTAGTGCCAGTCCGTCTCCAGCACGCCAGGCGCAAAGCCGGTGACATCGCAATGCCCGCCGGTGATGCCGAGGCCGTGGCCGGCGGCGATGATCTCAGGACCCGGGATCAGGCCCGACTCAATGGCCTGCGCGACCGCGATATCGGCGAAGTGCGCGGCGCCGAGGTCGCGCACCGTGGTGAACCCGGCCTGCAATGTCCTGGCGGCGTTGACCGCGCCGACCAGCGCATAGTCCGCGGCCGTCCTGCGCACCGCGGCATACTGCCAGCCACGCGAGACGTCCGCGGTGATGTGCGTGTGCGCGTCCATCAGTCCCGGCAGCAGGGTCATGCCCGGCAGCTCGATGGCCTGGTCGGCCTCCGGCACCACGGCCGGGTTGATCGCGGCGATGATGCCGTCGCGGACGACAATGACGGCCGGTTCCACCATCCTGCCCGCGCCGACATCCAGATAGCGGTCGGCCTTCAAGACGATGGTTTCGGCCATGGCGCCCACACCCGGCGCGAGCGCGACGAGCAGCGCAAGCGCGAGGCGGCGGACGGACCTGGTCATGGCAACGACTCCAATGCTGTGGGCAGGGATGCGAGGATAGGCAGGCCGGCCGGCCCAGACCCCCTCCGTTCGGATGGTTTGTGGATGCCGGTTTCATGAGACAAGTCGGCTATCCAGCGCGAGGTCGCCTCATGCAGTTCCCAGGGATTCCCGCCATCGCGGTCGCTTGCGGCCTGCTCGCCGGCAGTGCGGCGGCCGCGGACTATGACGTCCTGATCCGCAACGGCACGATCTACGACGGCAGCGGCGCGGCGCCGGTGGTCGGCGACGTCGCGCTCAGCGGCGACACGATCGTCGCGGTCGGCGAGCTCGAGGGCGCGAGCGCCGGCCTCGAGATCGACGCGCGGGGCCTCGCTGTCGCACCCGGCTTCATCAATGTGATGAGCTGGTCGAACGAGTCGCTGATCGCCGACGGCCGCTCGCAGAGCGAGATCCGCCAGGGCGTGACTCTCGAGGTGCTCGGCGAGGGCTTCTCGATGGGGCCGTTCAGCCCGGCCATGCGCGCGGCGCTGCCCGGGCAGATGCAGACGACGATCCGCTACCCGATCGTCTGGAACACACTCGGCGGGTACCTGGAATTTCTCGCCGCGCACGGGATCGCGCCAAACGTCGCCTCCTTCGTCGGCGCCACGACCGTCCGGGTCAACGTCCTCGGACTCGAGGACCGTGCACCGGACGCTGCCGAGCTCGAGCGGATGCGCGCGCTGGTACGCGAGGCGATGGCGGAAGGCGCACTCGGCCTGTCGACGCTGCTCGCCTACCCCCCCGGCGTGTTTGCCACGACCGCCGAGATCGTCGAGCTGGCCCGGGTCGCGGCGCAGTACGGCGGCTCCTACTACACGCACATGCGCAACGAGGAGGGCCGGCTGCTGGAGGCCATCGACGAGGCGATCCTGATCGCGCGCGAGGCCGGGCTGCCGCTCGAGATCTTCCACCTGAAGGCGGCCGGGCCGCAGAACTGGGACCAGCTCGACGCCGCGCTCGCGAGGATCGAACAGGCCCGGGCCGAGGGGCTGCAGGTGAGCGCGGATCTATATGTGTACTCGGCGACCGGCGGCCCGCTGGCCTCGCTGATCCCGGCCTGGGTCCAGGCCGGTGGCTTCGCGGCGATGGCGCAACGGCTGCAGGACCCCGCCGTGCGCCGGCAGGTCCTCGAGGAGATGCGCAGCGGCCGCAGCTCTGCCAACTGGTCGAATCGCTGGGCTGGCATGAACGGCACCGAGGTCATGCCGGTGGAGTTCCGGAGCGAGGCGCTGAGGAAGTACGCCGGCCGGACCCTGATCGAGATCGCCACGGAGCGCGGCACGACGATCCACGAGGTCGTACTCGACCTCGTGAGCGAGGACCAGACCGCGATCCCGATGGTCGCCTTCGTTATTTCCGAGGACAACGTCCGCAAGACCATGGCCCGCCCCTGGGTCAGCTTCTGCTCGGATGGTGCGTCGATGGCGCCGGAAGGCGTGTTCCTGCAGCAGATGGAGCACCCGCGCGCCTACGGCGCCTTCGCCCGCGTGCTGGCGCGGTACGTGCGCGAGGAAAAGGTCCTCACGCTTCAGGAGGCCATCCGGCGCATGACCTCGCTGCCGGCCGGCAACCTCAGGCTGCAGCGGCGCGGTCGCCTCGCCAGCGGCTACTACGCGGACCTCGCGATCTTCGATCCGGCGAAGATCCAGGATCATGCTACGTACACCAACCCGCACCAGTACGCGACCGGCATGGTCCATGTCTTCGTCAACGGCGTGCAGGTGCTCGCGAACGGCGAGCACACCGGCGCGCTGCCCGGGCGCGCCGTCCGTGGCCCGGGCTGGCAACCAAAGGCAAACCGCACATGACTGACTCCTGCGCAGGAATCCGCGCCGCGACTCTCGGCACGCTGTGCCTGCTGGCTGCGGCGACTGCGACTGCCGCAGAGCGGGAATACGGAACCGCCGTACCGCCGGGCGCCCGCGCCGGTGATCTCTCGACGGCGCCCTGCGAGGTCCATCTCGACGGCGACGATCGCAGTTATCCGGGCGACTGCGGCACGCTGGTCGTGCCCGAGAACCGCCGCGATCCCGCCTCACGGCTGATCGCGCTGCCGGTCACGCGCGTGCGCGCGACCGGCGCCGCGCCGCTCGAGCCGATCTTCTGGTTCCAGGGCGGACCTGGCAATCCGAACTCGATGGACTATCCGACCGACGGCCTGCTCGCACGCCACGACCTCGTGATCGTCGGCTACCGCGGCGCGGATGGGCAGGTCACGCTGCCTTGCCCGGAAATCGGCGACGCCATCCGCGAGGCCTACGGCGCCGCGCTCGGTGATCGCGCGCTGGCGAGCTACGGCCAGGCCGGCGCCGCCTGTGTCACACGCCTGCGCGCCGCGGGCATCGATCTCGACGGCTACTCGATGCTCCAGACCATCGACGACAACGAGGCGGCGCGGACCGCGCTCGGCTACGAGCGGATCAACCTCTACGGCAACAGCTACGGCACGCGCGTCGAACTGCTCTACCAGTGGCGCCATCCCGACAGCATCCACCGCGTCGCGCTGGTCTCGGTGAATCCGCCGGGTCATTTCGTCTGGGAGCCGGCCCGGGTCGAGGCGCAGCTCGGCCAGTACGCCGTGCTGTGCGCGCAGGATGCGCACTGCAGCAGCCGGACCCCGGACCTGCTGGCGACGCTGCGCGAAGTGTCCCGCAATATGCCGGCGCGCTGGCTCGGCATCCCGATCGATGCCGATGCGGTCCGGCTGATGAGTTTCTTCGGCCTGATGGAATCGATCACGCCGCCCGGCATGCCTCTGCCGGCCAGTGGTCCGGCAGTCATCGACGCCTGGCTCGATGCTGCCGAGGGCGATGCCAGCGGCATGGCCCTGATGTCAGTGCTCGGGCGCTTCCTGATGCCGTGGATGGGCTCGCGCGGGCACGGGCTCGCGATGGGCATGAGTTCACCGGACCTGCTGCCCTACCTCAAGAACGACTACAAGGCCCGGCTGATGCCGCCCGGCGCCATCCTCGGGTCCCCGATGTCGGCCTTCCTGCAGGCGATCGCCTTCGGCTGGCCGGTATCTCCAGACATGAGCACCGGCGAAGTGCCGGCTTCGGCGGTCGAGACGCTGCTGGTCAGCGGCAACATCGACTTCAGCACGCCGCTCGAGGCCGCGCGCGACAAGCTGCTGCCGCAGCTGTCGAACGGGCACCAGGTCGTGCTGCGGGACTTCGGCCATACCGAGACCATCTGGAACAGCCAGCCCGAGGCGCGGGCACGACTGCTGAACACCTGGTTCGACACGGGCGTCGTCGATGCCTCGCTGTACCGGCATCAGCCGGTCTCGTTCAACGTCGAACGGAGCTGGAGTGGCATCGCGAAGACTTTGCTCGGCCTCACCGTTCTGGTGACGGCCGCGCTGTTGCTGCTCGCCTTCGTACTCGTGCGCAAGCTATGCCGCCGGTTTGCCGCGCGGCCGGCCGGCGCTGGCCAGCCGTGATGCGGCGGCAATTGCTGGCGCTACTGGCCGGTCTCGCGACCTGGAACAGCTTCGCGCACGCGGACCCGCTCGTCGACCCGGCCCAGCTCGAACGCTGGGCCGATGCGTATTACGGGCAGGCCGTCGCCGAGAAGCGTTCGCCAGGCATCACGATCAGCGTCGT
>SCUD01000127.1 GCA_004297335.1 Gammaproteobacteria bacterium
CGCTGACGCTCGCGCACGCCGTGGCCGACGGCGTCAAGCCGGTGATCTGCGCCATCGAAGGTGAGTGCAATGCCGCCGGCCTGGCGCTGGCCTTGCTCGGCGACTTCATGATCGTCTCGAGGACGGCGCGGCTCGGTGCCTTTTTTGCCCGGCTGGGCGTGCTGCCCGACACCGGCATCCTGTACACGCTGCAGCGCCGCGTCGGTCTGGCGCAGGCGCGGCGGATGCTGATGCTGGCCGAGCCGATCAGTGGCGAGGAGGGCGCGAAGGTTGGCCTGGCCGACGAGCTGGTCGAACCAGGACAGGCACTCGCCGTGGCCAGGCAGTGGGCGGCCCGGTTCGACGATATGGCGCCGATGGCCGTGGGCTGGATCCGGGTCGCGCTGCGCAGTGGCATCAACAGTCTCGACGATGCATTTCGTGCGGAGCTGGACCTGCAGCCCTACCTGAGCTGCTCCAGCGACCTCAAGGAGGGCGTCCAGGCGTTCCTCGCCCGGCGTCGACCGAACTTCACCGGCCGTTGAGCCGGAAGGAGCAGGGCCGGTGAGCGGGGCAGCGGTTCCTGGCCTTCCGGTCCTGGCGGGTGACTATCGCAACTTCGGGGAATTGCTGCTCGCGGCCGGAGAGCAGTTCGGGGACCGCGAGGCCTTCGTCTGTGGCGGTGAACGGCTCAGTTACACCGCGTGGGCCCGGTCTGCCCGCGGCCTGACCGCACTGTTGCTCGAGCGGGGCGTGCGGTCTGGAGACCGCGTAGCGATCCTGCTGCCCTCGTCCACTGACTATGCCATCTGCGCAGCCGCCATCCTGCTGCTGGGCGGAGTGGCCACCGGCATCGATCCGCGCCTGGGTCCGCGTGAGGTTCGGGCGATCCTCGAGCGGTCGTCACCGGTGCTGGTCATCACCGAGGACGAGCACGAGCTGCCTGATGCGGGGCCCGTGGTTCCCCGACTCTTGCGCAGCGGCCTGGCTGCAGCGTACCGGCGTGCTGGTGACCGGCTGGAAGTGGCAGCGGTCGCCCGCGACGCCCCGGCGTGCATCGTCTGGACCAGTGGTACCACCGGTACGCCGAAAGGCGCCTGGTACGATCACGAGAACCTCGCGGCCGCGGTCGGCACCGCGGGCGTAATGGCTGCGGCCTTTGATCGCTGCCTGATGCCGCTGCCCTTCGCCCATGCGGGTTACATGGCCAAGCAGTGGCAACAGGTCGCCTTCGGCGTGACCTATGTGCTGACACCCGTGCCCTGGTCGGCGCGCGAGATGCTGCGGCTCATGGTCGCCGAGCGCATCACCGCGGCCTTCGGCGTGCCAACCCAGTGGGCCAAGCTGCTGGAGCTTCCCGAGCTCGCCACCGCGGATCTCTCCGCGCTGCGCTTCTGCGGTATCTCGACGGCGCCGGCACCGCCCGAGCTGATCGAGGCACTGACGCGTGCGCTCGGCTGCCCGATGATCGTGCGCTACGCGATGACCGAATCACCCTCGATCACCGGCACCCGTTTCGGCGACCCCCCCGAGGTCCTGTTCCGGACCGTCGGGCGGCCGCAGCAGGGCATCGAGCTGCAGATCACCGATGGGGCCGGCCAGCCGCTGCCTGCTGGTGAGGCCGGTCGCATCCGCGTGCGCGGGCCCGTCGTCATGCGCGGCTACTGGAGCGATCCAGAGGCTACGGCCGGCGCGCTCACCGCGGATGGCTGGCTGATCACCGGCGACATCGGCATGCTTGGCGAGGGCGGCAACCTGATGCTGCTGGGTCGCGCGTCCGACATGTACATTCGCGGTGGCTACAATGTGCATCCGCTCGAAGTGGAGAGAGTCCTGGAGGAGCATCCCGCCGTGTCACGGGCGGCCATCGTCGGTAAGGCTACTCCGGTCATCGGTGAGGTCGGCGTTGCCTTCATCGTTCCGGCGGATCCGGCCGCGCCACCGGATCGGGATCAGCTGCGGCAGTGGTGTCGAGCCCGACTGGCTGACTACAAGGCCCCCGATCAGATCGAGTTCGTTGCCGAGTTGCCGCTGACGCCGATGCTGAAAGTCAACAAGATCGTGCTGCGCACCTGGCTGGAGCGCGGGATGGAACAGTAAGTGACGGTGGCAGTGGTCGGTGAACAGCCATCAGCCGGCACTCCGCCGCTGTCCGGATTTCGGGTCGTCGATCTGTCCAGCGGCATCGGCGGCGGTTACTGCACCAAGCTCCTGGTCGATGGCGGCGCCACGGTCGTCAAGCTCGAGCCGCCGGACGGAGATTCGCTTCGCCGCTGGTCGGCCAGCGGGCAGCGGCTCGGCGAAGGCGAGGATGGTGCGCTGTTCCGGTTCCTCGCCGCCGGCAAGCGCAGCGTCGTCATCGATCCGCTCGACCCGGCCTGCGGCGCACAGGTGCTGGCGGTACTCGACGAGGCGGACGCCATCGT
>SCUD01000128.1 GCA_004297335.1 Gammaproteobacteria bacterium
GTAGCTGCAGCGCCGCGGCGAGCGCCCGCGTCCCGGTGAGCAGCGGCGAGCCTGCCGTGGTCCAGATCTGCTGGTAGGCGTGGGCACTGCGGCGTGGCCGGACGCGCAGGATCACGCCATGCAGCAGCGGCCACCAGAGAATGCGCGGCAGCTCGACGACGCGCGGATCACTGAGGAACTCCGCCAGGTAACGGCGCACCGCGGCCGGTGTCGGCGCATCGGGCGTGCCGAGGTTGGCGACCAGCACGCCGGTCCGGCTGGCCTGGCCGTGAGTGTATGGCGGATCGGCGTAGCGCGGCATCAGCTGGCCGCCGGCTCGATACCCCCGACGCAGACGTACTTCAGCTCCGTGAAATCGAGGATGCCGTACTTCGAGCCCTCGCGTCCGGTCCCGGATTCCTTGATGCCGCCGAAGGGTGCGACCGCGGTCGAGATCAGCCCGGTGTTCAGGCCGACGATGCCGTACTCGAGCGCCTCCGATACGCGCCAGGAACGGGCCAGGTCGCGCGTGTACAGGTACGAGGCGAGGCCGAACTCCGTGTCATTCGCCAGCGCGATCGCCTCGGCCTCGGTCTCGAAGCGGAAGATCGGTGCGACCGGCCCGAAGGTCTCCTCGCGCGCGACCTGCATCGCCGTCGTGACGCCGGTCAGCACCGTCGGCTCGTAGAAGGTGCCGCCGAGCGCGTGCCGGCGGCCGCCGGCCGCGACCACGGCGCCCTTGCCGACCGCATCCGCGACGTGCTCCTCGACCTTGGCGAGCGCGGCCGCATCGATCAGCGGGCCCTGGTCCGTCGCTCCGGCGAGGCCGTCGCCAATGCGAAGCGCCCGCACCGCCGCGACCAGCTTCGTGACGAAGGCATCATGTACGCCGGATTGCACCAGCAGCCGGTTGGCACAGACGCAGGTCTGGCCGGTGTTGCGATACTTGCTGGTGATTGCGCCGGCGACCGCGGCATCGAGATCCGCATCGTCGAAGACGATGAACGGCGCGTTGCCGCCGAGTTCGAGGGAGAGTTTCTTCAGCGTGCCCGCGCATTCGGCCATCAGCCGCTTGCCGACTTCGGTGGAACCTGTGAACGAGAGCTTGCGCACGCGCGGATCACGGGTCAGCACGCCGCCGATCGGGCCAGCCGGCCCCGTGATCACATTGAAGATGCCGCGTGGCAGGCCGGCCCGCACGCCAAGCTCGGCCAGGGCGAGGGCAGAATAGGGCGTCTGCGTCGCGGGCTTGCACACCACCGTGCAGCCGGCCGCGAGCGCCGGCGCGACCTTGCGCGTGATCATCGCCGACGGGAAGTTCCACGGCGTGATCGCCGCGACGACGCCGACCGGCTGGCGCAGCACCAGGATGCGCTTGTCGGCCTGATGCCCCGGGATCACATCGCCATAGATACGCCGCGCCTCCTCGGCGAACCACTCGACGAAGGACGCCGCGTAGAGCACCTCGCCGCGCGCCTCGGCGAGCGGCTTGCCCTGTTCGGCTGTCATCAGCATGGCGAGATCATCGGCATGCGCGACGATCAATTCGTACCAGCGGCGCAGCAGCAGCGCGCGCTCGCCCGCAGTGCGCGCGGCCCAGCCGGGGAAGGCCGCGTGCGCCGCAGCGACCGCGGTGGTGGCGCCCGCCGCATCGAGCGCCGGCACGGTGCCGAGCACGG
>SCUD01000129.1 GCA_004297335.1 Gammaproteobacteria bacterium
GCGTGCTCCAGGGCTAGGCCAATCGGACGATTACTTCGCCACGGCAACGTGTATTGTTATCCGTTGCGGACCATGCGTAAACTCGGTCCGATCCCGGTCCCTGACGTGGTGGCGGCCGCATGACATGAACAAACGGATGTCGGCCGAAGCAGTCGTCGCGCAGCTGCGCGATGGCATGACGATCGGGATCGGCGGCTGGGCGACCCGGCGCAAGCCGATGGCACTGGTGCGCGCGATCCTGCGGACGCCGCTCAGGGACCTGACTGTGGTCTCCTACGGTGGGCCCGACGTGGGCCTGCTCGCGGCGGCCGGGCGGCTGCGGCGGCTGGTGTTCGGCTTCGTGTCGCTCGACGTGCTGCCGATCGATCCGCATTTCCGCAATGCCCGCCAGGCCGGGGCTTTCGAGACGATGGAACTCGACGAGGGCATGGTGCAGCTCGGCCTGCGCGCCGCGGGCATGCGCGTGCCATTCCTGCCGACGCGGATCGGGCTCGGCACCGACATCCTGCGCCACAACCCGGGCCTGCGGCTGGTGCAGTCACCGTACGAGGATGGCGAGACACTGGTGGCGATGCCGGCGCTCCGGCTCGACGCCGCGCTGCTGCACGTCACCGAGGCGGACGCGCTCGGCAATACCGTGACCCTGAGTCCGGATCCGTTCTTCGACGAGCTGATGGCGCGGGCCGCGGAGCGCGTCTTCGTCAGCTGCGACCGGCTCGTGCCGGAGGGCGCGGTCTGCAGTCCGGAGCGCGCGCGCTTCCAGTGCTTCGAGCGGTCACTGGTTACCGGAGTCGTCGAGGCGCCGTTCGGTGCGCATCCGACGGCCAGCACGCCGGGCTACGGCATCGACGTCGAACACCTGCGCGAATATGCGGCGGCGACGACGCCCGAGCTATGGGCCGCGTACCGCGCCCGCTACATCGACCTCGATTCCCACGTGGCTTATGTTGCCGCGGTGGGCGGAGCGGATCGCCTCGCCGCGATCGCGCCACCGGTGTTCTGATGGCGAGCCCTGATGCCACCACTGCCGGCTACACCCTCGCGGAGCTGTGCATTGTCGCCTGCGCCGAGGAATGGCGCGGCAAGGGGGAACTGCTCGCGACGGGCATCGGCGTGATCCCGCGGCTCGCGGTCGGCCTCGCGAAGCTCTCCTTCAACCCGGATCTGCTGATGACCGATGGCGAGTGCCTGCTGCTCGGCGAGCCGGTGCCGCTGGGGCCGCGCCACGGCCCGCCCGCGGTCGAGGGCTGGATGCCCTATGCGCGGGTCTTCGATCTGCTGTGGCACGGCCGCCGGCACGCGCTCGTCGGGCCCGTGCAGGTGGATCGTTTCGGGCAGGCGAACATCAGCGCGATCGGCGATTACGCGCGGCCGAAGGTCGCGATCCTCGGCGCCCGCGGTTTTCCCGGCAATTCGATCTCGCACAGCAACAGCATGTTCGTGCCCAATCACTCGCCGCGGGTGTTCGTCGCCGGCGAAGTGGACATGGTCTGCAGCGCGGGCTTCAACCCGGCGCGCTGGCCCGGCGGGCGCGTGCCGCCGTCGCTCTCGATCGGTCGCGTGATCACCGACCTCGCGGTGCTGGACTTTGGCGGGCCCGGGCACTCGCCGCGCCTGTGCTCGCTGCACCCTGGTGTCAGCGTGGCCGAGGTGGTGGCCGCGACCGGGTTTCCGCTGCTCGTCGAGGGCACGCCGACGCCGACGCCGGCCCCGACCGAAGAACAGCTCGCACTGATCCGGGAACGCCTCGACCCGGCCAGGCTGCGCGCGACGATTTTCAAGGGGGACCCACCCGGGGATCGCCGTGGCAAGGATCCGAGTTGATGCACCCCGCCCTCGACACGCCGCTGACGAAGCTTCTCGGTTGTCGCTATCCGATCATCCAGACCGCGATGGGCTGGGTGTCACGGCCGGAGCTCGTCGCCGCAAGCTGCAATGCCGGGGCCTTTGGTTTCCTGGCCGCCGCCTCGCTGCGCGCCGATGAGGTCGGGCCGGCGATCGCGCGGATCCGCGAGCTGAGCGACCGGCCGTTCGGCGTCAACTTCCACCTGTTCCAGCCCGGCGCCGCGCAGATCGTCGATACGCTGATCGCCGAGCGCGTGCGCGCGGTCAGCTTTGGGCGGGGCCCGGACAAGGCTGCAATCAAGCGCTTCCGTGACGCCGGCATCATCTGCATCCCGACGGTCGGCGCGGTCCGCCACGCGCAGAAGATGGTCGAGATCGGCGTGGACGCGCTGACGATCCAGGGCGGCGAGGGCGGCGGCCACACGGGCTCGGTGCCGACGACGATCCTGCTGCCACAGGTGCTCGATGCGGTGCGCGTGCCGGTGGTCGCGGCCGGCGGCTTCCGTGACGGCCGCGGGCTCGCCGCCGCGCTCGCGTATGGTGCGGCCGGCATCGCGATGGGCACGCGCTTCCTGATGACGCGCGACTGCCCGATTCCGGAGACGACCAAGCAGCGCTACCTCGCGGCCGGCCTCGATGACATCACGCTGACGACGCGCCTCGACGGGCTGCCGCACCGGCTGATCCGCAACGAGGTGCTGGCGCGGATCGAGCGCAGCGGCAGGCTACGGATGCTTCTCACCGCAGGTGCCAATGCGCTGCGCCTGAAGCGCCTGACCGGTGCCAGCCTCGGCGACATGCTGCGCGCGGCGCGCGGCGTGCAGGCGGAGGGCGGACTGACCTTCGCCCAGGCGCTGATGGCGGCGAACTCGCCGTCGCTGATTCAGCGCTCGATGATCGCGGGCCGCCCCGACCAGGGGGTGATGTCGGCCGGTGTCGTCGCCGGTGTCCTGCAGGATCTGCCAAGCTGCGCCGAACTGATCGAGCGCATCGTCCACGAGGCGGAAGAGCGTCTCGCAGCGCTCGCGCCGGGAGGTTGAGCCATGCCGATCCGTACTGAAATCCGCGGCCGCGTCGCCGAGATCGTGCTCGACCATCCGCCGGTCAACGCGCTCGACTCGGCTGGCTGGAACGAGCTACCCGGCATCATCACGTCGGCCGGGCGCAATCCCGAGGTGCGCTGCGTGCTGATCCGCGGCGAGGGCCGCGGTTTCTGCGCCGGCGTCGACATCAAGGAGCTGCAGGCCCATCCGGAGCGTATCGTCGCGGTCAATCGCGGCAACTACCTGACGTTCCAGGCCGTGCGCGCCTGCGAGGTTCCGGTGGTCACCGCGGTGCACGGGTTCGTGATCGGTGGTGGCATCGGCATCTGCGGCGCCAGCGACGTGGTGATCGCAGCCGACGACGCGTTCTTCTCACTGCCGGAGGTCGATCGTGGCGCGATGGGCGGCGCCGCGCACCTGTCGCGGATGCTGCCGCTGCACAAGGTCCGCGCGCTGTTCTTCACCGGCGGCAACTGCCCGGCAGCCGAGGCCTGGCGACTCGGCGGCGTCGAGAAGGTCGTGCCGCGCGCGGCGCTGCTCGATGAGGCACGCGCGTTCTGCGAGGTGATCGCGGCCAAGAGCCGGCGGGCTCTGGTGCTGGCCAAGGAATCGCTGAACGGCATCGAGCCGATCGACGTGGATCGCGCCTACCGCTTCGAGCAGGGCTTCACCTTCGAGATGTACCTGTCGCAGGACTCGCAGAAGGCGCGTGACGCGTTCGTCGAGCACAAGGGCCGCGCGGAGTTCTGAACGGCGATGGCGATCGCGCTGCACTACACCCAGGCCGAACGGGCGCTGCGCGCGGAAGCGCGGGCCTGGCTGGCCGCGCACGTGCCGGCGGTGCCGTTGCCGTCCTTCGACACGCGCGCCGGCTTCGACGCGCACCGCGCCTGGGAGCGCGAGCTGCACGCGGGCGGCTGGAGCATGGTCACCTGGCCGCGCGAGTACGGCGGCCGCGGCCTGAACCTGGTCGAGTGGCTGGTCTTCGAGGAGGAATATCACCGCGCCGATGCGCCGGGTCGCGTCAACCAGAACGGCCTGTTCCTGTTCGGGCCGACGCTGATGGAGTACGGGACACCAGGGCAGAAGGCGCGGTTCCTGCCGCGGCTCGCCGCCGGCGACGACATCTGGGCCCAGGCCTGGTCGGAGCCGCAGGCCGGCTCGGATCTCGCGGCGCTGCGCACGACCGCGATCCAGGACGGCGACGAGTATGTGATCAGCGGCCACAAGATCTGGTCGTCGCGTGCGGTATATGCCGACTGGTGCTTCGGCCTGTTCCGCACCGACCCGGCCTCCGAGCGGCATCGTGGGCTGTCCTACATCGTGGTACCGCTCAGCGCGCCGGGCGTACGCGTGCGGCCGATCGCTCAGCTCGATGGCGAGCCCGGCTTCGCCGAGATCTTCTTCGACGAGGTGCACGTGCCGGTCGCGAACCGGATCGGCGCCGAGGGCCAGGGCTGGGAGATCGCGATGGCCACCGCCGGTTTCGAGCGTGGCCTGATGCTCAGGAGCCCGGCGCGCTTCCAGCGCACCGCGGCGCGACTGGTCGAACTCTACCGGCGCCATGCTGCGGACTGCGATCCGGCGCTCGCCTCCACCGTCGCGCAGTGCTGGATGGATGCCGACGCCTACGCGCTCTCGACCTACATGACCGCCGCGCGGCTGATCGCCGGCGGCCGCATCGGCGTCGAGGCCAGCCTCAACAAGGTTTTCTGGTCCGAGCTCGATCTGGCGATGCACCGCGCGGCGCAGAGCATCCTCGGCGCACGCGCGGCGCTGATGCGGGAGGCGCCGGACGCGGCCGACGCCGGCGGCTGGGTCGAAGGATTCCTGTTCTCTCTCGCCGGACCGATCTACGCTGGTGCCAATGAGATCCAGCGCAACATCATCGCGGAGCGGCTGCTCGGCCTGCCGCGCGGGCCGGCCTGAGGCGGCGGCGATGGACTTCACATTCACCGAGGAGCAGACCATGAGCGCGCAGGCGCTCGGCGAGCTGCTCGGCGATGTCTGCACTGGCGCCGACCTGCGCGCACTCGCGGATGGCACTTTGGCCGGAGGTGCCGGGCGCTGGCAACGGCTCGCCGCGATCGGCCTGCCCGGGGCACTCGGGCCCGAATCCGCCGGCGGCATGGGACTCACGGAAGCCGATTTCGTGCTGCTCGCCGAGGAGACCGGTCGCGCCGCGCTGCCGGAGCCACTGGTCGCGCACGCCGGGGTCGCGGTGCCGATGCTCGCGGAACTGGCGGCGGCCGGCGTGAGCGGCGGCGTGCCGGAAGCTCTCGAGCGGGCCGTCAGCGGTGCCGCCTGCGTCGTGGTCGCACATCCGCTCGAGGACTATATTGCGGGTGTGGATACTGCGGAGCTGGCGCTCGCGGGAGCCGGCGTCGGACAGGTCGCGCTGTGTCGTCGTGACGAACTCAGGTTGCTGCCGCAGGCCAGCCTCGATCCGTTGCAGCCGCTCGTGCGGATCACGCTGCCGGCCGGCCGCGAGTCACTGCTGCCGGGTGCCCCCCAGGTCGCCGAGGGACTGTGGCGCCGTGCGCGAATGCGGACGATGGTGTTCGCTGCCGCACAGATGCTGGGTCTCGCCGCGCGCATGGTCGGGATTGCGGTCAGCTACGCGGGCGAGCGCCGGCAGTTCGGCAGGCCGATCGGCGCGAACCAGGCGATCAAGCACCATCTGGCCACGGTGCAAGTGAAGCTCGAATTTGCCCGCCCCGTCGTGTATGCCGCAGCCGCGATGCTGGCCGATGCCTTCCAGGCCGGCGGTCCCGCGGCCGCGCTGCCACCGCTCGTCGAAGCGCGCGTCCTGCAGGCGAAGCTCGCCGCGGCGGACGCGGCCGATCTCGCCGCGCGCACGGCCATCCAGGTGCACGGCGCGATCGGCTACTCATGGGAGCTGGATCTCCAGTTCTACGCGAAGCGCGCCTGGGCACTGGCTGCGCTGAACGGCAATCGCAACCAGATGCAGCGTCGCATCCAGGAGCTGTTGTTTGGTGGCGGCATCGAGACGGGCCCGGACCGGCTGTTCACGAACTGATTACAGGAGACTGTGCGTGGCCGAGGCCTACATCATTGATGCGGTGCGTACCCCAATCGGTCGCAAGAAGGGCAGCCTTGCGGCCATGCATCCCGCCGATCTCGGCGCGCATTCACTGCAGGCGCTGATGGAGCGCACCGGGATCGACCCGGGCGCGGTCGACGACGTCGTCTTCGGCTGCGTCGACACGATTGGTCCGCAGGCCGGCGACATCGCCCGCAGCTGCTGGCTGGTTGCCGGGCTGCCGGAGCACGTGCCGGGCACGACGGTCGATCGCCAGTGCGGCTCCTCGCAGCAGGCGATTCACTTCGCCGCGCAGGGCGTCATGAGCGGCACGCAGGATCTCGTCGTCGCGGGCGGCGTGCAGCAGATGAATGCGATCCCGATTTCGCAGGCGATGATCGCCGGGCAGGCGCTGGGCTTCGCCGATCCGTTCAGCGGCTCGCCGGGCTGGGTACGGCGCTACGGCACGCAGCCAGTGTCGCAGTTCCGCTCCGCCGAGATGATCGCGGCGAAGTGGAACATCAGCCGGCGCGAGATGGAGGAGTTTGCGCTCGAGAGCAACCGGCGCGCGATCGAGGCGATCGACTCCGGCCGCCTGGACGCCGAGATCGCGCCGGTTGGCGAGTTCCGCAGGGACGAGACGCCGCGCCGCGGCACCTCGCTCGAGAAGATGGCGACACTCCAGCCGCTCGAGCCGGGCGGGCGCGTGACCGCCGGCGTGTCGAGCCAGATCGCCGACGCCTCGGCCGCGCTGCTGATCGCCTCGGAACGGGCCGTGCGGGTTCACGGCCTGAAGCCGCGGGCGCGGATCGTGCATCTCTCCGTCCGCGCCGACGACCCGGTGTGGATGCTGACCGCGCCGATCCCGGCCACCCGGCATGCGCTCGCGAAGCTCGGCATGACGCTCGCCGACATCGATCTGATCGAGATCAACGAGGCCTTCGCTTCGGTCGTCATCGCCTGGGAGCGCGAGCTCGGCGCCGACCACGCGCGGGTCAACGTCAATGGCGGCGCGATCGCGCTCGGCCATCCACTCGGTGCGACCGGCGCGCGGTTGATGACGACGCTGCTCTTCGAGCTGGAACGCCGGCAGGGGCGCTACGGGCTGGTGACCATGTGCGAGGGCGGCGGCCAGGCGAACGTAACCGTAATCGAGCGGCTCTGAACACGGCCGCGGGCAAGGAGTCGAAGAGGATGGCTGGAATATGCAGTGACCGCGTCGTGATCGTCACCGGCGCCGGACGCGGCCTCGGTCGCGCCTATGCGCTCGCCTTCGCCGCCGAGGGCGCCAGTGTCGTCATCAACGATCTCGGCACTTCGCTCGCCGGCGAGGGCCGCGACACGGCGACGGCGCAGGCGGTCGTCGACGAGATCGTCGCAGCCGGCGGCCGCGCGGTCGCGAACGGCGACGACGTCGCCGAGCTCGATGGCGCCGGACGCATTGTGAAGACTGCGCTCGAGGCCTTTGGACGGCTCGACGTCGTCGTCAACAACGCCGGCGTCGTCCGCGACCGGATGTTCGTCAGCCAGAGCGTCGAGGAATGGGACGCGGTCCTCCGCGTGCACCTGCGCGGCCACTTCTGCGTGAGCAGCCATGCGGTCGCGCACTGGCGCGCCGAGCAGAAGGCCGGGCGGCCGGTCGATGCGCGGATCATCAACACGAGTTCCGGTGCCGGGCTGCAGGGCAGCATCGGCCAGTCGGCCTACTCGGCCGCGAAAGGCGGCATCGCCAGCCTGACGCTGGTGCAGGCCGCGGAACTCGGCCGCTACGGCATCACCGCGAATGCGCTCGCGCCTGCGGCGCGCACGCGGATGACGGAAACGGCCTTCGCCGACAAGATGCGCGCGCCAGAGTCCGGCTTCGACCGCCAGGATCCGGCGAATATCGCTCCGTTCGTGGTCTGGCTCGGCAGCGCTGAGTCGCGCGCCGTGAGCGGCTGTGTGTTCGACCTCGAGGGCGGCCGCATCACGCTGTGCAACGGCTGGAACGACGGCCCGACCTTCGACAAGGGCGCGCGTTGGGCGCCCGCCGAAATCGGCCCGGTGGTCGCGCGGCTGCTGGCTGATCGACCGCCGCAGAAGAGGGTCTGGGGAACCTGACAGCGATGCAGTTCGCATTCACGCCGGAGCAGGAGATGATCCGCGAGGCGGCCCGCGAGTTCGTCGCTGGCCACGGTGGCGCGGACCGCCTGCGCGCGGTGCTGGCCGGCAGCCGCGGCTACGACCCCGGGGCCTGGCAGGCGCTCGCGGTCGAACTCGGCTGGACCGGGCTCGCGATGCC
This sequence comes from Gammaproteobacteria bacterium, assembly GCA_004297335.1. Taxonomy (GTDB): domain Bacteria; phylum Pseudomonadota; class Gammaproteobacteria; order Steroidobacterales; family Steroidobacteraceae; genus SCUD01. The sequence goes on from SCUD01000129.1 coordinate 8,213, forward strand.
GGAGAGCGCCGACGGTGGCGGCCTCGGCGCGGTCGAGCTCGCGATCCTGCTCGAGGAGACGGGCCGGCGGCTGTTCATGTCGCCGTTCTTCGCGACCAGCGGCCTCGCCGCCGCGCTGCTTCGCGAATGTGCGCCGCCCGGGCAGCAGGAGCGCTGGCTGCGGCCGATTGCGGCCGGCGAATGCATCGCGACCGCGGCTCTGAGCGACGACAGCGGGCAACCCGGAGCGATCGGGGCACGCTTCACACCGGATGGCAGCGGTGGTGGCCGGCTCGAGGGCCACGCCTCGTTCGTCCTGTATGGCGACATTGCCGACCTCGTGCTGGTCGCGGCGCGCGCGGCGGGGAGCCAGGATGAGGAGGCGATCACGCTCATCGCGCTGCCGCGCGACACATCCGGCAGCACTGCGAAGCGCCTGTTAACGATGGACCAGACCCGGCCGTATGCGCGGCTCGTCTTCGATGGCGTGCGCGTCGGGGCCGGTGCGATCGTCGGCGCAATCGGCCAGGCCGGTGCGGCGCTCGCGCGGGGCGTCCAGGTCGCTCAGGTCGCTTTCGCCGCGGAGCAGCTCGGCGGCGCTTTCGGCGCGCTCGAAATGACGGTCGAGTATTCCCGGCAGCGGGTGCAGTTCGGGCGCGTGATCGGCAGCTTCCAGGCCATCAAGCACCAGCTCGCGGACCTGCTGGTGGCCTGCGAGGCGGCGAAATCGGCGGTGTACTACGCCGCCTGTACCGTGGATGAGTACCGTGCCGGCACCGCCTCGGCCCGGGACCTGGCCGAGGCCGCGGCGCTGGCCAGGTGCTGCTGTTCGGAAGCGTTCATGCAGTGCGGCGCGCATGCGATCCAGCTCCATGGGGGCATCGGCTTCACCTGGGAGCACGAGGCGCAGCTCTATTTCAAGCGCGCGCGCTCGGCGATGACCTATCTCGGCGCACCGGACTGGCACCGCGAGCAGATCGCGCGGCTGATCGGCCTCGATGATCCCCTGCCAGCCACCGCGGGAGGGACCCGATGAAACTCGGCTTCACACTGGCCGAAGAGGCGTTCCGCCACGAGTGTGCCGCGTGGCTGGAAGAGCAGCTCAGCGGCCCGTTCCGGGCGATCCGCGGGGTCACCGGGCTGGTTGCCTGCGTCGAGCAGCGTCTCGAATGGGAGCGCGCTCTCGGCCGCGCGCGCTGGAGCGTGATCGGCTGGCCCGCGCGTTACGGCGGCCGCGACGCGAGCCTCGCCGAGCAGGTGATCTTCGCCGAGGAGTACGCGCGTGCCGGCGCGCCCGGGCGGATGGGGCACCTCGGCGTCGAGCTGGCCGGGCCGACGATCCTGCAATTCGGTACCGACGCGCAGCGCGAGCGCTTCCTGCCGAAGATCGCCGCTGGCGAGGAGTTCTGGTGCCAGGGCTACAGCGAGCCGAACGCGGGCTCGGACCTCGCGAGCGTGCGCACGCGCGCGCGGCTCGAGCACGGGCCGGATGGCGATGAGTGGGTCATTGACGGGCAGAAGACCTGGACTTCGCTGGCGCAGTTCGCGCAATGGATCTTTGTCGTCTGCCGCAGCGAGGAGGGTAGCCGCGGTCCGGCCGGTCTCTCCTACCTGCTGGTGCCGATGCAGCAGAAGGGCGTCACGATCCGGCCGATCCGCCAGATCACCGGCGAGGAGGAGTTCAACGAGATCTTCTTCGACGGTGCGCGGACCCGGGCTGGGTACTGCGTCGGGCGCCCCGGCGACGGCTGGAAGGTCGCGATGGGCACGCTGGCCTTCGAGCGCGGCGTCTCGACGCTCGCGCAGCAGATGCGCTTCCGCAACGAATTCGACCAGCTCGTCGCAGCCGCGCGCGCCAACGGCACCGCGCGCGACCCGCTGATCCGGCAACGCATTGCCGAGGCCTGGATCGGGCTCAGGATCATGCGCTACAGCGCGCTCAGAATGCTCTCCGGCGGGCGCGAGGGTGCGCTGCCGCCGGAGGCGCTGACCTACAAGATCTACTGGGCGAGCTGGCGCCGCCGGCTCGGGGAACTGGCGATGGACGTGCTCGGCCCGGCCGGCGAGATCGCGCGCGCGGAGCCCTACGAGTTCGACGACCTGCCGCGCATGTTCCTCGCCTCGCGCTCCGATACCATCTACGCGGGGACGAACGAGATCCAGCGCAACATCATCGCCGAGCGTGCGCTCGGCCTGCCCAGGGAGCCGCGTGGTGACCGCTGAAACCGGCCCGAATATTCCGACCCTGCCGTCGGGGCATGCCCTGCTCGCCGGCCGCACGGTGCTGCTCACCGCCGCGGCGGGTACCGGCATCGGCTTCGCGACCGCCGCGCGCTGCCTCGAGGAAGGCGCGCGCGTGTTCATCAGCGACATCCACGAGCGCCGGCTCGCGGAGGCGGTCGCGCGGCTCGAGTCCCAGGGCCACGGTCGCCCCGGCTCGCGGGTCTGCGACGTCACGCGGCAGGCCGACGTGGATGCACTGGTCGCCGCGGCCCGGGCAGAGCTCGGCCATATCGACGTCCTGATCAACAATGCGGGGCTTGGTGGTACCGCCAACCTCGTCGAGATGACGGACGAGCAGTGGTCCCGGGTGCTCGACGTTTCGCTGACCAGCGTGTTCCGGATGTGCCGGGCGGTGCTGCCGCACATGTATGAGCGGAAGAGCGGCGTGGTCGTCAACAACGCCTCCGTGCTTGGCTGGCGCGCCCAGGCCGGGCAGGCGCACTACGCCGCGGCGAAGGCCGGTGTGATGGCGCTCACGCGCTGCGCGGCGATCGAATCCGCTCCATTCCAGGTGCGCATCAACGCGGTGGCGCCGTCGATCGCGATGCACGCTTTCCTGGAGAAGACGACCACCCCGGAACTGCTGCAGGAACTTTCCCGGCGTGAGGCCTTCGGCCGCCCGGCGGACGTCCGGGAAGTGGCCAATGTCATCATCTTCCTGGCGAGCGATCTCGCCAGCTACCTGACCGGCGAGGTGCTGTCGGTGTCGAGCCAGCATCCGTGACTCGCGTGTTCGCCAAGCCGGCAGCGCTGCTCGAGGCGGTCGGTACCGAACTCGGTCCGACCGAGTGGCTGACCGTCGACCAGGACCGCATCAATGGTTTTGCCGAAGTTACCGGCGACGACCAGTGGATTCATGTGGACGTCGAGCGCGCACGGACCGGACCCTTCGGCGGCACGATCGCGCACGGCTACCTGACGCTCGCGCTGGTCAACTGGTTCCTGCCGCGCCTGATGCGGGTCGAACAGGTTTCCATGGGCGTGAACTACGGCCTCGAGCGCGTGCGCTTCCCGGACTACGTGCCGGCCGGCAGCCGCATCCGTGGTCGCGGCCAGATCGTCGCCGCCGAGCCGGTCAAGGGCGGCGTGCAGGTCACCGTGCGCGTGACCGTCGAGCGCGAGGGTGCGGCCAAGCCCGCCTGTGTCGCCGATACCGTGAGTCGCTTCTTCAGTTCCTGAGGTTCCCGCATGCGTGAAGCTGCCATTGTCGCTGTCGCCCGGACGCCGATCGCCAAGGCCTACCGCGGTGCCTTCAACGATACCGAGGCGCCGGTGCTCGCCGGCCACGTCGTCGCCGAGGCCGTGCGCCGTGCCGGCATCGCGCCCGCCGAGGTCGAGGATGTGATCCTGGGCTGCGCCGGGCAGCAGGGCACGCAGGGCTACAACATCGGTCGCCTCGCCGTGGCGACAGCCGGCCTGCCGGACACCGTGCCGGGGATGTCAATCGACCGGATGTGCGCCTCGGGGCTGATGGCCATCGCGACCGGCGCGAAACAGATCCTCGCCGATGGCATGAACGTGGTCGTCGCCGGCGGGGTCGAGTCGATCAGCCTGGTGCAGAACCAGCACAAGAATGCCTTCCGCGCGCAGTCCGAGGCCGTCGTCGCGCGCTGGCCGCACATGTACATGCAGATGATCGAGACCGCCGAGGTCGTTGCCGCGCGCTACGGGATCTCGCGCGAGGCCCAGGACGAATTCGGCCTGCAGAGCCAGCAGCGGACCGCGGCGGCGCAGGCGGCCGGGCGCTTCGCGGCGGAACTCGCGCCGCTCCCGACACGCAAGGCGGTGGTCAACCGCGAGACCGGGGCGACCAGCCATGAGGAAGTCACGCTCGCAGCCGACGAGGGCATCCGCGCCGATACGACGCTGGCCGGCCTCGCCGGCCTCGCGCCGGTGTGGAAGGGCGGCACACTGGTGAAGCAAGGTGCGCACATCACCGCCGGCAATGCCTCGCAGCTCTCGGATGGCGCGGCGGCTGTCGTGCTGATGGAGGCCGCCGAGGCCGCGCGCCGCGGGCTCACACCGCTCGGCATCTACCGCGGCATGGCGGTGGCCGGCTGCCTGCCGGAGGAAATGGGCATCGGTCCGGTGTTCGCAGTGCCTAAACTGCTGGCGAAGCATGGCCTCAGCGTTGCCGACATCGACCTGTGGGAACTGAACGAGGCCTTCGCGGTGCAGGTGCTCTATTGCCGCGACCGCCTCGGCATCGACCCGGCGCGGCTCAACGTCGACGGCGGCGCGATCGCGGTCGGCCATCCGTTCGGCATGAGCGGCGCACGGCTCGTGATGCACGCGCTGATCGAAGGCCGGCGGCGCGGCTGCCGGCGCGTGGTCGTCACGATGTGCGTGGGCGGTGGCATGGGCGCGGCGGGGCTGTTCGAGGTCTGCGGGGCATGACTCACGGTGAGATCTGACCGCGAGCTTGGGCCGTGCTGTAGCAATTCAGATGATGACGGCGACCTGCTGGTAAAGGTCGCTATTGACGCCGTGAAGCGTCCTTTCGGAGTTGCTCCCACAATCCTCTCGGCGTGAGGACTTGCAGGGGAAGTGCAGCCGCGATCTCCAACAAGTCCCGGTCGCCTGTAACCAGCACCTCCGCGTTGCCGGCAACGGCTTCCGACAGAACATGCACGTCGGACTGGTCGCGTATGGGTACGGGAAGGGCCTTGGTCTTCCCCACTACAGAACCTTCCTGGCGCAGGAGGGCTTCGAATTCCTCAATAGCCTCACTGGGGGCCCTCATCTTCTGGCGCAAGACCCTCTTGAGCTCCGCGATCACGGTTTCCCCGACGATCAACTCGTGCTCGGCGAGGACGAGATTGAAGACATCAGCACACAGCCCCCGAGTCGCGACAGCGCTCACGAGGACGTTGGTGTCGAGAGCGACTCTCACGACACTTCGCGAATCACGTCCTCGTCGGTCAGATATCCGCGGGCTTCCGCCAGGGGCATGATCCGGCGGCGCAGATCCTGGAACCGGGCCAGTGCCAGCTGGCGCCGCACCGCATCACGAATCACCTCGCTCCTGCTGCGACCCGTGCGCTTGGCAATCCGTGTAACTTGCCGGTCGAGTGTCGGATCCAGACGAATTGTGAGGGCTGAAGTTTTCATGTCGCGCATTGTAATACATTTGCCTCTCTCCAGTAAATCGCAGATGGACGCCCTTCGAGACGTGGTGGTCCATGCATGGGATGCGCTAGCATGACAATTGGCCGCTCGAGAACCGCCATGCGTATTCCTGACAGTCTCTTCACCATCATCAACCCGGCCGTACGGTTCCTGCTTCAGTCACCTCTGCATCGGTTCTGGAGCAAGAGCCTGATGCTCATCACGTTCACTGGCCGGAAGACGGGAAAGGTCTACACCACCCCGGTCCGGTATCTGAGGGCCGGTGGCTCTGTCTGGGCATTCACCTCGGTGGAGAACAGCTGGTGGAAGAACCTCAGAGGGGGAGCATCAGTTCGCGTGCGCATCGAAGGCAAGGAGCGTGCCTGTCGGGCCGATGCTGTAGTAGATGACCCCGAGGCGATTCGCAGCGCACTCGCAGAATTCCTCGCTCAATTCCCGCAGGATGCTCCGTATTACGATATCGGCCTCAGCTCCGATGGGCATCCACTCGAGGCCGACCTGGAGCGTGCAGCAAGGAGAACTGCATGGGTCAGGGTCTATCCACAATGAAGGGTAGGTTCAACTGGCCACGCCAAGCTGGGCTTCCTTGGTGACAGTGGTCGAGCCGTGCCGTACCAGGCGCTGGCCAGCTCGGGTACCAGAGGAGTTTCATCGAGCACTGGCTGCAGCGAGTCCTGTTCTACGACCTGCCGCTGGATGATATCCTGAGGATGGCCGGGAAGGCGGTGCGTCAGCCATGCCGGCCAGGCGGGAGCTCGTAATCACTTGGGGGTACCGACATGAGTTGGATCATCTCTTTGATTATTGGCGGAATCGTCGGCTGGCTGGCGAGCATCGTCATGAAGACCAACGCCCAGATGGGTTTGATCGCCAATGTACTGGTAGGCGTGGTGGGCTCGCTGCTGGGCTTCTGGATCGCCGGCCTGCTGGGCATCGCGCCCACTGGCGGTATCCTCCGCTTTGTCGTTGCGCTTGCGGGCGCGGCGCTGCTCATCTTCATTCTGGGCAAGCTCGGTCTTTTCCGGAAGACCTGAGGCCGCCGTCCCCGCGCTTCAGATCCCTGAATCGGACGCGAACGACAGGTCGACCCTGCGGACGTACCTGAGCCAGGCGGCGAACAGGACCCCGACTCCCAGCCAGGCGAGGCCAATCTTCATGGCTGCGGAATCCAGGCTGTAGAACGCATACCCGGTGACCAGGACGCCAAGTACCGGGCAGGCGAGGTCGCGCAGGTAATTCCGGCTCCGCTGCTTCAGCATGAAGTAGCCGATGGTCGTGATGTTGACGGCCGACCAGCTCAGCAGCAGGCTGAAGTTCACCATCTCGGTCATCACCTCCGCCCGGTCCGGGAAGGCCAGGCAGAGGATCGTCGAGCTGACCCCGATGGCGATGACGCCGATGTACGGACTCTGGTACTTCGGGTGGACCCGGGAGAGAACCTTCGGGAACATCCGGTCGCGCCCCATCGCATACAACAGGCGCGAGCTGCAGGCCTGGGCACCGATGCAGCTGCCAAAGGTCGCGATCACGACGGCGACGACAAACGCCGATTTCAGCGCTGGCCCGCCGGCGCGCGCCACGATCTCGTAGAAGGCGGTATCGGCGTCGCCCAGCGTCGTATAGTCCGGCCAGACCAGCGCCGCCACGTAGACCAGCAGCAGGTACAGGGATCCGAGCGCGACGAAGGCGACCAGCACGCCGATCCCGAGCGTTCTTGCTCCTCCCCGGGTCTCCTCGCCGAGGGCCGTGAGCATTTCCGGACCGCCGAAGTTGAAGACCGCGATCGACAGTCCTGCCATGACCGCGAGCAGTTCGAACTGACCCGGAGCATAGAACGGGGCCGGCGTGAATGCGGCGCCTTCAACTCCCTGCGTCACGGCCACCAGGCAGGCAATCACGGTCCACAGGTAGATCAGGAGCTCCGCACCGAGAATGTACTTCAGGATGTTCCGGGTCACCTCGAGGCCACGGTAGTTGGCCCAGGTGTTGATGACGATGAAGGCCAGCAGCCATACCTGCACCGGGACCGCAGGCAGCATGGCCCGCAGCGCGTACGCGCCAAAGATGTACAGCAATGGCAGCAGCACGATGTACATGCCCGCCATGGCCCAGCCGATGAGGAAACCCGCCAGGCGGCTCAGGCCACGCGATACGAAGGCATAGCCGCCGCCGGCCAGCGGAAAGGCCTCGGCCAGCCGCGCGTAGCTGTTGCCGGTGAGCAGCATGCCGATGGCGGCCAGCAGGTAGACCATGGCCACGGATCCGGCGGCGGCCTGGACCACGTAGCCGTAGATGACGCTCACCGAAATGGGTACGGCCATGCACAGGCCGAGGATCACCAGGTCGGTCACGCCCAGCACGCGCTTCAGTTCCTGGGTGTACCCGAATTGCTCCACCGACGGTTGCATGGCCAGGGCCTCATCTTCACTGGCAGGTCGCTACCCGCGATCTTAGCGACCTGCGGCCTGCTGTGTAGCGCGGAATCCACCTGCAGCAGCGAGACTGCCCGGATCCCGGTCGCCTTTACAGGCTGCGGGTGCGCGGATACGCTGCCGCTCTCCCGCACCTGAAGCGACACCGGTCAACTATGCGAGCTGCTGAAGCCGGCAATGCATCGATCGCGGTCCGGACGCCCGAGGGATCGCTCGTGACGCCGGCCCGCGCGGCCACCCAGGCGGCGATGGATGCCGTTCACGCACCGCTGCTGCGCCTGCGCGAGCGACCGTTGCTGTTCCCCGATTGCTTCGAGCAGCGCGTGGCCGAGTCGGCCGACCGGCCCTGGATCCACTTCGAGGACCGGATCTGGACCTTCGGCGGCGTGAACGCGCTCGCGAACCGGATCGCCGCGGTCGCTCTCGATGCCGGCCTCGGCCGCGACGACGTCGTCGCGCTCGTGATGCAGAACCGGCCCGAGTATTTCGCCGTCTGGCTGGGTCTCGGCAAGATCGGCGTGCGCACCGCGTTCATCAACACCTTCGCGCGTGGCGCGGTACTCGCGCACGCGGTCGCGGCGGCCGGCGCCCGCACTACGATCTGCGATGCGCCGGGTGCCCAGGCGCTCGCGACGCTGCCGCAGGGGGCGCGGACGGGGCGGATATGGAGCTTCGATGCAGACGGCGGGTCCGCCCTCGAGCCGCTGCTGGCACAGGCCAGTGCCGCGGATCCGCCGGCGCGGCTGCGAGCGGGCATCACGCCGGACGACGACTTCGTCTATATCTTCACTTCCGGCACCACTGGCCTGCCGAAGGCCGCACGCATCAGCCATTTCCGCTTCGTCGCAGCCGGGGTGACGACGGGCGGGATGCTGGACCTCAATGATTCGGACGTCTATTACAACGTGCTGCCGGTATTCCATGGCGCCGGCGGCATGGTCATACCGTCGGTGACCGTGCACCTCGGCATCCCGATGGTGCTGCGGCGCAAGTTCAGCGCCTCGCAGTTCTGGCCCGACGTGCGGCGCCACCGGATCACGACGCTGCAGTACATCGGCGAAATCTGTCGCTACCTGAGCAACCAGCCGCCCGATCCGCGCGACCGCGGGCACACGCTCGTGAAAATGAGCGGGGCGGGCCTGCGCGCGGACGTCTGGCAGCAGTTCCGGGACCGCTTCGGTGTCGGCCGGATCATCGAAACCTGGGGCGGCACCGAGATGAACTGCAGCACGATGAACCTCGATGGCCCGATCGGCAGCTGCGGTCGCGTGCCGTTCCGCGAGCGCAGCAACCTGCGCCTGATCCGCTACGACCAGGACACGGGGAAGCACCCGCGCGATGCGGCGGGTCGCTGCATCGAGGTTGGCCCGAACGAGCCGGGCGAGGCGATCGGCTGCATCGCGGACCCGGCGGGAACCGCCGGCGCCACCTTCGATGGCTATCGCGCGGCGGACGATACCGGGCGCAAGATCCTGCACGATGTGTTCACGCCCGGCGACCGCTGGTTCCGCTCAGGCGATCTGCTGCGGATGGACGCGGATGGCTACTGCTGGTTCGTCGACCGTGTTGGCGATACCTTCCGCTGGAAGAGCGAGAACGTTTCGACCGAGGAAGTTGCCAATGCACTTGCCGCCTTTCCGGGCTTGTGCATGATCAACGTCTGCGGCGTGCGCGTGCCCGGTACCGAGGGCCGCGCCGGCCTGGCTGCGCTCGAGGTCGTCGATGTGGCGGCGTTCGACCCGGCGGGGTTCTATCGGTATGCAGCGGAGCGACTGCCGGACTATGCGGTACCCCTGTTCCTGCGTCTCACGCCGGGCACCGACCTGACCGCCAGCTTCAAGCTGCGCAAGACCGAACTGCGCCGTGAGGGTTACGATCCCGCGCTGGTCTGCGAGCCGCTGTTCGTGCTCGATGAAACGGCGGGCCGTTACCTGCCGCTGCAACCGGACACGGCGGCGGCGACGCTCGCGCGGCTTGGAATCCCGCCGTTCGGAGGCGACTGAATGGACCTCGCCTGGACCGCGGAACAAGTCGCGCTGCGCCACGAGTTCCGGCGTTACCTGGCCGGCCTGCTGACAGAGGCCGAGCGCGCCGAACTTGCCCAAGCCGAGGGTGGGCCACTGTTTCGCGACGTCATCCGGCGGCTCGGTCGCGATGGCTGGCTCGCGCCGGGATGGCCGGTCGAGTATGGCGGCCGCGGGCTCGACACGCTGGCGCAGAAGATCGTCATGGAGGAGCTGTGGTGGTCGCGCGCGCCGTTCCCGTTCGTGACGGTCAATACGGTCGGCCCGACGTTGATCCGCGTCGGCACCGACGCGCAGCGCCGCGAGTTCCTGCCGCGCATCGCCCGGGGCGAGGCGCTGTTTGCGATCGGGTATACCGAGCCGCAGGCTGGCAGCGACCTGGCCGCACTGACGACGGTTGCGGAACGCGTGGCTGGCGGCTATCGGGTGCGCGGCCAGAAGATCTACACCAGCGGCGCCGAGGGTGCCGACTACATCTGGCTGGCTGCGCGCACCGAGCCGGGCTCCATCCGGCACCGCGGCATCTCGGTGCTGATCGTCGATGCGCGGGCACCGGGATTGACGATCACGCCGATCCGCACCGTCGCCGGCGTGCGCACCAATGCGACCTACTATGACGAGGTGTTCGTGCCGGAGGATCGCGTGGTCGGCGAGCCGGGCTCCGGCTGGCGGCTGATCACCGAGCAGCTCAACCACGAGCGCGTCGGGCTCGCGGCGCTGGCCTTCGCGGGCAACGCCTGCTTCGACCGCGTGCTCGAGTGGGCGCGGGCAACCCGCGATGGCGATGGCGCGGCGCTCATCGACCGGCCGCAGGTCCGGCTGCAGCTGGCCGAATGCTACGCCCGGCTCGCCACACTCGATGACATGAACAACCGCATGGCCTGCGAGATCCGCGATGGCCGCGTGCGCCAGGAATTCGCCGCCGCCTGCAAGGTCGCCGGCGCGGCGACGGTGATCGAGGTGCTGGACCAGCTGATGCAGATCGTCGGCCCGCAGTCGGTCGTCGCCGCGGGCGCGCCGGGCGCGCTGCTCGCCGGCCGGCTCGAGGAGGAGCTGCGGCGCTTCCTGCCGCTGACGTTCGGCGGCGGCACCGCCGAGGTGCTGCGTGACATGATCGCGCAGGTCGGGCTGCGGCTGCCGCGGCACGTCCAGTGAGGAACTGACGATGGAGAACGCTGCCGATCCCGCCGCCGAGGCCCGCGCCGCTGTCGGCCTGGCCGTCTGGCCGGCGCGCGCAGCCCGCGAGCCGGTCAACCAGCCGATGATCAACGCCTGGTGCGACGCGATCGGGGAGGCCAACCCACGCTACCGCGCGGGCCTCGCGCCCGCGGCGATGCTGCCAGTGTGGACGATGCGCAAGTTCACGCCGGATCCGGCGCGGGTCGAGGGCATGGCGATCCTGCAGCCCTTCGATGCGGCGGGCTACGTCGGTGTTGCCGCGACCAATCTCGAGCAGGAATACCTGCGCGAGCTGCGGCTTGGCGAGCGAGTCACCGAGGAGGCCAGGCTGGAATCGGTCTCCGACGAGAAGAAGACCGGCCTCGGCAACGGCTTCTTCCTGACGATCCTGCACGAGTTCCGCGTCGAGGGTGGCGAGGTCGTCGGCCGTATGCGCTTCCGCATCCTCAAGTTCCGGGCCCGTGAGGCGGCGGCCACGGCCCAGCCGGCGGTCGCGGCTGCGCCGCCGGGACGCCTGCGCCCGCCGGTCAACCGCGACAACGCCTTCTTCTGGGAAGGCATCGCCGCCGGCCGGCTGCTGGTGCAGCGTTGCACCGGCTGCGGGACGCTGCGCCATCCGCCGGGTCCCATGTGTCCCCAGTGCCAGTCACTCGACTGGGACACGGTGCAGTCCTCGGGTCGCGGCACGCTGTACAGTTTCGTCGTCGCGCACCATCCGCCGATTCCGCCGTTCGAGTATCCACTGCCGATCCTGCTGGTGGACATGGAGGAGGGCTGGCGGCTGGTGGCGAACGGGCGCGGCATCGAGCCTCAGGCGCTCGCCATCGGCATGCCGCTCGCGGTCGAGGTCGTCGAGGTCGAACCGGGCCTCCGGCTGCCGTTCTTCGTCCACGCCGAGGGCGGCTGAGGAGGGCGCATGGACTACCGGCTGTCCGAAGAACAACAGGCGCTCGCCGAACTGGCCGCGCGCCTGTTCGCCGACCACTGCGATGATGAGGCGCAGAAGCGGCTGGCCGCGTCCGGCCAGCCGTACGATGCGGCGCTGTGGGCGGCGCTCGCCGGGTCCGGGCTGCTCGAGGTCGGCGCCGGGGCGCTCGGCCCGCTCGAGATCGCGCTGCTGCTCGAGCAGCAGGGGCGCGCTCTTGCGCGCGTGCCGCTGCCGGGAACGCTGGCCGCAGCGGCCGTGCTGGAGCGTGCCGGCATTGCCCACCCCGGGCCGGCGGCGATCGCCACGTTCGCGCTGTCCGAGCCGGTGACGCTCGCGAGCGCGCTGCGGCCCGGTACGCGAGCCGCGCGCGAGGGCGATGGCTGGCGCCTGACCGGCACGAAGACGAACGTGCTGCATGGAACAGAAGCAACGGAGTGGCTGGTCTCCGCCACCGGCCCCGGCGAGGCGCCACTGCTGTTCCGCGTGCCACGCGACACGCCGGGCCTCATCGTTAGACCACAGCGCACGCTGAGCGCGATCGGCTTCGCCGAGCTGCGTCTCGATGAGGCACGGCTGCCGGACAGCGCGCGGATTCCATCGGCGACCGCGCTCGGGGATGCGGAGGTCATCGCGCGCCTGTGTCTCGCCGCGCTGCTGCTCGGCGTGCTCGACGGCGCGCTGCATCGGACCGTCGATTATGTGAGCCAGCGCCACCAGTTCGGCCGGCCGATCGGCAGCTTCCAGTCGGTGCAGCACCGGCTCGCCGACCAGTACACCGATCTCGAGGCACTGCGTGCGGCCGTGCAGCGCAGCGCCTGGTGCCTCGAAACCGGGCGCAGCGCGATCGCCGAGGCCTCGGTCGCGGCCTGGTGGGCCGGACAGGCGGCGCACCGCATCGGCCATGACAGCATGCATCTGCACGGCGGCGTCGGTGTGGATATCCAGTACCCGATCCACCGCTATCTGTTGTGGGCCAAGGATCTCGAGTTCGCACTCGGCGGACCGGCCGTGGAGCTCGCGCGCCTGGGCGAGGCGATCGCCGCCGGCGCCGCACCCCGGCTCGCCGATTGGCGGCCCGAGTACAGCCACCTGCCGGACTGGAGTGCCGCATGACCGGGACACCACTCACCGCGACCGCCGGCGCACGCCTGCCGCCGTTGCCGATCCCGGTGACCCCCTCGCTGATCGTCGCCTCCGCGATCGCGACCAGCGACTTCGAGCGTGTCCACCACGATCCCGCCTGGGTGCGGTCACTCGGCATGCCGGACATCTACATGACGATTCACGTGACCAACGGTTTCGTCGCGCGCTATGTCGGCGACTGGGCGGGGCCCTCATCCCGGCTGCGCGCGGTGCGGCTGAAGCTCGGCACCCCGGCCTTCCCTGGCGACACGCTGACCTTCACCGGCGAGGTGCTGCGCGCCGAGGACGCCGATGGCGAGCGCCGCCTCGAGATCGACGTGCGCGGCCGGACTGGGCGCGGCGAGCACGTCGGCGCGGTGGTCGAAGTCTGCGTCCCGCTCGGAGCCCAATCGTGAGCAGCCGCTCGTTCAGTGGCGAGGCGGCGATCGCCGGCATCGGCGCCACCGAGTTTTCGAAGCAGTCGGGCCGCAGCGAGCTGCGCCTCGCCTGCGAGGCGATCAGCGCGGCGCTGGCCGATGCCGGAATCCGGCCGACCGAGGTCGACGGACTGTGCACCTACAGCCTCGACCACAACCTCGAGAGCGAGGTGTTCCGCAACATCGGCGGGCGGGAACTCAAGTTCTTCTCGCGCGTGCACTACGGCGGCGGCGCTGCCTGTGCCACCGTGTTGCAGGCAGCACTCGCGGTGCAGGCCGGCCTTGCCGAGGTCGTGGTCGTATACCGGGCGATGAACGAGCGCTCCGAATACCGCTTCGGCTCGGGCCTGATGCCGGCAGCACACGTGGTCACCGCCGAGCTGGTGCAGTTCGGCTGGTACATGCCCTACGGGCTGATGACACCAGCCGCCTGGGTCGCGATGCTCGCGCGCCGGTACATGCACCAGAGTGGCGCGACCAGCGAGGACTTCGGCCGCGTCGCAGTGACGATGCGCGAGCACGCCGCGCGCAACCCGGCCGCGTGGTTCCACGGCAAGCCGATCACGCTGGCCGAGCACCAGGCCTCGCGACCGATCTGCGAACCGCTGCGGCTCCTCGACTGCTGCCAGGAGAGCGACGGCGGCGTTGCACTGGTGGTCACCAGTACTGATCGGGCGCGGCGGCTGGCGCAGCCGCCGGCCGTGATCGCCGCCGCCGCGCAGGGTTCGGCCGGCGACCAGCAGCAGATGACGAGTTATTACCGCGCCGACATCGCGCGCCTGACCGAAGTCGAACTGGTCGCGCGGCAGTTGTGGGCACAGTCCGGGCTGACGCCGGCAGACATTCAGACCGCGGTGATCTACGATCACTTCACGCCGCTGGTGCTGATGCAGCTCGAGGCCTATGGCTTCTGCGACCGCGGCGCGGCTCCGCAGTTCGTGCGTGAAGGGCAGATCGGCCTGGGCGGGCGCCTGCCGGTGAATACGCACGGCGGGCAGCTCGGCGAAGGCTACATCCACGGGATGAATGGCATCGCCGAGGCCGTGCGCCAGATCCGTGGGACCTCGTGCAATCCGGTCGCCGCGGTCGAGCACGTACTGGTCACGGCCGGCACCGGTGTGCCGACGAGCGCGCTGATCCTCGGCCGGGACGCCCGCCGATGACCGCTGCAGCGGCGGCACCGGCCCGGCCCGGGCTGCGTGGTAATGCGGCGATCGTCGGGCGCGCGCAGTACCGCCCGGAACGCTATGCGACCGCGCCGCGCATGTTCCACCTCGAGCAGGTCGCGGACCTGGCCGGGCTCGCACTGCGCGACGCCGGGCTAGGCCTGCAGGACCTCGATGGCTTGTGCATCGGCGGCGCATATTTCCACGAGGCCGCGGCCTTCGTGCCGGCGATGGTCGCGGAGTATCTCGGCGTCGGCCTGCACTTCGCCGAAGTCGTGGATCTGGGCGGGGCCGGCGCGGTCGGTATGGTCTGGCGCGCGGCGGCCGCGATCGAGCTCGGCCTGTGCCAGGCGGTGCTGTGCGTGCAGCCGGCGCGGCTCGCGCCACTCGCTCCGGGCGAGGACCCGCAGGCGATGGCCAGGGCCATGCGCTACGGCGGGCACAGCACCGCGTTCGGCGCTTCCGAGGCCGAATTCGACATCCCCTACGGTCACGTCGGGCAGAACACCGGTTATGGGCTGATCGCACAGCGCTACGGCGCGCTGTACGGCTACGATCCGCGGGCGGCGGCCAAGGTCGTCGTCGACCAGCGCCGCAATGCGCTCGCCAATCCGGAAGCGATCTTCCACGGTCAGCCGCTCACGATCGAGGAAGTGCTGGCGAGCCGCGTGGTCGCCGATCCCCTGCATCTGCTCGAGATCGTGATGCCGGTGGCGGGCGGCGCGGCGGTGATCGTCGCCGCGCCTGAACTGGCGCGGCGCTGCCGGCACCGGCCGGTGTTCGTCGCCGGCTGCGGCGAGCAGCTCGCGCACAAGTCGCCGAGTTATGCGCCGGAGATGACCGCGACGCCGATCGGCCCGGCCTCGGAGCGCGCATTCGCGATGGCCGGCTGCACGCCGCGCGACGTGCATATGGCGGCGATCTACGACTGCTACAGCATCACGGTGCTGCTGACGCTCGAAGACGCCGGCTTCTGCGGCCGCGGCGAGGCGATGCGCTTCGTGCGCGAGCACGACCTGACGTTTCGCGGCGACTTCCCGCTGAACACGCACGGCGGGCAGCTGTCCTTCGGCCAGGCCGGCGCCGCGGGCGGCTTCTCGCAGGTGATCGAGGCCGCTGACCAGATCGCGGGTCGCGCCGGGGAGCGCCAGCTCGTGCGCTGCGACCTGGCCTACGTGTCCGGCACCGGCGGCGTGATGAGCGAACAGGGCGCGCTGCTGCTGCGCGGAGGCTGATTCGATGCACGCGATCCGTCTGCCGCCCGCCACCACGATTTCGGCACCATTCTGGTCCGGCCTGCGCGAACGCTGCCTGCGCCTGCAGCGCTGCGGCGACTGCGGGCACTGGGTGTTCTATCCGCGCCGGCACTGCCCGCGCTGTGCCTCGTCGGCACTCGACTGGCACGAAGTTTCCGGGCAGGGCCGGCTGCTGTCGTACACGATCGCCCGCGTGCCGCCGCTGCCGGAGTTCAGCGGCCCGGAGCCGGTCGTGCTCGCGGTCGTCGAACTCGACGAGGGCGTGCACATCAACACGAATCTCGTTGACGTTGCAGCGGAGGCGATCGCGATCGGCATGCGCGTCGCGCCGGTATTCGTGCCGGCGCTCGATCACGCCGGCGGCGAGGCGATGCGGCTGTGTTTCACGCGCGCGACGGAGTGACCGCAGCGCTCACTCAAGATCCGCCAGCAGCGGCACGTCCGGTGGTGTCGTGTCGCGCGGGCTGTCCGGGTGGTAGACGCCCTGCTGTACGCGCACCGGCTGGTAGCTGTAGCAGGCGCCTAGCAGCTCGGGGAAGTCGGCGGCGCGCGGGCTGCGCGGCCGGGCCATCGACCTGTGCCCGGCGCCGCTGACGAAGATGCCGTTGTGCAGCACCATCGCCGCCTCGAAAGCCTCGGCATCGAAGTGGGTTCCGGCCCAGCGCGCGAAACCCTGCAGCACCGGCCGCCCGGCCAGCTCCGCCGGCGCACGGATCGTGCCGTCCCAGACCTGCCAGCGGTGCAGCAGCACACCGTTGCGGTGCAGGCTGGCCCACACCGGCGCTGCGCGATCGAACGGCACCTCCACGTCGTACTGCCGCCGGCCATCGCGGCGCGCGTGCGCAAGCGCGAGCAGCGCCAGGTGATAGAGATGAGTGCAGTGCAGGCGCGGGTCGATGTTCGCCAGGCGGCGCTCCGGGTAGGAAGCGAGCGGCAGGCCGACCAGTTCGCGCAGCGGTTCGGCTGCGCCCGGGCATGTGGTCAGCGGGATCCGCGGGAACCCGGCGTCGATGCCGGTCACGCACATGCCGTCGTGGCTGAGCACCAGGCGCATCGAGTGGGCCGTGTCCTCGAGCCCGGCCCGCACCGCGCCGGGTGCAGTGATCAGCCGGATGCGGCGGCGGTACACGCCGGCGGCACGTGGCCCGGCATTCTCGATCATGGCGGCGGCTCCCAGGTCCGGCCGCTGGCCGCGTGCAGACCGGCGCGCCGGCCGGAGAACACACCGTCGGCGATCGAGAGGCCGGAAACGTACAGGTGCGAGCTGACGCCGACCGCGCTGCGGCCCGCCGCGTAGAGGCCGGGAATCGGCTCGCCGAATTCGCTGCGCACCAGGCCGCTGTCCTCGTCCACGACCAGGCCTCCGAGCGTCAGTGTCGGGCAGGGAAACCACTTCGCCGCGATGCCGACGTCGATGGCGATGAACGGCGGCGCGGTGATGCCAGCGCAGTCCTCGGGATCCTTGCCGAGCGGGTCGCGGATTTCGCCCCGTGCGGCGCGGTTGTAGGCGGCGATCGAGCGGACCAGCCCCTCCGGGTCGATGCCGGTCCGCGCGGCCAGCTGCCGGAGCGTGCGCGCGCGCTGCCGCCCGATCAGCATGTTCAGGCGCGCAAGCTGGCGCTGGAACGGCAATGTCCGGCCCGGTGCGATCTGCGCCCTGGCCTCGCGCACGAGACGTGCGTCGAGGATCAGCCAGCCTTCGCCGCCATGCTGCTCGACGAGCTCGATGCCGAGCGTCGCCCCGTACACCGTCTCGTTGCAGACGCGCTCGCCGCGGCGGTTGACGACGATGCCACGCGCCCAGGCGAGCGGTGGATTGATGAAACGCCACGCGGTCATCCGCTGCATGCGGCCGGTGGCGCCGCCGGCGCTCTGGCCGAGGCGGATGCCGCTGCCATCGTCACCGGACGTGCCGAGCGGAAAGCCGGCGCGGTAGCTCGGCGCATAGTGCGCGACCATCGGCCGGTTGCAGATGAAGCCGCCGGCCGCGAGGCAGACGCCGCGTTCGGCGCGGATGAATCGGGCCACCCGCGCCTCGCGCTCGAGCCTTTCGGCCTCGCGGAGATGGCGGCGCGCGAGCCGGCGCAGCAGCCGCGAGCCGGGCACGATCGGCGGCAGCAGCGCCTGCAGGCGCGCGCCGGTCTGCAGATGATGCGTGAACGAGGTGCGCGAGGGTCCGTCCGGCAGTTCCAGCACCCTGGCGCCGAGCACGCGCCCGTCGCGATCCTGCACGAGCTGACGCGCCTCGGTGAACGGCATCCAGCGCACACCCCGCGCGCGGCACCAGTCGTGCAGCGGCCAGATGAGCGAACCGCCGAGACCGACCGCGGCTTCCATCTGCCTGCGGGTCAGGCGCCCCGCGCCGCGGTGACCGCGCGCGGCCGGCTGCGCCTGCGCGGCATAGCTGCCGACCAGCGAGTTGTCGGGGTGATAGAGGAAGTAATCGACCGGCGGATAGGAGGTCTTGCCGGGGTACAGTGTGGCACGGAACTCGACGCCCTTCGCGATCAGCCAATCGAGCGTGTGGCGGCTCTGTTCGCAGAAGCGGCGCAGCGTAGGGTCGCTGACACAGCCCTGGGTCTCGAGCCGCAGGTAGCGGAACATCTCCTCGGGCGAGTCCTGGACGCCCGCGGCCCGCTGGATGCTGGTGCCGCCACCGGCGTAGATCACGCCGCCGCTCGCGACCGTGGTGCCGCCGCCCGCGAAGCGATCGATCATCGTGACGGCGAGGCCCTGCTCGCAGGCCTCGGCGGCGGCGCTCGAGCCGGCTGCCCCCGAGCCTACCACGAGGAAATCGGTGCTCGCGTCCCACGCGATCTCGTCCGCACTGGCCACGCGCCGGCAGGGCTCGACCTGCGACAGCCACGGCCCGCTCTGCGCGGCCTCCGCGGGACGCTCGCCAGCCGACATCAGACTGTGCCGCGCAGCGCGAAGCGCTGGACCTTGCCGGAGGCGGTCATCGGCAGCGCGGCGACGAAGTGGATGCGCCGCGGCACCTTGTA
Source organism: Gammaproteobacteria bacterium (assembly GCA_004297335.1). GTDB lineage: Bacteria > Pseudomonadota > Gammaproteobacteria > Steroidobacterales > Steroidobacteraceae > SCUD01. The sequence continues at coordinate 27,150 of SCUD01000129.1, forward strand.
GTTCGCCATGTTCACGCGACACCAGGCGATCAGCGCGGCTTCGTCGGCCGCGGCGCCGGGGCGCAGCACGACCCAGGCATGGGCGACCTCGCCCTGCCGCTCGTCGGGCACGCCGATCACCGCGGCCTGGGCGATGTCCGGATGCGCGCACAGCAGGTTCTCGATCTCGGCCGGGTAGCAGTTGAAGCCGCCGACGATGAACAGGTCCTTCTTGCGGTCGGTGATGCGCAGGTAGCCGGCCTCGTCCATCACACCGATGTCGCCGGTGCGCAGCCAGCCATCCCTATCGACGGTCGCGCGTGTCGCGGCCTCGTCCTCGAAGTAGCCCTGCATCACGTTGTAGCCGCGCACGAGGATCTCGCCCTCGTTGCCGCGCGGCACCTCGATTCCGGTGTCGTCGACGACCCGCACTTCGGTGTCCGGCAGCGGCGCGCCGCAGGTCCGGGCGATGCGCTCCGGGCTGTCGCCGGGCCGGCACACGCTGACCACGCCAGTGGCCTCGGTCAGGCCATAGGCGGTGACCACCGTGCGGAAGCCGAGCTCCGTGCGCATGCGCTCGACCAGCGACACCGGCACGCTGGCTGCGCCGGTGACGGCGAGCCGCAGCGAGGAGACATCGGCGGGATCCTTCGCGTGACTGACGAGCAGCGACTGGAACAGCGTCGGGGGCCCGGGCAGCACCGAGATGCGGTCGGCGACGATGCGCCGCATCACGATATCGGCATCGAACACGGCGAGCGGCAGGATCGTCGCGCCGCGCAGCAGGCAGGCAAGCCAGCCGGCCTTGTAGCCGAAGGTATGGAAGAACGGGTTGACGACGAGGTAGCGGTCGCCCGCCGTGAGCCCGACGAGGTCGGACCAGGCCTCGAACACGCGGATGTTCTGCGCGTGAGAACTGAGCACACCCTTCGGTTCGCCGGTCGTGCCCGAGGTAAAGATGATGTCGGCGATGTCGCTGCCGGCGACCCGCAGCCAGCGCTCATCGATGGCGGACTCGCTGACGCCAGCGCCGGCCGCGAGGAACGCATTCCAGCTGGCATCATCGGTTGCGATGCGGCGCTCGAGGGCCGGGAGTTCCAGCCCTTCGAGCAGGTCGGCATAGCGGACGCCGAGGAACTCACTGGCGTGCAGCAGCAGCCGTGCACCGCTGCGGCGCAGGATGAAGCCGGTCTCGCGGCCCTTCAGTCGCGTGCTGAGCGGCACGAGAATGCCGCCGGCGGCCTGCGCGCCGATGGCGGCGACGATCCAGCGCGCCGTGTTCGGCTCCTGGATCGCGACGCGCTCGCCTGGCACCAGGCCGGCGGCGATGAAGGCCGAACAGGCCCGGCGGGCCTCGCGCTCGAGCTCGCCGAAGGTCCAGCGCAGATCGCCATCCTCGAGCGCGGGCGCCTCGCGCCAGCGGCGCGCGGCCTCG
>SCUD01000130.1 GCA_004297335.1 Gammaproteobacteria bacterium
GTCGCGTCCTCATAGCCGGCATTCTCCAGGTGAATCACCGCCTGCTTCTCGGCGCGCAATGCTGCGGCCGGACGACCGGCGATGAGCGCCGCCACCTCGCGCGCGCGCGCCTCGAGCTGGCCGTCGGCGACGACCTCGTTGACGAGGCAGTACCGGTGCGCCTCCCGGGCATCCAGCAGCAGGCCGGTCTGGACCAGCCAGTGCACGGCCGCCACCGGAATCTGGCGGGTCAGGCGCGACACCAGCGCCTCGGCCGAACCGCTGCCCTCGTAGATATCCGGAAAGCCGAAGCGCGCGCTTTCCGCGGCGATGCGCAGGTCCGTGTGCAGCCCCAGCAGCACCAGGCCGAGCCCGAGGCAGTCGCCGCGCACCGCGGCGACCACCGGCTTGATGGTGCGGCGCGCGAGCAGCGTGCGCCAGGCGATCCACGGCGACAGCGGCTCCTGGGACTCCGGATAGACATAGTGGCGGGCGACACCCTTCAGGGTCTGCAGCTCATCGAACAGCTGGGCGGTTGCCGCAGCGTCCCAGCCGGCGCTGAAGGATCCGCCACCGCCCCCCTGCAGGACCACGACGCGCACCAGCGGATCGGCATCGCAGGCCACGAACGCCCGGTGCAGCTCGACACACATCGATGGCGTGAAGGCGTTGGCGCCATCCGCGCCCGAGATCGACAGCGTGCCGATGCCGTCCGCAGTTTCCATCAGGATTGACATCAGCGGGCCTCCATTCGCGCCCGGACCGCATCCCGGGTGGCAGCGACCGACTCCCGGTCACCACCGTTGAGCGCCGCGAGCATCGCGCCGAAGTCCACGGCCTGGCGGTGGCTCCCGGTCTCGCCGCGCAGCATCGCCCATTTCTCCGCCCGCAGCGACAGCGGGCGCGCGCCGGCGATACGCTCGGCGATCTCCTGCGCGCGAACCATGACCTGGTCGTCGGGGACCACCTCGTTGACATAGCCGAGCCGGTGCGCGTTCGCCGCGTCGAGGAACTCACCGGTCGTCGCCATCCACATCATCGCTGCATAGGGCAGCTGGAACGGCAGGCGGCACATCACCGTCGCACCGGCCAGCGCGCGCTTCAACTCGGTGAAGCCGAATTTCGCGCTGGTCCCGGCGATGCGGATGTCGGTGTTCATGCCGAAGAGGCACATGCCGACGCCGAGGCACCAGCCACGCACGGCACCGATCACCGGCGTCAGCAGGCGCCGGTAGGTCAGGGCCGGCGGCCCGCGGTGATAGTAGGGTCCGGTGTCGTAGTTCAGCCGATCCTCGTCGGCCTTGAACGAGTCCAGTCCGACCTTCAGGTTGTAGCCCGCGCAGAAGTGCCTCTCACCGGCGCCGCGCAGGATCACGACCCGCACGTCCGGGTTGGCCGCCAGCTCGATGTACTTCGCATCGAGGTCGTACAGCAGCGGGTAGTCCAGCGGATTGAGATCATTGGCGCCGCCAAGCGACAGCGTGGCGATATGCCGGTCGATGCTCAGTTCGATCGCCATCGCTCAGCCCTCCTTCTCGAAACGCCAGAAGTGCGGCTCGCGCTTCTCGACCCAGGAGGACACACCCTCGAGCCCGTCGGGGTGCCGATGCGTCATGCAATCGAAGGCCCAGCCGAAATAGACGGCATCCGCTGCATTCAGGTGCTCGCAGGCGAGGATTGCGGTCTTTTCCAGGCGCGTCGTGTACGGCGGCAGCTGGTCCACGCGCCGCGCGATCGCCAGCGCCTGCGTGAACACTTCCGCATCCGGCACGACCTGGGTGATGAGACCGATGCGCAGCGCCTCCGCGGCGTCTATCGATTCGCCGGTCAGCAGCAGCGCCATCAGCGGCGCGTACGGGATCTGCTGCAGCAGCCGCGAGCGGGCCAGCAACGTGCCGAGGCCGTCGTCCTCCGGGAACCCGAAGCGCGCGCCGGCGCCGGCGATCCGCACGTCACTGGCCTGGGCGACGATCGCCAGCGCTTCGCCAAGGCAGTCGCCGGTGATCGCGGCAATGACCGGCTTGACCGGGCGGCTGATCGGGGTTCGTGTGGCGGCAGGCCATGCTGTTGCGCCGGCACTAAAGTGTGCAGCACCGGCGCCGCGCAGGACGCAGACAGTGACGGTGGGATCGTCGTCAAACGCGGCCAGGCGCGCGTTCAGCTCCGCGCAGAGCCCCGGGTCCAGCCGGTGGCGCGGACCCGCGCCCGCGATCGTGATCGTGGCGACGCCCTCATTCCGCTCGTACTTCACCGTCACTTGCTGAATCCTCACCAGAGTGTGTCTCGGCCAGGAGCGGCCGCCAGGAGCATCTCAACAGTCCGGCATACCTCCGGGCCACTGGCAGTTCCGCCAGTCCGCAGCGGCGACCCTGATCGTCAGCATCCTGCCCCCTGCCGACCACACCGTCTCGCATAAATTGTCAATTCAACATACAATTTATTCAGCGATGACGAGGCTGCGCCGATGATTTCACGTATCTTGTTGAATAGGCTGATTATTACAGCTGGATACTACCCTGTAGTGCTGCTCGATGGTCCGCGCCAATCGGGTAAGACGACGCTGACCAAGGCGGCCTTTCCCGAAAAGACCTACGTGACGCTGGAACCGCTGGATACCCGCGATTTCGCGCGCACGGACCCGCGGGGATTCCTCTCGCAACATCGCCATGGCGCGATCATCGACGAGGTGCAGCACGTACCTGAGCTGTTGAGCTACCTGCAGGAAGACGTGGATCGCGATCCCACTCCGGGACGATTCATCCTGACGGGTTCGCAGAATCTCGCGATCTCCCAGGCTGTATCTCAATCGCTGGCAGGACGGTCGGGGCTGCTCCATCTATTGCCTTTCAGCCGCGAGGAACTCGCTGGTTTTGCGAATGCGCCGAAGGATCTGTTCGAGTTGCTCTGGGCCGGCTGTTACCCACGCATCTACGACCGCAGCATCCCCGCGCAGCAGTGGCTGGCCGACTACGTGGCTACCTATGTGCAGCGCGATGTGCGGCAAATCCTCAACGTCGGCGATCTCGGCCGCTTCACCACGTTCCTGCGACTGTGCGCAGCCCACACGGCGCAGGAATTGAGGTTGTCCACGCTGGGTGCCGATGCCGGCATTTCGCACAACACTGCCAACGCGTGGCTGTCGGTGCTGGAATCGAGCTTCCTGTGTTGTCGGCTGCCGGCCTGGCATCGCAATATCAAGAAGCAGATCGTGAAAGCGCCGAAGCTGCATTTCTTCGACACCGGCCTGGTCTGCTATCTGCTGGGGATCAAGGAACCGGCGCAATTGCGCCACCATCCGCTGCGCGGCGCAGTGTTTGAGACCTGGGTATTTTCGGAACTCTACAAACGAAAGATTCACCACGGTGAAGTACCGCAGCTGTTTCATTTCAGGGAGTCGCGCGGGATCGAGGTAGATCTCATCGAACCCGACGCCGATCGAATACGGATGGTGGAGGCCAAGTCCGGCGAAACCCTCGGCAGCGATTACTTCCAGGCCCTGCACGCGCTGGAAGGACTGCTGGTGAACCGAGGCGCCACCGAGAAGATCGAGAAGCAGTTGGTGTACGGCGGCAGCGACGCTTCAGTTCGCAGCGGCGTGCAAGTGGTGCCCTGGAATGCGCTTTGAACGTGGCTGCGCCACCTCAGGCCGCGAGAATCGCCCGCAGCACCCGCTCGAAGTTGCCGCCGATGATCGCGCGGATGTCCTGCTCACTGAAGCCACGCCGCAGCAGCGCCGTCACGATCGTGTCCAGGCGGCGGACATGGCACAAGACCGGCAGATCGAGCCGGCGCTGCTCGCCGGGATTGCGCAGGTAGCCCGGCAGCGGCATCTGGTTCGCGGCGGGAATGCTGTCGAAGCCCTCGAACGGAGTCTCGAGCCCAAGTCCGACGTGATCCGGGCCGGTCAGCTCGCAGACGTGCACGATGTGATCGAGGTAATTATCGAGTGTAGTTGGCTCGGCCGCCGTGACCAGCATGCGCAGCGGCAACACTCCCATGACCCCGCCCGCGGCCGCGAGCGCCCGGATTACCTGGTCACTGACATTGCGCGGATTCGGACACAGCGCCGCCGCATTGGCATGCGACATCAGCACGGGCCTCGCCGATGCCGCGATCGCATCCAGTCGTGTGCGCTCGTTGCAGTGCGAGACGTCGACCGCCATGCCGAGCCGGTTCATCCGCTCGATGATCGCCCGCCCGAACGCGGTCAGCCCGCCGCCGGCCGGCTCATCCACCGCCGTGCCCAGGCGGTTCTGGCCGAAGGTGACGAGATTGCAGCTGCGCAGGCCGAGGCCGCGGAAGTAATCCACGTCGTCCACGCTGCGGAACGGCTCACCGTGATGGCTGCCGATCAGGATGCCGATCGCGCCGGTCGCGCGAATCCGGTCGAAGTCGGCGGACTCGTCGATGCGCAGCAGCGCGTCGGTGTGGTCGGCGATGAAGCTGTTCCACATCGCCAGCAGCCGGATCTGGCCGAGGTGCATGTCCGGATTCAGGATACCGAAGGGATGCAGGAAGGCACTCATGCCCGCCGCGCGCCAGTCGGCGATCAGGCTGGCGTCGAGCGGCTCGTCGCCGAGCGGCAGCCGCGGCTTGCCGGGCCCACCGATCCGGAACACGTGCGCACTGTCGAAGGTGAACGCGGGATCAACCAGGCTGGCTGCGCGTGCATCGATATCGTCGTCAGTCGCTGCAATGGCTCTTGCGCCGGACATGCTGCCTCTCAACCCAGGCCGGAGTAGTACGGAACGCGGTTGGCACCGTCCAGCCGGATCACCGAGCCGTTCAGAAAGCGATTCGCGCAGATGTATCGCACCATCTCCGCGAACTCCTCCGGCGCGCCCATGCGCTTCGGGAACGGCGTCATCCGGATCACGTCGTCCAGCATCGCGGCCGGCGCGCCACGGATCATCGGGGTCGCGAACGCCCCGGGACTGATCGTGTTGACGCGGATGCCGAGATCGCCGAACTCCCGCGCCAGCGCGAGCGTCATGCTGACGATGCCACCCTTCGAAGCCGAATAGGCTGCCGAGGCAGTCGGGCCGTCGAAGGCCGCGCCCGATGCGACCATGACCATGACTCCACGCCCACCCTCCTCGAGCGCCACACGGGTCGCGAGATCGGCGGCAACCAGCTTCACGACATGAAGAGTTCCGATCAGATTCACGGCGAGCGTATTCACGAGCTGATCGAAGGGCACGGCGGCAGGCCCGACGATCGGCTCCATCCGGCCGACGCCGGCGCAGCAGACGAGGATACGTACCGGGCCGACCGCGGCGATGGCCCGGCCGACGGCCTTCGCCGTAGCCGCCGGGTCCGCAAGATCGCAGGGGAATGACTGCGCTCCGGTTGCCGCCGCTACCTCGCGGGCACCCTCTTCGTTGATGTCCACGATGGCGACCCTGGCACCGGCCTGCGCCAGCGTGACAGCGGTGGCCCGACCCATGCCGGAAGCCGCGCCGGTGACGATCGCGCCGGTGCCTTGCAGGTTCACGGCAGCCCCGCCCCGGGGACCTCGACGCGCAGGATCTCGATACGGCCCTGCTTCAGTTCCGGGGCCACATTCGGATGCGGTCCGCGGCAGATGAACAGCGTCCGGCGATCGCTGCCGCCGAGCATCACGGCGAGTGGCATCTGCGAAGACACCTGTACCCGGTGGGTCACCTCCCCGCCTTCCAGCACGCGCAGGACCTCGCCCTTCTTCGTCGAGGCGACCCATACCGCTCCCTCGGCATCCAGACAAATCCCGTCCGGAAAGAGATCTTCGACTGCTGCCCAGACGCGCTTCCCGGACAGCGAGCCATCGTCCGCGATGTTGAAGGCCGTGAGGCGGTCGCCCAGCGACTCCGCAATGATCATCGTCCGGCCGTCGGGAGTAATGACAGTCCCGTTCGGGCACGAAAGCGTCGCATCGACAACCCGGGACTGGCCATCGGGCTCAACCAGAACGAGAGCGGCCGGCTGGAATGGCGCGCCGTTGTGGACATCGAATCCCACCTCGCCGACATAGGCCCGACCCGCGCTGTCCACGATCATGTCATTGCAGGTGCAACTGGTCAGCGGCCGGAGGTCCGCCGCCTCGACCAGTCCGCCGGGCTCCAGCCGCAGCAGGCGTCGGTCCTGCATGGAGACGACGAGCAGGCGCCCGTCGGGAAGCCAGCCGAGCCCGGAGAGCCAGCCGGGAGCCTGCGCCAGCAGTTCGACGTGCCCGGCGAGATCGACCGTCATCACCCGGCCTGCGAGCATGTCGGAAAACCACAGCCGGTCGTCGCGCCAGCGCGGGGACTCCGGAAACACGAGGCCATCGACCAGCAGTTGCGGCTCGGCGCACTCCATCACTGCCATCATCGTCCTCCAGCCACAGGCGATCGGCAGCCAGTTCCGGGCCGCCAGGTGCAGCCTGTTTAGCAGCAACGCAGCCGACGCGGCTACTGGCAGGACTGCCAGTGGCCGGCAGTCTCAGGCATCGACGGCCCGCGCCAGCTCGACGACGATTCCATTCGGATCGCAGACGAACGAGACGTGCAGCTTCACGCCGCCGAGCACAGTCTCACCTTCGCCGTGCGCCGGGTAGCCAAGCCGCGCGAGACGCTTCACGACTTCGTCACTGGCGATGTTGAACGCGAGGTGCGAGACGCCAACCGGCGGCCCGACGGCCGGACGGCGGTCGATGCCGTCCTCGAACACGGCCAGCGCGATGACCCCGGCATGCGGGTCCTCCGGATCAGCGAGCGCAACTTCGCGGATACGCCGGCACGGCGAACGCAGCAGGCGCTGCCAGTCGCGCTCGAGGAATTCATCAAAGACGACCTGCAGGCCGAGACCATCGCGATAGAAACGCAGGCTCTGCTCGAAATCAACGACCGCGATTGCCAGGTGATGGAACTTCGCTCGCATATCAGTTCCCCGTGTTATTGCGACGCCTCAACCGAGTCGGTTGAACAGACCCAGGCTGCCCGCCCTGGCAATCGCCTGGGCCCGACCCCGGACCTTGAGCTTGGCCTCGACGCTGTGCAGGCGCAGGCGCACGGTGCTGTAGGGCAGGCCGCAGACGCGCGCGATTTCCCGGACGGTGCGGCCAATCGCGAGCAGTGTCAGGCATTCCAGTTCCTGGCGGCTCAGGCCGTTCTGGCGAGCTGCCAGCGCCGTCAACCGATCGGCCATGGTCTCGTAATAGCGGTAGGTCAGGCTGAGCAGATGGTCCCCGACTTCCTCCTGGCGGGCCAGCAGCCAGTCCAGGCTCCCGGTCGACGCATAGCTGAAGTAACCGAACCAGGACCCTGGTGCCCGCAGCGGCACGGCAATGCCACCGCGCAGACCGGTTTGCCGGTACAGCGTCTCCATGCCACGCAGCTGTAGCGCGCTGGCCGGATGGCCGCGGATGATCTCCGGGGCTCCGTCGAGGCTCCAGACGATGGGTCCGGTGAAAGCACGACAGGGGCCATAGCAGGGGTCGGCCTTGAAACGACCGGTGCGGAGGTAGTCCGCGTGCCAGGCTGCCTGCAGCTGGCCAGTATGCGATCCGGACAGCAGTACGCCCGGCGCAGGCGGCTCCGCGGCGGACCCGCAGGCGAGCGGCCACAGGCTGCAGCTCACGCCGGCGAAGCCAAACTCGATCGCGGCACTCGACAGCACTTCCAGTCCGGCCTGCGGGTCGGCCGCCGAGTGGATGCTCCGGGCATAGCGTCGAACCAGCTGATGCATCGTGCGCACCTGGATGATGCGGTCGTCGCAAGCTCATTCTACTGTCGGGGACGGACCGGCGGCGGTCCACCGGTCCGGAAGCGTTGCAAAGGAGCGTGGTTCGCCGTTCGGGACCGCTTCGACATACAACGCGCGCCCGGTGGCCGGATCGAGGTAGCTACGGACCGTCACCCGCCCTTCGCTGGGTGCGAACGGCTCCTCCAGTACCGGGCATCCGTCCGTCCAGTGCCGCGGTGCGACCGCCAGCGGTGCGCCGCTCGCCTCCGCGAACGCCACCGCGCCGCGCTGCACGACACCAGCGTACAGGGGCAGGTCGGCATGGCCGTGGTCGAAGCTCGCGACATCCTCCGGATGCAGCGGACACAGGGGGGGGCGCGCGCGGGAGAGGCGCTCGCGCAGCAGGTCCGCCCGTCGCGTCGCGCTCGCGCGCGGGTCGGGTGTCCCATCCGCGTTGCATACCACGCCGTACACCGCTGCGGCGTCGGCCACCGCGATCCGTCCACGGCGCAGGTCATCGAGGACTGCGCCGAGTTCACGCTCGAGCGGATCGCCGAAGCCCCCAGCCTTGCCCGTCTCCATCACGATGTACTCGCCTGCCTCGACGGCGACGTCGGCCTCCGAGGCCCACACCCGCCGCACTGAACCGTCGCGGCGATGCAGGAAGTGGCGGGGTGGCATGCCCGGCAGGCCGCCGGCTTCGCCGAGCGGTGGCAGTCGGCTCATCATGCCGGTCATCTGCCCGACCATCCGGTCGACGCCGTGCGGCCCGTAGCTCATCCGCACGCCGGTACCGGCCCGCCAGCGCCCGCCTCCGGCCACCGCCGTGTTCCAGGTCCGTTCATGGATCAGGATCGGATTCCACAGCTCGTGAATCTCGACATCGGTCGAAACCGCCGAGAACTCCTGCGCCGAGCGCGGCATGAAGCTAAGGTCGCAGCCGTCGCGCCCGGACGCGGCGCCGTTGCCCCAGTAGAACTCGCCGGCGATCCAGGTGTGCGGGCGCCCGTCGATCACAAAGCCCCAGCTCGAACCGCTCACGACGACCCCGCCCCCAAAAAGATGCGCCCGCCCGGGATGGCCCGGGGATGCCTGGATGGCCCGCTGCAGGCACTCCTTCGCCGTCGCCGCCGACATCCCCGCAAAGAAATTCGCCGAATTGACCGGCGCCGGCGGCACGGCGTTGAGCATCGAACCTTCCGGACAATGAACACTGACCGGAGCCATCACGCCCTGAGTGAATGGCAGGTCGCCCGCCAGTTCGCAGTGCACCCAGGTCATCACCATCGCGGCGACAACGTGCTCCCGGGTATTGACGAAGGTGGCCTGTTGCGGCGGGGCACCGGCGAAATCGAAGTCCAGCCGGTCGCCATGCACCGTGAGCCGGCAGGGAATGCGCAGGAACTGGTCGCCGAACTCGATCCAGGTCGTGGCGCAGTAATTGCCGTCGGCAATCGCCTGGATGCGGCGCCGCATCTCGCGCTCGACCAGCTCGTTCAGATCGCGGAGCCCCGCCGCAAATTCGTCCACCCCCAGCGTTGCTGCAATCGCAGCAACCTGCTGCTGGACGACATTGGTCCCGGCCACCAGCCCGCGGAGGTCCATCTCGATGATGGGGGCGAGGCGCACGTTGATGCGGACGATGTCCCAGACCTCACTGACCTCCTTGCCCGCGCGCAACAGGCGCACCGGCGGCAGCCGGAGCCCCTCCTGGTAACAATCGGTCGCGTTCGGAAAGAACGTGCCGGGGGCCAGGCCACCCATGTCCATCATGTGCGCCGCAATCACGGCCCAGCCCACTCGCCGGTCAGCGGCAAAGACCGGTTGCCCGACGATCACATCGCCGGGATGGAGGCCGCCGCCATGGTGCGGGTCGTTGACAATGAATACGTCGCCAGCAGCAATCTCGTCGCCATAGCGCTGGAGCATCGCCAGGACGGCGTGGCGCTGCACGGGCCAGTGCGCGTCATGCAGACCGCCGCCGGCGACCTGATTGCCGTCCGCGTCGAAGATGCCGACCGCGTAATCCTTGGCCTCGGTGATGATCGGGCTGATCGCCGTACGCTCCACCGCATTGCCGGCATCCTGGGCAATGGCGGCGAGCCGATTGCGCAGGATCTCCGTGGCGATCGGATCGATGCTCATTGCCGCGGCTCCATGATGCAGGTGCCGAAGGGATCGATCCTCGCCTGCCAGGCGGCGGGCAACCAGACCGTGGTATCGGCGGCGTCGATCAGCAACGGCCCGGCCAGCACATGGCCGGGCTGGAGATCGACCCAGTTCACGCAGGGAACACCGGTGACATCCCCGGCGTCGCGGCCGCGACGAACGCGGCGGACTCCGGCTGGCCGGGCCGGGGTGCCTTCCGGAACCCGGACAGTCTTTGGTTCGATGCGCGCCGTGACCATGCGCCCGGTACCAATGGCGCGGAGATTGACCAGTTCCACGGTTGCCCCCTGTACCAGGACGCCGTGCCCGTAGACGCGCGAATATTCAGTGCGGAACTCGTCGGCCAGCCGCTCCAACGCCGCGGGGTCGCCCGGATTGTCGGGCAGCGCAATGTTCAGCTCCCAGATCTGCCGTTCAAACCGCAGATCGGCCTGCACCCGGACCGCGCGATCCCCGGTCGCAACGCCGTCCGCGGCGAGATCGGCCAGCACCTCCGCACGCAGTGCCTCGACCGTCCGCTGCACGAGCGCCACGTTGCCGACCAGCGGCACGGCCAGCGAGCGCACGCGCTCGCGGACCACGTCGGTCGCGGCACAACCGAACGCCGACAGGATCGATGCCCGCTCCGGCACCAGCACCCGTGGGGCACCAATCGCACTGGCGATCTCCGCGGCGAACAGCCCGGCTGCACCACCGTAACTGAGCAGCGGGTAGCGTCGCGGATCGATCCCGCGCGCGGAAATGACTGATCGGACCGCCCGGGTCATTTCCTCCGTCGCCAGTTCACGAATGCCCCAGGCGGTCTCGGTCGCATCGAGATTCAACCGATCGCCCAGCCGGGCGCAGGCGGCGTGGGCCAGTTCGAAGTCGAGCGGCATCGTCCCGCCGAGAAAACGGGCCGGATCCAGGTAGCCGAGCACGACCAGCGCATCGGTCACCGTCGCCTCGTCGCCGCCGCGCCCATAGCAGGCCGGACCCGGTACGGCACCCGCCGAGCGCGGGCCGACCCGCAGCACCCGGCGTGCATCGATCCAGCCAATCGAGCCCCCGCCGGCTCCGATCGACAGGACATCGACCATGGACAGCGCGGTCCAGATGTCGAGCAGTTCCCCGCGGGAACGGCGCGGCACGTCGCCCGCCACCACCGCCACCTCGAACGAGGTCCCGCCCATGTCGCAGGCGAGGACCTCGGGTGCACCAGCCGTCGCGGCGACCAGCGCCGCCGCGGCAACACCGGCGGCGGGCCCGGAATACGCCAGCGACAGCGGGAAATGCCGGGACTCCGCCAGCGAGGCCGCACCACCGCCGGAATGCATGATCAGCATCGGCACGCGCAAGCCGGCAGCGCTCAGGCGCGACTGCAGCTCGTCCAGTCCGGCAACCGCGTTCATCACGTAGGCATTCAGCACGGCCACGCTCGTCCGTTCGAACTCACGGATGACCGGGGTCATCGTCCCGGCTTCGGTCACCGACAGTTTCGGGAACAGTTGGCGCACGGCCGCTGCGGCCTGCCGTTCGTTGACCGGGTTGCGGAAGGCCCACAGGAACGAGACGACGATGGCTTCGACCTGCTGATCCTCGACCAGATAGCGCGCCGCATCCTGAACTTCCCCGGCGCTGACCGCCTGCAGGACGGTGCCGTTGCGGTCCACACGCTCGGTCACTCCGGCAATCCACTCCGGCCTGACCACCGGGGCCGGCAGGACCAGCCAGCCGTCGGCGTCGTGCACCCGCCGGCCCTTGGCCAGCGGCATCGCGGCCTCGAAGCCGCGCGTCGTAATCAAGCCGACCGGGCGGCCGCTGCGCTGGGCGAGGACATTGGTGACGGCGGTCGTGCTGACTCCGAAGCGGCTGATCGATGCGAGCAGCGTGTCGAGTCTCGTCCCGCAGCGCTCTGCGAGGGCGGCACAGACCTGCAGCACCCCGCGACTCATGTCATCCGGAGTGGTGGGCACCTTGGCGTGGACTACCTGGGTGCCGTGGCTCAGGACCGCGTCGGTGAAGGTCCCGCCGACATCGATACCGATACAGCCGGGCGCGCCGCGGTCCTGCCCGCCTGCCAGCTTGGAGCTCCCGGCCATGCGCCGCTCTCAGACGGAAAAGATCGCCTTGAATGCGCGCACGAAGTTCCCGCCGAGCATCCCGGCGATGTCCGCATCACTGTAGCCGCGACGGATCAGGCCCGCGGTCAGCGTCCGGACACGCTCGTGGCCGCAGAGCTCGGCAATGTCCAGGCTGCGCACATTGTCCACGTACGAGACGTTCTGCTTGACGCTGGCAGTGTTCTCGCAGGCGTCAAAGCCGAACAGTGGTGTCTCCATCCCGACGCCGACATGCTGCGGGCCGATGAGCTGGCAGACATGGTCGAAATGGTCGAGCACGTGCTCGACCGTGACGGGTTCCTCGTGACGCACCATCCCGCGCCAGAACATCAGGCCGATGACTCCCCCATTAGCGGCCAGCGCCCGCAACATCTCGTCCGAGTTGTTGCGGGGTGTCGGACAGACCGCCGCGGCATTCGCATGCGTGATGACCACCGGCTTCGTCGAGGCCTCGATCGCCTCACGCCGGGTCTTCAGTCCGCTGTGGGTGACGTCCACGGCCATCCCGATCCGGTTCATGCGCTCGACGATCGCCCGGCCGAACCGGGTCAGGCCGCCATCGAGGCCCGCGTCTTCGTTGACGGCCGTGCCGAGACGGTTCTGGCCGAATGGTGTGATCAGCGCGTGGCGCAGGCCGATGTCGTGATAGAGATTGACGTCGTCCACGGTCCGGAAGAGCTCGCCGCCATGATGGGTGCCGACGAGAAAGCCGATCCGCCCGCTGGCCTGGGCCTGGTCAAAGGACTCCGGGCTGGTGAGCAGCATCAGGTCATCCGGATGGCTCGCCACGAAGCCGTTCCAGCGCGCAAAGACACGCAGCGCCGCCTCCGTGATATGAGCCATCGGGTTCAGCGTTTCGACGTCAGCGAAGCCCTGCGGGATGATCAGGCCGTTGTAGCCCTGTTTGCGCCAGTCCTGGATCATGTTCGGATCGAGCGGCCCCAGGCCGGTGAAGTGCATCGTCATGTGGCCGTTGACGAGGCTGGCCGGTGCCTCGACACCGTTGAAAACAAACGATTCGGCGACCAGGCGCGCGGCCCGCGCCTGCACGTCTTCGCTGTTGCTCGCAGATGCTGCTGACCTGGCCATCGCTGTGTCCTCCTGTACCGGTCCCGGAACGTCGGGCCCGAACGGACTTGAACACAGGGACTGGCGCCGCCACACCTGACAGAATTGCCACCTACCGGGGTTGGCCGGAAGTACCTTGACCGCTCCAACCGCTGGTTCGATACTGGATTGGAACAGCAGCCGTCCGGACCAGGAAACCGCAGCGTGCACACGGCCTTACGACATTATGCCCGGGCTATCCAGGCCGCCGGCAGCCTCCATGCCGGGGTGGAGGTGCTGAGACAAGTGGCCCATGAACTCGGCTTCCGGACGGCTGCCTGCCTGTTGTGGCCCGCACCGATCGCCTCGGCACAGGACTTCCCTCCCCCGTGGGTGCTGGGAGAACCAGTCAGCGGTGCGGGCATCTCCCGATGGAGTGCCGAATACCTCGGCCGTGGCAAGTACCGTCTCGACTTCGGCTTGCGACTCAGTCGTGAGTCCGCGCTGCCCTTCCTGTGGAGCAGCGAGTATCGGCCCGGAGTCATCCTCGGTACCGGGTGGAATCTGAGTCCGCAACAGCTGCACCTGACCGGCGAGGTCTCGCGCCTTACCGGGATGCGCGGAGGCATCGTGGTCCCGATCCACGTGGCCAATGGGGCATTTGGCTACGTCGGATTTCCGTCCACTGAGCCCCTGACCGGGCTGCTGCAGCTATGGGAGGACTGCGAGGACCATCTGCTCGGGATCACCCATCGGTTCCTCGATGCCATGGCTGGCCATCTGGATGAATGCTCGATGCGCCGCCTTCTGCTGAGCCAGCACGAGACGGAATGCCTGAACCTGCTGGCGGAAGGCAGAACCCTGGCCCAGGCTGCCCGCGCCCTCGGTGTGTCGCCGAGTACCGTGCGCTTCCATCTCTATAGCGCCCAGGAAAAACTGGGCACAGACAGCCGCTCGCACGCCATCGCCAGGGCAGCCACGGCGGGACTGCTGGGCCAGCTGCACTGAGGTCACGGCCGGGGGCGTTGCGCCAGCGCCACGACGGTTACGCACAGTTGCGGGCCCGGGCACCCGGCGCAATACTCTGCACCGGGGGGGTGGGGTGTCAGTGATGCTTAGACCGCAGATGCTGCGTGCCTGTCGCGATCGGGTGTATGCCGCCGAATCCTTGCCGGCCGCGCTCGACATCGTGTCGGAAACCGCCACCGAATTCGGCTTTCTCGGCGCCAGCTGCGTGTTCTGGCCGCGCCAGCGGCCGTCGACGGAGTCGATGCCACCACCCGGAATCCGAATATCCGGGTCCAACCTCGGGCCAGCGGCCGAGACCTGGAATTCCGGCTACATCAGGAACCAGATGTTCCGCTGCGACTTCGTGTTCCGCGCCTGCCAGCGCATGGCGGTACCGTTCGCATGGAGCTATGAGGGCCTGCCGGAGATCGTGCTCGGTGTCGGCCAGAAGTCGACGATCGGCGAGGCGCTCGGTATCGAACGGCTGCTGAAGACCACCGGTTTTCGCGGCGGAATTTCGGTGCCGCTCCGCGCTCCGGGCGGCTTCTTCGGCTACGTGGCCTTCGTCTCGAATCGCCCGCTGCACGACCTGATGCTCCAGTGCGAGGACTACAGCGAAACCCTCCTCGGGATCGGTTATCACTTCTACACGGCGATCGCGGACAAGCTGGTCCTTGCGGAGACCCGGGGCGTGCAGTTGACCGAGCGCCAACTGCAGTGCCTGAAGCTGATCGCGATCGGCAAGACCCTGGAGGAGACCGCCGAGATCCTCGGCCTGTCCTACAGCACGGTCCGCTTCCACCTGAAGGCCGCCGAGCAGGGCCTGGGTGCGTTCAACCGCGCCAATGCGATCCGCAAGGCCGCGGCCCTCGGCATGCTTGGCGACCTGGATTGAGCTGAGCGCCAACGTTCCCACCGCGCCCTGAGGGGTGCACCTTGACAGAACTGTCAGGTGCACCCCGTCCCGTTCCTCTGCTTAACTGATCTGCGTTCCAGCAGGTCCGGGACCGGAGGCTTCGTCATGTTCACCACCTCAACGGGCTCACGATCGATTCGTGCCTGCGTGTCTGTCTGCCTGGCGGCCGCGGCCGCATC
Source organism: Gammaproteobacteria bacterium (assembly GCA_004297335.1). Lineage (GTDB taxonomy): Bacteria > Pseudomonadota > Gammaproteobacteria > Steroidobacterales > Steroidobacteraceae > SCUD01. The sequence continues at coordinate 15,102 of SCUD01000130.1, forward strand.
AGCTGCACTGCCGGCAGGCGCTCAGGGCTCCGGCGCCACGATCGAGCCGGTCATCGTCACCGCGCAACGCCGGGAACAGGCACTGCAGGACACGCCGGTCTCGGTGACGGCGCTCTCCGGAGAGGACCTGATCGCGCGCACGGCGGGCGACCTGTCGCAGATCGGCACCTCCGTCCCGAACCTCAACTTCACGACCGCGACGCAGAGCAGCCGTGCGAGCTTCGTCTCATCGGTCTTCATCCGCGGCGTCGGCCAGCCGGATTTCATCGTGACCACGGATCCTGGCGTCGGCATCTACGTCGACGGCATCTATTACGGCCGCACGACCGGCGGCGTCGTCGACATGCTCGACATCGCGCGCGTCGAAGTGCTGCGCGGCCCGCAGGGCACGCTGTTCGGCAAGAACACGATCGGCGGCGCCCTCAGCATCGTCTCGGCTGCGCCGGACGACGAGTTCGGCGGGATCGCCGAGCTGACTTTCGGCCGCTTCGACCGGACGACCTTCCGCGGCACGTTGAACGTGCCAATGAGCGAGAACCTGTTCGGACGATTCGCGGTCTCCACAAAGCGCAGCAACGGCTACGGACGGCGCCTGGATTTCGCGACCGGCGCGAAAACTGCCGCGCTCGGCGAGGACGACAGCCTGTCGGCGCGGGCGCGCCTGAAGTGGGTGGCAAACGACAGCCTGGAGGTGAACCTCGCGGTCGATGGGACCCGGATCCGAGAATCACAGGTTCCGGATGACATCCAGGCCATCAATCCGGCCGCCGGGCTGCTCGGGCTGTGGAACGGACTGGTCGGCGGGCCCATGGGCTCGCCGTACACGCCGGCCTTCCTGACCAGCGGCGACTACGAAAGCTATGCGGCCGGGCCGGGCACTGCGGAACTCGACCTGTGGGGCGTGTCATTGACCCTCGACTGGGATCTGGGCCCCTACCAGCTGAAGTCCATCACCTCCTACCGCGACATGCAGGCGCTCTTCTCCAACGATGGCGATGGCAGCCCGCTGCGCGTGCTCGGCAGCGACATGGTCGACCTCGACCAGGACCAGTTGAGCCAGGAACTGCAGCTCTCCGGAAAGAGCTTCGACGACCGGCTGGACTGGCTCGCCGGGCTCTATTACTTCGAGGAGTCGGCCTTCGAGATCACCCACGCCTATGTGATGCCGGGGATCTGGCAGGTACTCGAGTCCCTGCCGTTCCTGATGGGGCCAGCTGGTCCGATCGGCCCCTGCCCGCCGCCGCCCGGCGCGAGCATGCTGCCGACACCGGGGCCGCTGGGCTGTGCCGGCAATCCGAACAACATCCCGCTCGATCTCGACTTCTACGGCACCAACGACGTCGAGGTCAGCAACTACGCTGCCTTCGTGCACGGCACGCTCGCTCTGAACGAGCGCTGGAGTGCGACCGGCGGGCTGCGCTACACGCACGAACGCAAGGTCCACACACTGTTCTACCAGCGCTTCAACAGCGGCTACATCATCGCGCCGCCCGGGACGCGCACAACACGGTCCTGGGATGCGGTCACGCCGAAGGCCGGCCTCGAGTTCCGTCCGGCTGACAACGTGATGTGGTACCTGTCGGCCTCGCGCGGCTTCCGCAGCGGCGGCTTCAACGGCCGGCCGTTCTACCGTGACGTGGTCGCCGCCTTCGACCCGGAGTACCTGTGGTCCTATGAACTGGGCGTAAAGACCACCTGGTTCGACCGCCGGCTCGTCGCCAATGCGGCGGTCTTCCACAACAACTATACGGACGTGCAGCTCACCTCCAACCGTGCGACCTCCGATGGCAATGTCGGCGTATTTACCGAGAACGGCGGCAAGGCGCGTATCGAGGGCTTCGAACTCGAGCTGCACGCGCGGCCCGTCGAGGGGCTCGACTTCACCGCCGGCATCGGCTACATCGACGCCGAGTTCACGCACATCAACCCGGGCGTGACCGCCACGCTCGACACGGTGTTCCCGAAGACACCGAAATGGAACGCCAGCTTCTCGGCACAGTACGCCATGGCACTTGCGGATTTCGGCACGCTGACACTGCGCGGCGACTACGCGTACACGAGCCGCTACTACAACGACGTCACGAACACGCCGGGCCTCATCCAGGGTTCTTTCGGCCTGTTCAACGCCCGGATCGCGCTCGAAGGCGAATCGGAGAGCTGGGAGCTGGCACTGTTCGGCAAGAACCTGACCGATGAGCATTACATTACCGGCGGCGTCGGCGGACTCGCCGCGATCGGCTTCAACGAAGTGCAGTACGCCCGACCCCGTGAGTGGGGCGTGGCGCTGACTTATCGTTTCTGAACCGGACTGAGGAGCGCAGATTGACCACCCAGACTGCCCGGAAGAAAGAGGCTCGGGACGACGTGGCGGAGCGGGCTGCCCGCCTGGTCGCGGAGTCTTTCGTGTTCAACGCCACCGAGGCGCCAACCAGCGGCCGGCAGCCGGCGCGGATGAACTTCACCGGTCTCGACCCGATCGATGAGGCGCTGCTGGAGGGCTGGCGCGCGCAGGGCTACAACGCGGTGCTGATCCCGCAGGGCTTCCTGGACGTCACGACGCTCGGTCCGGTCGCGCAGCCGATGGAACACGCGATGCGCGTGTTCGCACGCTGGAACGCCTGCGTCGCCTCCCGTCCCGACGAGTTGATGCTGCTGACCCGGCCGGAGTCGTTCGACCAGGCCCGGCAGAGCGGCCGCATCGGCTTCCTGGTCGGTACGCACAGCGGCGCTGAGATCTTCCGGACCGTGGACGACGTCGATGTCTATTTCGACGTCGGCCTGCGTCATGCGCTGCTGACCTGCTTCGGCCAGAACCGGCTTGGCACCTCAGCCGACGAGGGCGCCGAGCGCGACGGCGGCCTGACCCGCTACGGCCGCGCAATCGTCGAGCGCATGAACCAACTCGGCATGGCGGTGGATGTGTCCCACAGCGGCCCGAAGACCCGGCGCGAGGCGATGGATGCCTCGTCGAAGCCCATCCTGATCACGCACGGCAATGTCGCGGCCATCTGCCCTACGGCGCGCAACAACTCCGACGAGATGCTAAAGGCGCTCGCCGCCAATGGCGGAGTCATCGGCCTGATGTTCTGGCGCCCCATGGTCCGTCTCGAGGACCCGGTAACGCTCGAGCACGTGCTCGACCACTTCGACCATGTCTGCCAGTTGATCGGCCCGCAGCACGTCGGACTCGGGCTCGAGACACCGATGATCGGCTTCGATGCCTGTGAAAACTCCTTCGGGCCGGCGGCCAAGGTCTCCTACCTGAAGGCCGTGCGCAGCATGGACATCCCCGAGCTTTGCGGGCCGGATCGCGTCCGTACGCTGGTCGCGGGGCTGCTGCGCCGCGGCTACAGCGATGCCGATATCAGCGGCATCCTGGGCGGCAACTTCGTGCGGGTGTTTCAGGCGATCATGACGGTCTGAGCCGCCGGCGCTTCAACGCGATTCGACCCCTGGCCCGGCTGCCGGCCGCAAGTCCACCCAGGTCGCCAGCGCGCGCGCGCAGAGTTCGCCGCTGCCATCGAACACCGCGGTGCCGGCGTAGCTCTTGCGGCCGTCGCGGCCGGTGACCCAGCCGATGACGACACAGGCCTCGCCGGCGTGCACGCGCCGGTCGATGCGCGCGGCGAACTGGCCGAGCAGCGCCATCCGCGGGTAGCCGCCGATCGCGAAATAGCCGGGGCAATCGAGCGCGGCCCAGATGAACTCGGGCGCCACCTTGCCGTCCGCGCCGGCCAGCGACGCATCTGGCAGCCACGGCGCCGCCCACAGGTCGCGCCCCGCGACCGCACCGGCGAACACCCGCATGCCGTCGCCGCGCTCGCGCTCCGGCCCGCAGACGAAGCAGCGCGCGAACGGGTGGCCGTGGAAGCCCGGATAGTCGCGCGCCGCGGCCAGCGCCTCGGCATAGGTCGGCGGCCCTGGCACCGCAAGCTCGATGGCCTTCGGCCGGCCGGCGGCGACCGGTTCATCGCCATGCAGCAGCAACAGCTGGTCCTGCTCCCGGTCCTCGCGTACCTCCAGTGGCCGGTCGAGCGGAACTGGCTTCAGCAGCTTCACCTCGAGCGGCGTCGCCGACATCCCGGCGAGCATGCCGCAGACGTAGCCGCCATTGCCCGTACCCGGCGGGCCGCAGAAGCGATGCCCGATCACGATCAGGCGGCTGGCCGTCATGTCCCAGGTTTCTCCGCACTCCGGACCTGTTGCCGGAGCCCGCATCCTAGCCCATCACCATGAGGATTACTTTCATCCAAGATCCGCTACCATCGGATCCGGTTGAATCGACGGCTGCAGGACGGACACGAGGCACACCGACCATGTCACCGGGCGACGCACGCAAGACGGCCTTTCTCACCGGCGCGACCGGATTCGTCGGCAGCAACCTCGCCCGTGAGCTGCTCGCGGCGGGATGGCGCGTGCTGGCACTGCAGCGAGCGGGTTCACCGGCCGGCAAGTTGGAGGGACAGGCTGTCGAGCCGGTGCCCGGGGACATCACCGACGCGGCATCACTGCAGGCCGGCATGCCTCGGGACCTGGACGCCGTCTTCCACGTCGCCGGCAGCATCAACATGTGGTCGCGGGGCAATGCCGAACAGACGCGGATCAATGTGGGCGGCACCGCCAACATGGTCGATGCGGCGCTCGCGAAGGGCGCGCGCGCTTTCGTCCACACCTCCACCGTCTCGGCCTATGGCCGGCATCCAGTGCCGATCAGCGAGGCCACGGTCTCGAACGCCGGCTCGTCCTGGATCAACTACGAGAAGTCCAAGTGGCTCGCCGAGGAGGAAGTGCGCCGCGGCGCCCGGCAGGGACTGCGCACGGTGATCATCAATCCCTGTGCGATCTTTGGCCCCGGCGACACGCATGGCTGGGCGCAGTTCTTCTTCCTGCTGAAGGATGGCAAGGTCAAGGGCATTCCACCCGGGCGCCTGACTTTCAACGAGGTCGGCGAGGTGGCGCGTGCGCACATCGCGGCCGTGGACCGGGGCCGCGCCGGTGAGAACTATGTGCTCGGCGGCTATGAGACCTCGTTCGAGGAAATGCTGCAGACGATGGCCGGACTGCTCGGGGTCGAGCTGAAGGCGAAGGTCATGCCGGCACCGGTGCTGCGCCTGGTGGGTCGGATCAACAGCATGGTCGCAGCCGTCACCGGCCGGCCACCGGAAATCTCGCACGAGATGGCAACGATGATCAGCCTGTCGATGATCTGCGCCAGCGACCGCGCCGAGCGTGAACTCGGTTACCGCAAGGTGCCGCTCCGCCAGTGCCTCGGCGACAGCCTGGCGTGGCTGCGCGAACAGAAGCTGATCTGAGCCTCAGGCCGGGGCACCGCGCAGGCAGCGCAGGAATGCCGCGGCATTGCCGCCGCGCCCGATGGTCTCGACCAGCGCCGAGCCGACCACCACTCCGTCGACATGGCCCGCGAGCGCCGCGACCTGCGCTGCGTCGCGGATACCGAAGCCAGCGCAGACGGGCAGGTCCGTGAGTGCGCGAACCCGGTCGAGCCAGGACAGCAGTTCCTGGTCCACGCGGCGCTCGCCGCCGGTCACGCCGCTGCCGGTCGCAGCGTAGACAAAGCCGCGTGCAGCACCGACCCGTTGCACCAATCGGGCTGCTGCCAGCGCCGGCGTCACGAGCTGCACCATTGCGAGCCCCTCGGCTTCGAGCGCCAGCCGCAGTTCGCTGCCGTCCTCCCATGACAGGTCCGGCACGAGCAGGCCCGCCACGCCCGCGCCGCGCAACGCGGCCGGCAGGCGATCGGCGCCGAAGGCCAGCACCGGCGCCCGATAGCTCATCAGCACGAGGGGCGGAAGCCGGGGCGCTGGCAGCTCAGCGAGTTGCCGCAGGATGCGCTCGAGCGTGATGCCGGCCGCCAGAGCCTGCTGGCTCGCGCCTCGGATGGTCGGCCCATCCAGGAATGGATCGGAGTGCGGCACACCGATCTCGACGACGTCCGCGACCTCGGACACGACTGCGAGCTGGTCCATGAACCGGGCCGGATCCGGGTAGCCGGCCACGAGGAAAGCCACCAGCGCCGGCTGCCCGCCGCCCGGCGCACGAATCGCAGCGGCAATGGACTCGCGCGGCAGCATCAGCCCGCCATCGCGGCCCGTGCCGCCCGGACGAAGTCCCGGATCATCGTCGGATCCTTGATTCCGGGCGCGCGCTCGACCCCGCTCGACACGTCGACGCCGCCGGGCCGCACCCGCGCGATCGCCTCGCCGACATTGCCGGAGTCGAGACCCCCGGCGAGGATCAAGGAGCAGCGCCGCGCGAGTCCGGCCGCAACGGCCCAATCGGCACGCTCGCCCGCGCCACTGCGCGCGGCGTCGAACAGCATGCGCTCCGGAAGCAGCTGCGGTAACACGGAACCGGAGCGCAGCACGGGCCAGCACTCAATCGCGGCCGGCACGCGCAGGTGCTGGAAGTCAGCCGTGTCCGTCTGCCACGCGTCCGGCTGGAATACGGCGAGAATCTGGTCCACCAGTTCCTGCGATGGATGCCGGGTTACCGCAAAGCGCAGCACCGGCACCGAGTCAGCGAGCGCCGCAGCGCGGGCTGGCGCCAGGTCGCGGGGCGACGAGGCGTGGAACACGAAGCCGATGGCATCGGCACCCGCTGCGACGGCCGCATCGACGCCCTCCTCCGTCGTAATGCCGCAGATCTTGATCAGCAGGCTCAAGCGGCGGCCCGGCCCGCGGCCAGCATGGCGCGGATGCTCGCAACCGGATCGGTGGCCTTCATCAGCGCGCCGCCGACCAGCGCGAGCCCGTAGCCACAACGGACGATCCCGGCGCAATCCTCCGGGCCCGCAAGTCCGCTCTCGGCGACGCGCGCCAGCTCGCGCGGCAGCAGCGGCGCCAGCTCGGCGAATCGCTCCGGCCGCACCTCGAGCGTCTGCAGGTCGCGACAATTGACGCCGATGAGAACT
>SCUD01000131.1 GCA_004297335.1 Gammaproteobacteria bacterium
ACGTTGGTGACACCGTTGCGCTGGCCATAGTCCAGCCGGTCGAGGCTGTCATAGGTGAAGGTCTCGGTCAGGGACTGGTTCAGATCCTGCCGCGTGCTCAGGTTGCCGTTCAGGTCCCAGCTGGTCGCGGCGTTGATCAGACCGGATCCGCCGCCGAGACCGGCCTGGCGGGCCTCCATCATCCCACTTGCCTGGTCGAAGTCGGTGAAGGTCTGGACGCCGTTGCCAAAGGTCTCGTCCTGCACATGCCCGAAGGCATCGGTGCTGAGGGCCTCCCAGAATACGGCGCTGCTGTTGTAGTCGTGCACCTGCCGCAGCAGGTTGTTCGAGTACTCGTACCGCACCCGCAGCCGGTAGCCGGAGGTGCTGGTTGGGTATTGCAGCGCCGCCAGCTGCCCGGTCGCGCTGTAGTACGTCCGGTTGATCGAATAGCTCGTCCCGTCGGCCGTCACCGTCTGTGCGGAGGGCCGCCCGTAGCTGTCCCAGGTGTAGCTCTCCGAGTACCCGCCCGGACTGCTGATGGCAGCGAGCTGCCCGATGTTGTGGTTCGCCGCCGAGGTTCCCCAGGTCCAGGTCGTCGTCCCCTCGGCCTCGACCCGGGTCAGCGGCCGGGAGAGTTTGTCCCAGCTGAAACTGGTCGTCTGGTTCTTCGCATCGGTCTGGCTGCTCAGTTCCCCGAAGGCGTTCGGAATATAGCTCCAGGCCCCGGCATCCGGATCGCTGGTTGCCGTCACGAACCCGCGCAGGTTGTAGCTCCAGCCGGTCACATTACCGGCGGCATCGGTGATCGCAGCGGGTTCCCCGAACGGCGTCCAGGCGTGGCTGGTGGTGCCGGAGCCCGGCTCGACGATCGCCCGGAGTTGATCCAGCACGTTGTGCGTCCGGGTCGTCGTGTTGCCGCGCGCATCGGTGATCCGGACATCCCGGCCCTCGTAGGCGTAGCCCGTGATCCGCCCGCTCGGCTGGCCTTCGCTGATCGGCGCATTCTCCTCAACAAGCCGCCCGAGCCGGTCATAGCTGAAGCTGGTCCAATACACCGAGCCGCCGCCCAGGTATGGCTGCGAGCGCACAGCCGGCCGCCCGAACGCGTCGTACTGCGTCTCGACCATCGCCGGGCCGCTCTCCAGCGTGTCGTGGTGCTCGAACCGGATCCGGTCGAAGCCGTCATAAAACCCCTCGTCGGTGCGCAGGAGCCCGTCGGTCGTGTTGCGCGCCGTCCGGGTGAGCTTGTAGCGCACGCCGGTCTTGCCGCACCAGTTGTTCGCGGCATCGCAGGCGGTCAGGGCCATCCGGCTGGCGGTGCCGTCCGGGTTCAATTGCCGGGCGGGCCGGCCGAGACTGTCGTACTCGAAGGTGGTGACGATGCCGTTGGGATCGCTGCGGCTGGTCAGGACCCCGAGCGCGTAGTCGTAGCCAAGCGTGGTCGCCTGGCTGAGCGGGTTCGTCACCGTCTCCGGGCTCTGGCAGCGGCTGCCGTAGTTGAGCGCCGTGGTCCGGGACTGCCCCGACTGGCCGGCCGGATAGCTCGCGATACTGTTCACGTTGCCGCAACTGTCATAGCCAAGATCGGTCACCAGCGACAGGCTGCTGCCCTGGCCCGGTTCAACGACCTGCTGCGTGATCCGGCAATTGGGGCCGGAGAAGGTCGCGCTGGTGCTCCGCGTCTGCGAGCTCAGGTCCGGGAGCGTCCGCGTCTCGCTGCGGCTCGTCGGCAGCCCGAGGCACCAGTTGCCCTGGTCCTCCGAGTACCCGGCGGTGATCGCCGTCGTCCAGCTCTGGCCGTACTCGGCCGAGCCCGTGTCCTTGTCCACCGTGGTGACCGTCGCCGCGGTCGTGTTGCCGAGCGTGTTGACCGTCCGGCTGTCGGTCACCCGCGTGATCTGGTTGCCGTTCTTGATCCCGCCCACCTCGTAGCGGTCGGTGACGGTCTGGGAGCGGTATGGCAGATAGCGCTGGTTATTGGGCGTCGAGTCGAGCGTGTGGGTCTGGTACGTGTGCGTGCTGCTCTGCACGGTCGTGCCGTCCGGCTGCTTGACCACCACCGACTGCGGGGCGCCGATGGTCGGAAACTCCTGCGACCAGGTCTCGGTGACCACCAGCCCGTTGCTGCGCAGGTCGGTCACGGTGCGGCTGCCCATGCCGAGGTCACCGCGGCCCTGGGCGTGCTCGCGGGCGTTGGCGTAGGAGTAGCGCAGCGTGAAGCTGGTGCCGCTGCCGGGACTGACCTGCATCTCGTAGACGAGCCCGATCGCCGATGCTTCGTTCACCAGCGGGAAGCTCGTGCCGCCGGCGCCGGTGTAGACGAGCGGATCGGACATCGGCCGATAGCTGAAGCTCACTGCATTACCCAGCCCGTCGGTCGCGCTGGCCAGCCGGTCGGCCGGCTCGCCCGAGCGCGGATGCGTCTTCCAGACCGAGCCGCTGGCATCGGCCCGGCCGAGATCCGGCAGCGCATCGCCGTCGTAGTCGGTCACCGCCCAGCCACCGCCGGCGGTCGCGAGGCCGGTCGCCGTCGCCGAAGTCGTGAGCCCGGCGCCGCTGCCGCGGATCACATCCCAGGTTCCGGAACTGCGTGCCGCGTACAGGTCGTCAAAACCATCGCCATCGTAATCCCCGACCAGGTACAGGTACGACAGATAGCCGCTGGTCGAGGGGCCGAAGCTCCTCGTATAGCCACCTTCGCCGCGCGAGATCGCCGCGCACCACTGGCCGACCGACTGGCAGCGATAGGCAAAGTCGGTCAGCTGATCACCGTTGAAGTCGCCGGGCATCGGCCGTTCGGTGCCGGTGGCATCGACCGCCGTGAACGCCGCCTCGAGCAGCCCGCCGGCCTTGGCGAAGACCTGCACCCAGCCAACAAAGATGCAGCTCGGCATCGGGTCCTCGCAGACCCGCACCAGCAGGTCCTCGCGGCCATCCCCATTGAAGTCGGGCTGGTGGGCGGTCGTCGCATAGCGCTCGCTCAGCGATCCGAGCGGCTGTGACATCGGCCACAGGTACGGGTCGTCGAGCGCCAGCGTCTCCGTTGACGCGAACCCGGTTGCGCTGCCGGCGCGTACCCAGATGCGCAGCGCCGCGTTGGTCGTCGTCCGGATCCGCAGCAGGTCGTCGCGCCCGTCACCGGTCACATCCGCAATCCACCACTTGCTCGCCGAGGTGTTGCTCGGGATGCCGCTGCCCGGCCCGGCCTGCACCGGGCTGTCGAAGCCCGTGGCATTGCCCTTCAGCACCCGCCACTTGCTGTCCGACCAGTCCACCAGCAGGTCGGCGCGGCCGTCGCTGTTCCAGTCGAGCGGCATCGCCTTGCTGGCATTCGTCGCGGTGATCCCGGTGTTGGTGGCCGAACCATAGCCGGCGGCGCCGCCGGCCATGAACCGCCAGGTGCCGCCGCTCGCCCAGACCAGGTCGTCGAAGCCATCGCCATTGAAGTCCAGCGGCAGCGCCGCCGATGCCGCCGTGCCGCTCGACACCAGCCCGGCGTGGCCGGCCGTGCCGTCCTGCCAGGTAAACGTCGTCGCCGGCAGGCAGTCATAGATCGTCGCCGCGCACTCGGTCAGCGTGGCAAGCCGCGAGTTGCCGCCGGCACCGGTCGCATAGCTGAACAGGTACTGCCGATAGAGGCTGCCGTCGTGGCGCAGCTCGAGCCGCTCCAGCAGCCGCGTCTCCAGCACATACGCCGACTCGATGATCGACGAGGTGTTTTGCGTATACACATCCGGCCGGTCGCTGGCCCGATACACGAAGCTGACCGTGTAATGACCGTCCGGCGTCGCGGAGCGGTTGGTGTAGCGGATCTGGCTGGGGCGGAAGCGGTGCGCGTCATCGTCGTTGTCGTAGCTGAACGTGATGCTGTTGCCAGCCCGGTCGGAGATCTTGTTCACCGCCCACAGGAAGGTCGCGGCGCCCGCACCGCTGCTGGTGCGCAACAGCGAATCCGCCGTGTTCCCGTACTCCAGGATCCGGCCATCGCGGGTCTCGACCCGGAACCAGCCGGGCACGTTGTTCGAGGAGGCATAGGCCGTGACCCGCGCCAGCTGGTCGATCTCGGTCCGGTAGGTCGAGTTCGTGGCGCCATAGGTTCCCGAGCTCAGCCGCAGCCGCGCGCCGTCAAGGCAATAACGGTCACCGGCCACCAGCCGGATCGGATCCGGGGTCGTATCCGATGCCACGGTCTTCTCACACGGCGTGATCGCCGACAGCCCCGCGATCGTGAAGCCGACGCCGACCACGCTGCGCGCGCTGGCTCCGGCATGACTGATCGCCAGCTGTGGCGTCAGCCCCGCCGTGCCCGCGGTCAGCCGGATCGGGATCACATACTCCGCCGCGCCGTTGCGATCGACGCCGTAACCGGCCTCAATCCGTCCTACCGCCGCCGCGGCGGCGCCGCTGCCGAGCAGCAGCACCCCCCCCCGCCATCGCCAACAGTCGCCTGAGGATCATGGTGCCCCCTGAAAATGCCGGTGCCGGCGTTCAGCGCATCGGACAGCGCTGCACACAATCACCGGCGCTGCCGCCGCGATCGCGGCAGGCCCGTGCGCAGCGCAGGTCCGTCGCCGGCAGCGGCGGGCCGGACGCATCCGGCAGCTCGCACACTCGCGCGCAGTGCTCGCCTTCGTAGCCGCGCGCCGTGCAGTCGTCCGCGCAGACCGGATCGGACGGCTCCGCTGACTGGCCCCAGGCCATGCCGGGCCCGACGCCGGCCAGTACCACGATCAACAGCGCGCGCACCAGCGCCGCACCGAAACCGGCACGCCATACCGACTGCTGCACGGGCCCTCCAATCGCACCACGGCTCCACTTCCCCGACGCCGCAGTTGTCGTTCTTGCTTCTTCGACCGATCGGTCCCTGGTCGCCGGCATAAGCTGCGCCCGACGGCCCTTACTGTCAAGAGCCTGACGGTGCTTCAATGATGCCTCGACCACGGCCGCCGCTGGCTCCCCTGTGGTAGCATTTGCGCCCCTACGAGATACCCGGAAACGTCATGACTGCCGTGAAAATCACGCCGCCCGCCGAGGGTGCGGCCATCACCATTGCAGCCGGCCGCCTGCAGGTGCCGGATCGCCCCATCATTCCCTTCATCGAGGGCGATGGCACCGGCCCGGATATCTGGCGGGCCAGCGTGCGCGTGCTCGATGCGGCGGTCGAGACGGCCTACGGCGGGCGCCGCCGCATTTCGTGGATGGAGGTCTACGCGGGCGAGAAGGCCAACCGGCTCATGAACAGCTGGCTGCCCGACGAGACGGTCGCGGCCTGTCGCCAGTACCTGATCTCGATCAAGGGGCCCCTGACGACGCCGATCGGCGGCGGCATCCGTTCGTTGAACGTGGCCCTGCGGCAGATGCTCGACCTCTACGTCTGCCTGCGCCCGGTGCGCTGGTTTGTCGGCGTCCCCTCGCCGGTGCGCGCTCCGGAGAAGGTCGACATGGTGATCTTCCGCGAAAACGTCGAGGACATCTACGCTGGCATCGAGTTCGAGGCTGGCTCCGCCGAGAATGCGAAGTTCATGGCGCTGTTCCGCGAACACTTCCCGAAAGCCTACGGCAAGATCCGCTTCCCCGAGAGCTCCGGGGTCGGCCTGAAGACGGTTTCCCGCGAGGGCACCGAGCGCCTGGTGCGTGCGGCCATCGAGTATGCGGTGGCCAACCGGCGCAAGAGCGTGACGCTGGTGCACAAGGGCAACATCATGAAGTTCACGGAGGGCGCGTTCCGCAACTGGGGCTACGCGCTGGCCGAGCGCGAGTTCGCCGATGCGACCTACACCTGGGAGCAGTGGGAGCGCACCCGGGCCGAAAGCGGCAGTGCCGCCGCGAACGAGGAGCAGGCACGGGCGCTCGCCGCTGGCCGGGTGCTGATCAAGGACGCGATCGCCGACATCACGCTGCAGCAGGTGCTGACCCGTCCCGAGGACTTCGACATCATCGCCACGATGAACCTCAATGGCGATTATCTCTCCGACGCGCTGGCCGCGCAGGTGGGCGGCATCGGCATCGCACCCGGTGGCAACATCAACTACGTGACCGGGCACGCGGTGTTCGAAGCCACGCACGGCACTGCGCCCAAGTACGCCGATCTCGACAAGGTCAATCCGAGCTCGGTGATCCTGTCCGGCGAGATGATGCTGCGCTACCTGGGCTGGACCGAGGCGGCCGATCTCGTACTGACAGCGATGGACCGGACCATCAGCGCCAAGGTCGTGACCTACGATTTCGCGCGCCTGATGGAGGGTGCCACCGAGGTCCGCTGCAGCGAGTTCGGCGACGCGCTGATCCGCCAAATGAGCTGATGGCCGACGCGCCGGCCCCCATGACCGACGTCGACGTCCCGGCCGTCGACCGCGAGCTTGTGCGCAGCACGGCCGCGGCCATCGTCGCCGCCTTTGCGCGCTACAACGCCGAGTACCGGGCGATCACCCGGCGCGCGCCGGAGCGCTTCGAGAACCGCGACTGGACCGGCATCCAGGCCGATGTCGTCGAGCGCCTGGAGCTGTACTCCAGCATGGTCCGGGACACGGCCGCCGCCATGCAGCAGCAGCTCGGCACCCGGGCCCGCGAGATCTCGCTGTGGACCGGGATCCGGCACGAGTACGCCGCGCAGATCGCCGGGCTCGCCGATCCGGAGTTCCTGAAGACCTTCTTCAGCTCGATCACGCGGCGGCTGTTCGGGACCGTCGGAGTCGACCCCGCGATTGAGTTCTTCGCGCTCGAGCTCGACCCGCTGCGCGGCATCACTTCCCACGTCGTGACCAACAGCTACGCCAACCGCGGTTCGATCGAGCTGCTGTTCGAGCAGCTGCTGTCGGACTTCCGCTTCCGCACGCCGTGGCGCGACTTCGAGGGCAGCGTCGGGCATGTCGCCGCCGACGTTCGCCTGCACCTGCAGCGCGAGGGCCTGGCCGGCAGCATCCGCGAGGTCGAAGTCATCCGCCCGGTGTTCTACCAGATGACCCGTGCCTACGTCGTCGGCCGCATCAGCGGCGAGGGCTGGGTGCTGCCGCTGGCGATCGCCTTCCGCAATACGCCGCGCGGGGTGCTGGTTGATGCCGTGATGCTGCGCGAGAACGACGTCTCGATCCTGTTCAGTTTCACGCGTTCGTACTTCCACGTCGATCTCGAGCGCGTCGGCGAGGCCGTGCTGTTCCTGCGCTCGATCCTGCCGCGCAAGCCGGTCTCGGAACTCTTCACCGTGCTGGGCCGCGCCAAGCAGGGCAAGACCGAGCGTTTCCGCGAGATCTTCCGCCACCTGGCGGAGACCTCCGACCGTTTCATCCGCGCGCCCGGTGAACGCGGCCTGGTCATGGCGTGCTTCACCTGCGAGAAGCTCGACGTCGTGTTCAAGGTCATCCGCGACCAGTTTCCGGCGGTCAAGACCATACTTCGCGAGGAGGTCATCGCCAAGTACGACCTGGTGTTCCGGCATGACCGCGGTGGCCGTCTGGTGGATGCGCAGGAATTCCGGCGGGTGCGCCTGCCGCGCGCACGCTTCGATCCGGAAATGCTCGACGAGCTGACCAGCGAATGCGCGCTGTCCGTCCAGCTGGATGGCGACGACGTCATCGTCGGTCACGTCTACATCGAGCGGCGCCTCGTGCCGCTGAACCTGTACCTGCGCACCGCGACGCCGGAACAGGCCGAGCTCGCCGTCATCGACTACGGCCAGGCCATCCGCGACCTGGCCTACACCAACATCTTCGCCGGTGACCTGCTGCTGAAGAACTTCGGCGTGACCCGCAACAGCCGCGTGATCTTCTACGACTACGACGAGCTCTGCCAGGTCACCGACTGCCGCTTCCGCGACCTGCCGGAGGCGACGTCGGACGAGGACGAGATGCGTGCCGAGAGCTGGTTCTACGTGGCCGACAACGACGTGTTCCCCGAGACCTTCCTGAAGTTCCTCGGTTTCGACGAACGCCTGCGCGCGGTGTTCCTGGACAAGCACGGCGAGATCCTGCAGGCCGGCTGGTGGCGGACCCTGCAGCAGCGGCTGCGTCGCGGCGAGGTCGTCGAGGTGCTGCCGTACCATCCGTTCCGCGTGCGGGTCGCCAGCAGCGCCTGAAGCTTGAACAGCGTCACGCTGCCAGGCGGCGAGGCTACATAACGCTCCCCGAGTGCGAAGCAGTTCCGGCCGGCGGCGGTGCCTCCCGCTAGCCTCGCTCAGCCTGCGGCCAACGCGACCGCAGCGTGGAGCATGCTGTTGTCGGAGACCCCACCGGATACTGCAGTCGGGACGCCCGCTGCGCGCCTGGCCACGCTGTCGGTCGCGCAGCGCCTGCTGGCCGCGATCTTCGTCGCGGTCGGCATCTGGTATCTCGCCTGGCGCCCGTCCAGCTTCAATCCATCGGCACCGGCTTTCTCCGCGCTGATCTATGGCGCCGAGCTGTTCGGGTTCGGCTGCGCGCTGCTGTACCTGTTCATGTGCTGGCAACTGCGGGTCCGCAGGCCGCGACCGCCGCCGTCCAGTGCGCGGGTTGCCGTGTTCGTGCCGACGATCAACGAATCCGTCGACATCGTCCGGCGCACGCTGATGTCGGCCCGCGCGCTGCGCTACGCGACCGAGGTGTGGCTGCTGGACGATGGCAACCGCCCGGAGATGCGGGTCCTGGCCGACGAGCTCGGCTGCCGTTACCTCGCGCGCAGCGTGAACACCGATGCCAAGGCCGGCAATCTCAATCACGCGCTGCAGCACAGCGACGCGGAGTTCGTCGCGCTGTTCGATGCCGACCACGCGCCGATGCCGGCATTCCTCGAGGAGACACTGGGCTTCTTCGCCGATCCGCGGGTTGCCTTCGTGCAGACGCCGCAGGACTTCTACAACCTGGATTCCTTCCAGCATCGCCACGGCCGCAACAACTCCCTGGTCTGGAGCGAGCAGTCGCTGTTCTTCCGCGTGATCCAGGCCGGCAAGGACCGCCTGAACTCGGCATTCTTCTGCGGCAGCTGCGCCGTCGTGCGCCGCAAGGCGCTGGACGACATCGGCGGCTTTGCGACCGGTACCGTCACCGAGGACATCCACACTTCGCTGCGCCTGCACAAGCGCGGCTGGCGCTCGGTGTACTACGCACGCTCGCTGGCCTTCGGACTGGCCCCGGCCAGCGCGGTACCCTTCCTGAAGCAGCGGTTGCGCTGGGGCCAGGGGGCGATGCAGGTATGGCGCCGCGAGCGCGTCCTGACCGCCACCGGACTGAGCCTGAGCCAGCGGCTGTCGTACCTGGCCACGATGCTCGCCTATTTCGAGGGCTGGCAGCGCGCGGTGTTCTTCCTCGCGCCAGTCGTGGTGCTGACGACCGGCACGATGCCGATCCTGGCCTTCGACGACGAGTTCCTGGTGCGCTTCGTACCCTATTACCTGCTGACGTTCTGGGTGTTCGAGGAGGTTGCGCGTGGCTACGGCCGCACGCTGCTGACCGAGCAGTACACGATGATCCGTTTCGCGGTCTTCGTGACGGCGACCTTCGGCTGGTTCCTGCGCGAGCTGCGCTTCGTGGTCACGCCGAAGACCGCCGGCCAGGCCACGACCACGCGGCGCTACCTGTGGCCTCAGTACCTGGTGCTGGCACTGAATGCGATCGCGATCCCGGTCGGCCTGCTGCTGCACTGGCGCGGGGGCGGCCTGCCCACGGGTGCCCTGCTGGCGAACCTGCTGTGGGCCTCGCTGACCCTCGGCCTGGCGGCGCTCGCGATTCGCTTCGCGCTGCGGGTCGCAAGCTTCCAGCGGCGCGAATACCGGTTCCCATTATCGGTCCCCTTCCGCATTGCGGCCCCCGGACGCCCGGGCCTGGTCCTGGCAACCGACCTCTCGCCGCTCGGCTGCCGGCTGATCGGCACCGCCGCCGGAACGCTCGGCCTCGATACCCGGCTGCGCGGGGAACTGCTGTTGCCGACGGGACCCGTCCCGGTCGAAGCCTCGGTACGCAGCCGCCAGTTCGGGGCCTCACCCGATGCCGCCGATGCGGCTGGCTGCGAATTCCACTGGGCCTCGGCCGGGGATTGCCATCGGCTGGAACAGTTCCTGTTCGGCTCCGACCTGCAGTGGCATCTCAACGGCTATTCGGAACGCGCGCGCCCGCCGCTCGAGCGCCTGGCGGACCTGCTGCACGGTGGCGACGGATCGCGCCTGCCGGCCGGGCAGCGCTGGTCGCCACTGCTGCTGGCGGAGGAGGACGGGGCGAACGGTGCCGCCGTCGGCTTCATCTCCGCACCGCAGGGCGCCGTCGGTGCGCGCGCGGTAGTGACGCTGGGTTCGCTGCCGGCCGGCATGCTGCTGCGGGCCAGGGAGATCACTGCGACCGGCGTGCGGCGCGTGACCGGCCGCGTCGCTGCACGCCAGCGCGTCGAAACGCACTCAGCCCCGTTCTACGTGTATCGGCTCAGCACATGAGCGCCATGCGCTGCCTGCTGCTCTGCATCGGCCTCCTCGCCTCCGGACTCGCCGGCGCCCAGCAGCGCCTGCTGCTCGGTGGCCTCGAGATCGCGGATGAGGCCTTCTATGGCTACACCGGCGTCGTGATCCCGCCCGCTGCGCGCGGGCGGCAGCGTGGCCTGGTGCAGCGCTACTGGCTCGATCACCTCGGCTACGCCTACGACGGCGGCCCGGGCCGCGTCGAGGCCCGCGCCTGGGGCGCGGAGGCGGCACTCGGCTACACCGGGGCCACGGCATCCGGCTGGGGTACGGTCTCGCTGGGACTGCGCCTGACTGACACCACGCTCGCGCCGGATGACCCGGGTGCTGGCGCCCGGGGCAGCCAGTTTGCCGGACACCTGCAGCTCGAAGGTGAGCGTGAATGGGTGCCGGGCTGGCGCCTCGGCGCGATTGCGTCGGTCACCACGCGGCGCGACGAATACTGGCTGCGGCTGCGATCCATGCATCGCACGGGCAGCGCGTGGTCGCCGGGTGTGGAGTTCGTCGCCGGTGGCAACAGCGAGACCCGTTCCCGGGCCATCGGGCTCGTGCTCGCGTTCCGCCCGGCCGGCCGGTCCTGGTCCGTGGTGCTGAAGGGCGGTGCCCGTCGCCAGGACGGCGACGCCGCGCCTTACGCCGGCATCGAGCTGGCGCGCTGAAATCCCGCGCTGCACCCGCCGCTCAACGGGCGAGTGCCGCTTCCAGGTCGGTGATCAGGTCGCCGGTGTCCTCGATGCCGATCGACAGGCGCACCGTACCCGGGCCGATGCCGCTGGCGGCGGCCTGGTCCGCGGAAAGACCGCGCGGGCGCAGCAGCTGCGGCGGCAGCACCAGCGATTCCACGGATCCCAGGCTCGGGCTGATCGCAAAGAACTCCAGGGCGTCGACAAAGTCCCGGATGCCGTCGGGCTCGAGGTCAAGGTCGAAGCTGACCACCGCGCCGAAATCGTGCATCTGTTCGCGGGCGAGCGCGTGGCGCGGATGACCCGGCAGGCCCGGATAGTGGACGCAGGCGACGGCCGGATGGCCGGCGAGGAATTCCGCGATCGCCAGTGCGCTGGCCGCCTGGGCCTCATAGCGCAGGTAATAGGTACGCATGCCGCGCAGCACCAGGAACGCCGCATGCGGATCGAGCAGCGCCCCGAGGTTGATCGCATCGCGACGGATCCGGTCACTCAGCTCCTGGCGCGCGATGATCGCCCCACCCATGACGTCGCCATGACCGGCGGCGTACTTGGTGAGGCTGTGCACGAACACGTCGATGCCGTACTGCCCATGGTTGTGGAAGCCAGCGAAGGTGTTGTCGAGCACCGTCAAGGCGCCGTGCGCGTGCGCGGCACGCGTGATCGCGGCGAGATCGGCGATGCGGGTCAGCGGATTGGTCGGTGACTCGAAGAACACGAGCCGCGTCGGCCGTTCCGCCAGCACGCGCTCGATACCCGCGTCATCCTCGATCGTGAGCATCGTGTGCAGGACGCCGAAGCGGCCGAGCAGCCCCTGCAGCAGCTGCCGGCTCGGACCGTAGGTCTCGACGAAACACAGCACGTGGTCGCCCGCGCGCGTGAGCGCCAGCAGGCTGGCGGCGACCGCTGCGACCCCGGAGCCGAACACGATGCAGTCGTCCCGGCCCTGCAGTTCCGCCAGCAGGCGCTCGAGCTGACGGGTGGTCGGGTTGGCGCGGCGGGTGTAGGTGAAGCCCGGGCGCTCACCGCGCTCGGCGCGCAGCGTCTCCTCGAGGCTGTCGAAGGCGAACTTGACCGACTGGTAGATCGGCGCGACCAGCGGCCGATTGTCCGCCGGGACGACGACCTGAGGTGGATGATTGACCCGGGTACGGCCCTTCATTGCGAAAGTCCGCCCGCGGCGGCGCTCAGACCCGCGTGATCCAGCCCGGCGGAGTCGGCACCTCACCCTGCTGCATCGCGACCAGGGCTCCGCGCAGGCGCCGGGTATGCGGTCCGACCTCGCCGTTGCCGACCCGCTGTTCCTGCCCGTCACGGACCAGCGTGCCGACGCCGGCCAGCACCGCGGCCGTCCCCGACAGGGCGGCCTCGCCGTCCCGGATCCAGTCGAGCATCTCGGCGACGCTGAACACGCGCTCCTCGACCCGGAACCCCAGCTGCGGCGCGATCGCGAGCAACGACTCGCGGGTGACGCCGTGCAGGAACGTGGAATCGAGGCTGCGCGTCAGGATGCGCCCGTCGCGGATCAGCAGGAAATTGGCCGCACCGGTCTCCTGGACCTCGCCGCCCGGACAGAACAGGACCTGGTCGACTCCGTACTTCTGCCGCGCGGCCAGCGTCGGCCCCATCGCCGCCGCATAGTTGCCCCCGGTCTTGACGACACCAAGGTGTGGCGCGCAGCGCGCGGCGTGCTCCTCGACGTAGATCCTGAGCGGCTTCGGGCCGGCCGTGAAGTAATCCCAGACCGGGCTCGCGAGCACGATCAGCATGACTTCGGACGGAGGCACCGAGGCGGCGCCGATGTTCGCCGTGGTGCCGAACAGGACCGGGCGCAGGTACAGGGCGCCCGGCGACTCCGGCACTTCGCTGCGCACGCGCTCGATGACTGCGGTGATCATTGCCGCGAGCTGGACCGGATCCGGCTCGGCCAGCGCCAGCGCCCGGGCGCTCTGGCACAGCCGGGCGATGTGGCGCTCCATCCGGAAGATGTTGATGCTGCCATCGGCCCAGCGATAGGCCTTGAAGCCCTCGAAGCAGCTGCTGGCATAGTGCAGCACGTGGGCAGCCGGGCTGAGCTCGATCGGGCCGGTCCGGCGCAGCTCGTGCGCGGACCAGCGTCCGTCGCGCCAGGCGGCGACGGCCATCGAGCCGGCAAGCACGCTGCCGAATGCCGGGCGGACTATGGCCTGGGGTGCCGGTGGGGTGGATGGCATGGCCTGGGCATTCATCGTTGTCTCATTCCTGCATGAACATGGTGGCTGGGTGTTCGAGATAGTCCTTGAGCGCCTGGATCATCGCCGCAGCGTCCGCACCGTCCACGAAGCGATGATCGAAGCACGACGACAGATTCATCATGCGCCGCACGACGATCGCACCCCCGTGCACGACCGGGCGTTCGACCGCCTTGTTGACGCCAATGATAGCGACCTCGGGCGCATTGATCACGGGGGTCGTCACGATACCGCCCAGGCGGCCCAGGCTGGTCACCGTGATCGTCGAGCCGGAGAGTTCCTCGCGCGTGGCCCGGTTGTCGCGGGCCGCGGCGGCGAGCCGCCCGATCTCGGCGGCGATCTCCCCCGGCGAACGGGCCTCCGCATGGCGCAGCACCGGCACCTTGAGCCCGTCCGGAGTCTGCGTCGCAATGCCGACATGCACCGCATGGTGACGCACGATCACGTTGCGCGCTGCATCATGGAGGGCGTTGCACTGCGGGTAGCGCGCGAGCGCGCGCACCAGCGCGGTCACCAGGAACGGCAGGTAGCTCAGCGCCGGCTCGCCCGCGGCCAGCCGGGAGTTCAGGAACACGCGCAGCGCCTCGAGCTCGGTGACGTCGACCTCCTCGACGTAGGCGAAGTGCGGGATGTTGCGCTTGGCCTCGCTCATGCGCTCGGCAATGACCCGGCGCAGGCCGATGACGCGGATCTCTTCGGTACCAGTCCGCGGGGCTCGCCCCGGCGCCGCCCGGGCGTCGCCGGCCCGGCCCGCGATCACCGCCTCGAGGTCCTGCGCCGAAATGCGCCCGCCCTGCCCGGTTCCGGAAACTGCCGCGAGGTCAATGCCCGCGGCATGCGCCTTGCGCCGCGTCGCCGGCGAGGCCATCACCCGCGCCGGACGCTCCGCCGCTACCGCCGGTGCATCCGGCAGCGCTGCCGCCGGCGTTGTTGCCACGGCAATATCCGAATCGGTGTCGAACACGATCAGTTCGGCGCCGACCGGCACCATGTCTCCCGGCTGACCGGAGATCGACACCACGCGCCCGGTGACCGGCGAGGGAACCTCGACCGCCGCCTTGTCGGTCATCACCTCGGCGATGATCTGGTCCTCGCTGACCCGCTCGCCGGGCGCGACCCGCCACTCGACGACCTCGGCCTCCACGGTGCCTTCACCGAGGTCCGGCATCCTGAATACATAACGGCTCATCCGGCCTCCATGACCGTACGCAGGGCCCGGACGACGCGCGCCTGCCCCGGGAAATACTCCCACTCGAACGCATGCGGATAGGGCGTATCCCAGCCGGCCACGCGCAGGATCGGCGCCTCCAGGTTCCAGAAGCACTGCTCCTGGATCGTCGCGGCGAGCTCGGCCCCGAAGCCGGCGAAGCGCGTGGCCTCGTGCGCGATCACGCAACGGCCGGTGCGCGCGACCGAGGCGCAGATCGTGTCGGTATCGAGCGGGACCATCGTGCGCACGTCGACGATCTCGGCATCCAGTCCGAGACCGCGCGCCGCGGCCTCGCAGACGTGCACCATGGTGCCGTAGGTTACGATCGTCAGGTCGCTGCCGGCCCGGGCGAT
Source organism: Gammaproteobacteria bacterium (assembly GCA_004297335.1). Lineage (GTDB taxonomy): Bacteria > Pseudomonadota > Gammaproteobacteria > Steroidobacterales > Steroidobacteraceae > SCUD01. The sequence continues at coordinate 14,874 of SCUD01000131.1, forward strand.
CGCGGCCTTGCCGATCGGTACCGTGTAATGACCCTCCGGCACCTCGCCGAGGGGATGGGCGCTCCAGGGCACCGCGGCCTGGTTGGGGTTGCCATCGAAAGGCCCGTTGTAGAGCCGCTTCGGCTCGAAGAAGATCACCGGATCATCATCCTCGATCGAGGCGATCAGCAGGCCCTTGGCATCGTAGGGATTCGAGGGCATCACGACCTTGAGCCCCGAGACGTGCGCGAAGATCGCCTCCGGGCTCTGCGAATGCGTCTGGCCGCCACGGATGCCGCCGCCACAGGGGGTGCGGACCGTGACGGGGGCGAAGAACTCGCCGGCGCTGCGGTAACGCAGCCGCGCCAGCTCGCTGACGATCTGGTCATAACCCGGGTAGATATAGTCCGCGAACTGGATCTCCGCCACCGGCCGCAGCCCGTTGACGCCCATGCCGATCGCGGCGGCGATGATGCCGCCCTCGGCGATCGGCGTGTCGAGCACGCGGTGCTCGCCGTACTTGCGCTGCAGCCCCTCGGTGACCCGGAATACGCCGCCGAAATAGCCGATGTCCTCGCCCAGCACGACGACGGCCGGGTCGCGCCCGAGCATGACGTCCATTGCGGAGTTGAGCGCATGGATCAGGTTCATCTGCGCCATCGGCTCAGCCCTGCCCGCGTTCGGCACGCAGCTCCGCATCCTGCCGGCGCAGGTGCGGCGGCATCTCGCGAAACACGTCCTCGAACATCAGGTGTGGATCGAGCCGCGGCGGATCAGTCAGCGTGCCGAAGCGCGTGGCCTCCTTCCAGGAGGCAGCGACGTGGTCCTCGAGCTCGGCCGAGAGCCCCGCATGTCGTTCCTCAGACCATTCGCCGAGCCGGATCAGGTGCTGCTTCAGGCGCTCGACCGGGTCACCGAGCGGCCAGTGCTGGTAGTCATCGCGGGGCCGATAGCGCGCCGGATCGTCGCTGGTCGAGTGCGCCGCGCCGCGATAGGTGACGTGCTCGATCAGCGTCGGGCCATGGCCGGTGCGCGCGCGCTCGGCGGCCCATTGCGTCACCGCATGCACAGCGAGAAAGTCATTGCCGTCCACGCGCAGGCCGGCGATGCCGTAGCCCGGCCCGCGCGCCGCGAAGGTCCGTTGCTCGCCGCCGGCGAAGCCCTGGAAGGTCGAGATCGCCCACTGGTTGTTGACGACATTCAGGATCACCGGCGCGCGGTACACCGAGGCGAACAGCAGCGCGTGGTGGAAGTCGGCCTCGGCGCTCGCGCCCTCGCCGATCCAGCTCGCCGCAACCGCGTCCTGGCCGCGGATCGCCGCGGCCATCGCCCAGCCGACCGCCTGCGGAAACTGTGTCGCGAGATTGCCGGAGATCGAGAAGATGTTGCCCTCGCGCCAGTGATAGAGCACCGGCAGCTGCCGGCCCTTGCACATGTCGCGGGTGTTCGACAGTACCTGGCACATCAGGTCGACGAGCGGGCGTCCGCGCGCGATCTGCAGGCCCTGGTTGCGATAGGACGGGAACAGCATGTCGGCGGGCCGCAGCGCCTGCGCCTGCGCCACCGAGACCGCCTCCTCGCCGAGCGAGCGCATGTAGAACGAGATCTTCCCGGAGCGCTGGATCCGCTGCATGCGGTCGTCGAAGACGCGGGTCAACAGCATGTGGCGCAGGCCGATCTGCAGGTCCTGCACCTCGAGGTGCGGATGCCAGGGACCGATCGCCTCGCCGGCATCGTCCAGCACCCGGACCAGACCGTCGGCCAGGAAGGTGATGTCGCCGCTGCGGGCGCCGGGCTCGGGCCGCGCGATCGCGCCGGCCGGCGACAGCCGCAGCCAGCTGAAATCGGAGATCTCGCCGGGCCGGGCCGGCGTAACCGGGACGTGCAGGCGGGACCTGGTCGGCATGGATCCTCGGCGAATCTGGGAGCCCCGGATGCTCATCCTACTCGCGCCGCCCACCTCGGTGGAGATTTATTGTACTGTAATGCAAAATCATGCAATCTTCATTTCATTTTACGGCATCAGTATGAACACTAAATTGCGTCCAGCCATCGATGCGACCGACCTGCGCATCCTCGACGTGCTGCAGCGGGACGGCACGCGCTCGGCGGCGGACATCGGCGCAGCCCTCGGCCTGTCCACGACCACCTGCTGGCGGCGCATCCAGCAGCTCGAACAAAGCGGGGTGATCCGGCGCCGGGTGGCGCTCCTCAATCGCGAGGCCCTCGGGCTCGATGTGATGGTGTACGTGCATGTGCGGCTGTCCAGCCAGGGCCGCGATGCACTGGCCCGCTTCGAGCGCGCGATCCGCGACCGCCCGGAAGTCCTCGACTGCTGCACGCTGACCGGTGAGTGGGACTTCTGCCTGCGCATCGTCACGCACGACATCAAGGAATACGAGGCCTTTTTCCTCGACCACCTGTCCAAGATCCCGAACGTGCAGTCGGTCAACTCCTCGATCGTGGTCACCGTGATCAAGGATTCGACCGTATTGCCGCTGGCCCGCAGCTGATACCGGCGTAGCCTCAGATGCGGCGCAGGCGTTCGGCGGCCAGCGCGAGCGTGCCATCCTGCTTCGCATAGCAGAAGCGCACCAGCCGCACCGGTGGCGGCTCGGCGCAGAACGGCGACAGCGGGATCGCCGCCACGCCGTGACGCCGCGCCAGCTGCTCGCAGAACTGCACGTCCGGAAGCTCCGAGATCGCCGAGTAGTCGGCGAGCTGGAAATAGGTACCGGCTGAACGCGGCAGCGTGAAGCGCGACCCGGCCAGCAACGCCGCGAAGTGATCACGGCGCGCCTGGAAGAATGGAGCGAGCCCGTCCGCGAACTCCGGCGCCTGTTGCATGAAATCAGCCAGTGCATGCTGCATCGGTGTCGACACCGCAAAGGTCAGGAACTGGTGGACCTTGCGGAACTCGGCGGTCAATGCGGGCGCCGCGAGGCAATAGCCGACCTTCCAGCCGGTGGCGTGATAGACCTTGCCGAAGGAAAACACCGCGAAGGCCCGTTCGCGCAAGCGCTCGCAGGCCAGCACGCTGGCGTGACGCTGGCCATCGTAGACCAGGCATTCATAGACCTCGTCCGACAGCACCAGCGCCGGAGTCGGCTCGAGCAGCCTGGCGATGCGCTCCCAGTCCGCGGCGCTGACGACGGCGCCGGTCGGATTGTGCGGCGTGTTGACCACCAGCAGGCGCGTGCGCGGCCCGAGCACCGCGGCCAGCCGCTCGAAATCAATGCCGAAGCCCGGCGGCGCGAGCGGCACGCGCAGCACCCGCGCGCCGGCGAGCTCGGCGGCCGGCCCGTAGGAATCGTAGGACGGATCGAGCAGCACGACCTCGTCCCCGGCGCGCACGACCGCGTGGATCGCCGCGAACAGCGCCTCGGTGCCACCCGCCGTGACCGTGATCTCGCGCTCCGCGTCGACCGCGAGCCCATGGCAATGCCGGAATCGCGCAGCGATCGCCGCAGCCAGCGCCGGCAGGCCGGCCATCGGCGCGTACTGGTTGTGCCCGCCGGCCATGTGCCGGGCCACCAGCTCGCGCAGTTCCGCCGGCGGATCGAAGTCCGGGAAGCCCTGGCCGAGGTTGACCGCGCCGGACTCCGCAGCCAGGCGCGACATCACCGTGAAGATCGTGGTGCCGACCCCGGGGAGCTTGCTCGCGATGCGCATCAGCCGCGTGCCGCCACCGCCTGCTGCACGTCCCGCTCGCGGCGCCGCTCCTGCCGCTGCATGTACATGCCGGCAGTGACGATGCCGATCGTGACGATCAGCACCAGGATGGTCGCCAGCGCGTTGATCTCGGGACTGACACCGAGTCGGACTTTCGAGAAGACCACGATCGGCAGCGTGCTCGAGCCGGGCCCCGACACGAAGCTCGAAATGACCAGGTCGTCCCACGACAGCGTGAACGCCAGCAGCCAGCCGGCCAGGATCGCCGGCAGTACGATCGGCAGCGTGATCACGAAGAACACCTTGAGCGGCCGCGCGCCCAGGTCCATCGCCGCCTCCTCAAGGGACTCGTCGAGCGTCGCGAGGCGCGACTGCATCACGACCGCGACATAGGCCATCGAGAAGGTGACGTGGGCAATAGTGATCGTCGTGATGCCGCGCCCGGCCGGCCAGCCGATCACCTGCTCGAGCGCGACGAACAAGAGCAGCAGCGACAGGCCGGTGATCACCTCGGGCATCACCAGCGGTGCGGTCACCATCCCGGTCAGCAGGGCCCGACCACGGAAGCGGCCGAAACGGGCCAGGGCCAGGCCGGCCAGCGTGCCGAGCAGCGTGGCGCCGGTGGCATTGATCGCCGCGATCTTCAGCGACAGCTGCGCGGCACCGAGCAACTGCTCATTGTGCAGCAGCGCGGCATACCAGCGCGTCGAGAAACCGCCCCAGACCGTCACCAGCCGGGACTCGTTGAACGAATAGACGATCATCGACAGGATCGGCACGTACAGGAACGCGAAGCCGAAGGCCATCATCGACACGACGAACACCGAGCGCCGGCCGCCCATCAGCGCACCGCCCCCTCGCGCCCCTGCACGTGCTGGAACACCATGATCGGCACGACCAGCAGCACGAGCATCGCGATCGCCACCGCGCTGGCCACCGGCCAGTCGCGGTTGTTGAAGAATTCCTCCCACAGCACGCGGCCGATCATCAGCGAATCCGGTCCGCCCAGCAGCGCCGGGATCACGAACTCACCGACCGCCGGGATGAAAACCAGCAGGCTGCCGGCAACGATGCCGCTCCAGGTCAGCGGCACGGTGATGGTCAGGAACGCCCGGAACGGCCGGCAGCCGAGGTCGGCCGCGGCCTCCAGCAGGGTCATGTCGAGTTTCTCGATGGCCGCGTACAGCGGCAGCACCATGAACGGCAGGTAGGAATAGACGATGCCGAGATAGACGGCGAAGTCGGTCTGCAGCATCACGATCGGCTCGTCGATGACGCCGAGCGCGAGCAGCGTGTTATTGATGAGGCCGTTGTTCTTGAGGATGCCGATCCAGGCGTAGACCCGCAGCAGGAACGAGGTCCAGAACGGCAGCATGATCAGCAGCAGCAGCAGGTTGCGCCACGCCGGGTTCGCGCGGGCGATGCCCCAGGCGAGCGGATAGCCGAACAGCAGGCACAGCAGCGTCGACACCGCCGCCACCCGCAGCGAATTCAGGTAGGCGTTGCGGTACAGCGGGTCCTGCCACAGGAAGGCGTAGTTGTCGAGGTGGATGCGCAGGTCGAGCACCAGCGACGTGGCCCAGGTGAAGAGCGGCTCGTACGGAGGCATGCCGAGGCGCATCCCGGAGACCGAGATCTTCAGCACGATCAGGAACGGCACCGCGAAGAACAGCAGCAGCCACAGGGCCGGGACGGCACTGACGGCCGCGCGGCCGGCCCGCAGGCGGAAGCGCTTCACTGCGTGACCACCACCGGGCTCGTGGCGTCCCAGGACAGCCACACGGCCTCGTCCCAGGTGATGCGGCCGGCGCTGCCCTGGCGGACGATGTTCGGCTGCGTGACCCGGACCTGCCGGCCACTGGCCAGGCGCACGAGGTACACGGACTGGTCGCCAAGGTAGGCGATCTCGGCCACCACGCCGGCGATGCGGTTGTCGCCATCGCCCTCCGGCTGTTCCCGCGAGATCTGGATCTTCTCCGGCCGCAGTGCCACCCAGACGACCGCACCCGGCGCCGCGCTGACACCATGGCTGATGTAGAACGCGCCGCCCAGCTCATCGGACGCGATGCGCACGTAGTCCGGTTCGTCCTCGACCAGGCGGCCCTCGAACAGGTTCACCGAACCGATGAAGTCGGCGACGAAGCGTGAATTCGGGTATTCGTAGATGTCGGTCGGCGTGCCAACCTGGATGATCTCACCGTGGTTCATCACGCCGATCCGCGAGGCCAGCGTCATCGCCTCCTCCTGGTCGTGCGTGACGACCACGAAGGTGACGCCGAGCGTCTCCTGGATGTTGATCAGCTCGAATTGCGTGTGCTGGCGCAGCTTCTTGTCGAGGGCCGCGAGCGGCTCGTCGAGCAGCAGCAGCTTCGGCCGCTTGACCAGCGAGCGGGCCAGCGCGACCCGCTGGCGTTGCCCGCCGGACAGCTGGTGCGGCTTGCGCCCGGCGAACTCACGCATCCGCACGAGCTCGAGCATCGCGCCGGCGCGTTCCTTGATCTCGGCCCGCGGGATCCGGTCCTGGCGCAGCCCGAAGGCGACGTTCTGCTCCACCGTCATGTGCGGGAACAGCGCATACGACTGGAACATCATGTTGACCGGGCGCTCGTAGGGCGGCAACCCGGTCACGTCCACGCCGTCGATCCAGATCGAGCCCGAGGTCGGCTGCTCGAATCCGGCGAGCATCCTGAGCAGCGTCGTCTTGCCGCAGCCGGAACCGCCCAGCAGGCAGAAGATCTCGCCGCGCCGGATCTGCAGCGAAACATCGTCGACGGCGACGAAGTCGCCGAACTTCCTGGTCACGCGTTCGAGCCGGACGTAGGGCTCGGCCCTGGTATCCTGCCGGGCTTCGGTTCGCTGATCCGGGCGCGCGTTCGACATGGCGGCTCCCGCTCGTCGATCCCGGCGGCCGGCTGGCCGCCGGGATCGCGTTCAGTCCCGGCTCACTGCCCGGTGCGTACGCGCGTCCAAGCGCGGTTCAGCTCGCGGCTGTAATCCTGCGACTCCGCCAGGTGCGCGTGCAGCCGCGCCGCAACCTCGGCCGACGGATAGATGGACGAATCGTTCTTGACCTCCTCGCTGACCAGCGCCAGCGATGCGGCGTTGCCGTTCGCGTAGGACACGTAGTCGGACACCTTGGCGATGACCGCCGGGTCCATCAGGTAGTTGATGAATGCATGCGCATTGCCCGGATGCGGGGCATCCGCCGGGATGGCCAGCATGTCGAACCACATGATCGCGCCCTCGGACGGGATCGAGTAGGCGACGTTGACCGGCGTCTCGGCCTCGGCGCCGCGGTCACGGGCCTGCAGCACGTCCCCGCTCCAGCCAAGCGCGACGCAGGTCTCGCCGGTGGCGAGATCGTTGATGTACTGCGACGAGTGGTAGTAGCGGATGTGCGGGAGGATCTTCGTCAGCAGTTCCTCGGCCGCAGCGAGATCCTCCAGCGCCTCGCTGTTCGGGTCGCGACCCAGGTAGATCAGCGCCGAGTCCACGACCTCGCTGGGCGCGTCGAGCAGCGTCAGGCCGCACTTCGCCAGCTTCTCGGCACTGGCCGGATCGAAAATCTGCGCCCAGCTGGTGATCGCGTCGACGCCGAGGGCTTCCTTGACCTTGTCCGGGTTGTAGCCGATGCCGGTCGTGCCCCACAGGTACGGAATCGAATGCTCGTTGCCGGGATCGTGGCCAGCCACGCGCGCCATGATTTCCGGATCCATGTTGGCGAGGTTGGGCAGCTTCGACTTGTCGAGCTTCATGAACGCGCCGGCCTGGATCTGCCGCTCGAGGAAATTGGCCGAGGGCACGACCACGTCGTAGCCGGAGCGCCCGGCCAGCAGCTTGGTCTCCAGGACTTCGTTCGAATCGAATACGTCGTAGGTGACCTTGATGCCACTCTGCGTCTCGAAGGCGGGAATGGTCTCCTCGGCGATGTAGTCCGACCAGTTGTAGACCAGGAGCTCCTTCGCCTCGGGCGCCACCACGGGCGCGGTCTCCTTCTTGCCCCCGCAGGCGGCCAGGGTGACGACGGCTGCGGCCAGCAGCCCATAGCGCGTTGCACTGTGCATGATCTTCCTCCCTTGCCGGACTCCACGCCCGGTTGATGGCAACATACTACCGCGTGTCCCGGCTCCTTGCCGCCCCGGATTCTGCCTCTCAGCGGATCCCGAGGTCGGCCGCCGTGAGGTCCAGGCAACGGCGCGCCCGGCTGACGAGCTCATCGACCTCGCCGGTGGTGATCACGAAAGGTGGCGCGATGATCATCGTGTCCCGGACCGCGCGCATCACCAGTCCGTTCGCGAAACAGTGGTCGCGACAGATCGTGCCGACCGCCCCGCGGTCGCGGAAGAAGGTGCGGCTGCCCTTGTGGGCCACCAGTTCCAGCGCCCCCAGCATGCCGACGCCGCGAACCTCGCCCACCAGCGGGTGATCGGCCAGCTCCCGCCAGCGCCGCTGCAGGTAGGGCCCGATCTCGTCGTGGACCCGCTCGACGAGCCGTTCCCGGCGCACGATCGCCAGGTTGGCGAGTGCCACCGCGCAGGCGACCGGATGCCCACTCCAGGTATAGCCGTGGTGGAACTCCCCGCCCCGGCCGATCAGCACTTCGGCGACGCGGTCCCCGACCATGACCCCGCCGAGCGGCTGGTAGCCCGAAGTCAGCCCCTTGGCGATGGTCAGGAAATCGGGCTCGATGCCAAAGTGCTCGCAGCCAAACCAGCGGCCGGTGCGCCCGAAGCCGCAGATCACCTCGTCGGCGATCAGCAGGATGCCGTACTCGCGGCAGATCCGCTGGATCTCGGGCCAGTAGCTGTCCGGCGGCACGATCACTCCGCCGGCCCCCTGGATCGGCTCGCCGATGAAGGCACCGACCCGCCCCGGCCCGATCTGCTCAATCTTCTCGGCGAGCCGGCGGGCAGCCCGCAGGCCGTATTCCTCCGGCGGGAGGTCGACGCCGTTCTCGTACCAGTACGGCTGCTCGATGTGGACGATGTCGGGAATCGGCAGCCCGCCCTGCCCGTGCATCGCGGCCATGCCACCGAGGCTCGCCCCGGCCATCGTGCTGCCGTGATAGGCATTGTGACGGCTGATGATCACGCTGCGCCCCGGCTCGCCCAGCAGGTCCCAGTAGCGACGGACCATGCGCACGATGGTGTCATTGGCCTCGGAGCCGGAATTGGTGAAGAACACGTGGTTGAACTGCGGCGGCGTCAGTTCGGCGAGCAGCGCGGCGAGCTCGACCGCCGGCGGGTTGGCGCTCTTGAAGAAGCTGTTGTAGTACGGCAGCTCGCGCATCTGCCGCGCCGCGGCCTCGACGATTTCGTCGCGGCCATAGCCGACATTCACGCACCACAGGCCCGACATGCCGTCGAGGACCTGCCGGCCGTCGGAGTCGTACAGGTACACGCCCTCCGCCCGCGTGATGATCCGCGATCCCTCGCCGGCCAGCGCCTGGAAGTCCGTGAACGGATGCAGGTAATGGCGCGCGTCGAGCGCCTGCAAGTCGCGGGTCGTGGCGTTGCGGGCTCCGGTACTCATCGGCTGGACACCTCAGACGTTCAACAGCAGGTGTTCGCGCTCCCAGGAGCTGATCACCCGCAGGAAGGTTTCGTACTCGTTTTCCTTGACGGCCGCGTACGCGTTGACGAAGCGCTCGCCGAAAAGTTCAAGCAGCGGCCCGCTGCCGCGCAGCATCGCCAGCGCATCGGCGAGCGTCATCGGCAGGCCGAACGGCAGCTCGTAGGCCGAGCCGACCACCGGGGCGGTCGGCTGCAATCCCTCGACCATGCCCAGGTAACCGCAGGCGAGGGACGCGGCGATCGCCAGGTACGGATTGGCGTCGGCGCCGCCGAGCCGGTTCTCGATGCGCCGGGACTGCGGCTCGGAAACCGGCACGCGCAGCCCGGCCGTGCGATTGTCGAGCCCCCACTGCACGTTGATCGGCGCCATGTTGTAACGGGTGATGCGGCGGTAGCTGTTGACGTTCGGTGCGAACAGTGACATCGCCGCGGGCAGGTACTTCTGCAGCCCGGCGATGTGCGCGGCAAACAGCGGTCCCGGGCCACCGGCGGCGTCGCTGAACACGTTGGCGCCGGTCTCGCTGTCGACGACGCTCTGGTGGATGTGCATCGCGCTGCCGGGCTCGGAGGCCAGTGGCTTGGCCATGAAGGTCGCATAGATCTTGTGGCGCAGCGCCGCCTCGCGCGCGGTGCGCTTGAACAGGAAGACCTGGTCGGCGAGATCGACCGCATCGCCGTGGATCAGGTTGATCTCGATCTGCGCGGCGCCAGCCTCGTGAATCAATGTGTCGATGTCGATGTTCTGCGCCTCGCAGAACGAGTAGATGTCGTCGAACAGCGGGTCGAACTCGTTGACCGCCGCGATGCTGTACGCCTGGCGGCCGATCTCGGGACGGCCCGAGCGGCCGATCGGGGGCTTCAGCGGATAGTCCGGATCGAGGTTGGGCTCGACCAGGTAGAACTCGAGTTCCGGCGCGACCACCGGCCGCCAGCCCTTCGCCGCGTACAGGTCCAGCACCCGGCGCAGCACATAGCGCGGCGACATCGGCACCGGACGGCCATCGTCGTAGAAGCAGTCGTGGATGACCTGCGCCGTCGGCTCGGCGGCCCAGGGCACGACGCGGATCGAGCGCGGATCGCCGACCAGGTCGATGTCGATCTCGGAGGGGTGGATCGCGCTGGCATCCCGCGGGTTCTCGCCGGTGACGGTCTGCAGGAAGATCGACTCCGGCAGGCGCATGCCCTCGTCCTCGGCGTACTTCTCCGCCGGCATGATCTTGCCGCGGGCGATGCCGGCCATGTCCGGGATGATCGCCTCGACTTCCGAGATCGCGTGATCGCGCAGGAACTGGTGAATTTCACTCATCGCTCTCTCCTCGCGGCGCGCTCGCGCGCCGCCGCACCAAATGCCGCGAACAGCGCCCGGCTGAACGGGTTCTCCATGACCTTCCATTCCGGGTGCCATTGCACGGCCAGTGCCAGCGCCGGCGCACCGGCGACCCGGAAAGCCTCGACCAGGCCGTCGTCCGCCCGGGCCTCCGCGGTGAGCCCGGCACCGAGCCGGGCAACACCCTGTGCATGCACCGAGTTCACGACCACCCGCGCCTGGCCCGCGAGCCCGTGCAGCAGCCCGCCGGCCACGAGCTCGACCTCGTGGGCAGGACCATACTGGACCTCGAGCGGCTCGCTGGAATTCTCGCGATGGTCGCGCCGGCCCGGTTCCTCGTGCAGCCGCTGCACCAGCGTCCCGCCATAGGCCACGTTCATCTCCTGGAAGCCGCGGCAGATGCCGAACACCGGGAGCCCGGCAGCTACCGCGCGCGGGATCAGCGGCAGCGTCGTTGCATCGCGCGCCGGGTCGTGCAGCGTGCCGGCCGCCGACGGCTCGCCCTGGTAGCGCTGCGGCTCGACGTTCGAAGCGCTGCCCGTGAACAGGATCCCGTCGCAGCTTCCGAGCCAGTCATCCAGATGCTCCTCGCCAAGCGCGGGCAGCAGCACGGGCACCGCCCCGGTCGCCTGGACGACCGCCGCGATGTACTTCTCGCCGACACAGTGGAACCAGTGGGGTCCCAGGAGCCGGCGATCCGCAGGTATCCCGATGACGGGTCTACGCATAGCCATGTGTTAATTATTTTGAACAGGCGCCGGTCTGGCGCTCCATTCGACGGTCAGCATTGTCGCACATTTCCGGGGTCCTCGCCTGCCGATCGGCCAGCACAGGCCGGCCCAATTGGCGTATTTTTGGCCGATATTGCTGGCATTCCTGCCAGCGAAGGCCCTTGCCGGGGCACCGGGAGCCTCGGTATGCTGCCGGATGGCCCCGGCCATCCGGCGCCCAAAATCTTAAACGCCCGGAGTCCCATGGCCCTTCCCCGCGCCGATTTCGCCACCGCCCGGGCTTTCCTGGCGTCCCGGCCCGAGATCCGGGTCGTGGACCTGCTGCTCCCGGATCTCTGCGGCATCCTGCGGGGCAAACGAGTCGCCGTCGCCGATCTTGGCGCCGTCTATGATCCGGGCCTCTACCTTCCGGGCTCGATGTTCGCGCTCGACGTGCAGGGCGGCACGGTCGAGGCCACCGGGCTCGGCTTCAACGACGGGGATGCGGACCGCCCCTGCCTGCCGGTCCCGGGGACGCTGTTCGAAACCCCGTGGCTCGGCCCGCAGGTCGCCCAGCTGCAGCTGTCGATGCGGGACCACGACGGCCGGCCGTTCTTCGCCGATCCGCGCCAGGTGCTCGCCGGCGTGCTGGAGCGCTACGCCGCGCGCGGCTGGACACCGGTAGTGGCGCTCGAGTTCGAGTTCTATTTCGTCGACCCGGCCCGTACCGAAGCCGGCTACGCACAGCCCCCGCCCGGGCGCTTGACCGGCCGGCGCGAGCACCGCACGCAGATCAATTCGATGGGGGACCTCGAATCGGTGTCGGACATCCTCGCGGAGATTGCCGCTACCTGCGCCGCGCAGGACGTGCCGACCGGCGCTGCACTCGCCGAATACGGTCCGAGCCAGTGGGAGGTCAACCTGCGTCACGTCGCCGATGCGCTCGCCGCCTGCGACCAGGCGATCCGCTTCAAGCGCATCGTCAAGGGCGTCGCGCTGAGACACGGGCTCGAGGCGACCTTCATGGCCAAGCCCTACGCCGACATGGCCGGCAGCGGGTTGCACATCCACACCAGCCTGAAGGACGCCGCCGGCGGAAACCTGTTTGCCTCCGCCGAACCGTTCGGTAACGAGCGGCTGCAGCAGGCCGCCGCCGGCCTGCTAGCGACCATGGCCGAGGGCATGGCCGTGTTTGCACCGAACGCGAACTCGTACCGGCGCCTGCGCCCGCAGGCCTACGTGCCGCTACATGCGAGCTGGGGCTACAACAACCGCGGCGTCGCGGTGCGCGTGCCGGTCTCGGATGCCGCGAACCGCCGCCTCGAACACCGCGTCGCCGGCGCCGATGCCAATCCCTACCTGCTGACCGCCGTCGTACTCGCCGGGATGCTGCATGGACTCGAGCAGGGTCTCAGGCCACCGCCACCACTCGAGGGCAATGCCTACACGCAAGCGGTCGCTGCAGCACCGCTGCCAACCGACTGGCCAACTGCGCTCGCGCGCTTCGGCGAAGCCCGGGTGCTGCGCGAGTATCTCGGCGATGCCTTCGTCCGGCTGTACGAGATTTCGCGCCGCGGCGAAATGGAGGATTTCACCGCCCAGCTGACGCCGCTCGACTTCGCCTGGTACCTGGCGCCGTTATGAGCAGCCGCGCGGCACTGCCGGCGAGCTGGTACGAGGCCTCGGTCACGCGGCCACCGCCCGTGCCTGCGCTCGCGGGCAGCATCGAGGCCGACGTCTGCGTGATCGGCGGCGGCATCGCCGGCTGCTCGACCGCGCTGCACCTGGCCGAACGCGGCTTCCGCGTCGTGCTGCTCGAGGCCGGGCGGATCGGCTCGGGCGCCTCCGGCCGCTCCGGGGCGCAACTGCTGCCGGGCTATGCCTGTGGCCAGGACAAGCTCAGCGCCGAGCTGGGCGCGGCCGACGCGCGACGGCTGTGGGACTTCACCCTCGAGGGCCTCGACCTGCTGCGCGAGCGCATCGCGCGCCACGCGATCGACTGCGACCTCGTCCACGGGCAGATGCACTGCGCCATCAAGCCACGCCAGCGCGAGGAACTGCTGGCCTGGCAGCGCGAGTTCGAGGATGACTATGGCTACGCCTCGACCCGCATCGTCGGGCGGCAGGAACTGTCCGGGCTCCTCGCGACGCGGCGCTACTGCGCCGGTCTCCTCGATACCAACGGTGGGCACTGTCATCCACTGAAATACACGCTCGGCCTCGCGCGCGCCGCGGGCGCGGCCGGCGTCGCACTGCACGAAGGCAGCCCGGTGACGGCCATCGCCCGAGGGTCGCTGGTCACCGTGCAGACCGCCACCGGTTCGGTTCGCGCGCGCTACGCGGTGCTCTGCGGCAACGTCGGCAACATCGGCCTCGAGCGGATGCTGGCGCGCAAGCTCATCGGCGTCATGACCTACATCATCGCGACGGAACCGCTCGGTGCCGATCGCGCCACCGCGCTGATCACCAACAACATGGCCGTCACCGACATCAACTGGGTGCTGGACTATTTTCGCCGCTCGGCAGATCACCGGCTGCTGTTCGGCGGGCGGGTCAGCTACTCGGGCGTCGATCCCGCCGGCACCGCGCGCGCAACGCGCGCGCGGATGCTCAAGGTGTACCCGCAGCTGGCCGAGGCCGCCATCGAATACGCGTGGGGCGGCGAGGTCGATATCACGATGAGCCGCGCGCCACACTTCGGCCGGCTCGATCCGAACCTGTATTTCCTGCAGGGCTTCTCCGGCCACGGCATGGTGCTGACCGGCATGGCCGGCCGCCTCGTTGCCGAAGCCATCGCCGGCCAGGCCGAACGCTTCGACCTGTACGGCCGCCTCCGGCATCGCGATTTCCCCGGCGGCCAGGCCCTGCGCCGACCGGCGCTGGTGCTGGCGATGCTCTGGTATCGGCTGCGGGACCTGCTCTAAAAGGGGACAGTCCCCTTTTTCACCGCCAGCAGCCCCGACTGGCCGGCGAGCCCATGGCCGGGATGCGTGCCAGCACCACAGAGGAACAGCCCCGGCACCGGCGTCGCATAGCGCGAGCAGCCGGGGACCGGGCGCATGAACAGCAGCTGGTCCAGCATCATCTCGCCCTGGCTGAGCGCGCCCTCGCGCAGGCCAAACCGCGATTCGAGATCCGGCGGCGCGAGCAGCACGCGCTCGCGCACGCGCGCGGTGAACCCAGGCAGGTGTCGCTCGACGCGGGCGAGCGCCGTATCGGCGACCGCATCGCGCGCCAGTGACCAGTCACTCTCGCGCAGTGCATACGGCGTGTACTGGATGTGCAGCACCGCGACCTGCCGACCCGGCGGCGCCAGCTCCGGCTGCCACAGACTCGGGATGCGCAGCTTGATCATCGGCTCGGCCGCGCAGCGGCCGTACTTCGCGGCATCCGCGGCGCGCTCGACGTAGCGCAGCGACGGCGCGATGAGCCAGGCGCCGGCTGGTCCGCCCGCGACTTCCGGCAGCGGCGGCAGCCCGTCGAGCGCGAGCAGCAGCCGGCTGCTGACGCCACGGAAACGGATGTTGCGCACCGCGTCGATGAACTCCGTGTCGAGGTGCTCCGGGCCCAGCAGCTCCAGCAGGCTCCGCCAGGGATCCAGGCTCGAAATCACGATGCTGCTGCCGACCTCCTCCCCTGCGCCGGTACGCACGCCGGCGATGCGCTCATCTTTCACCAGCAGCCGCTCGACCGCGACCCCGGTTTCGATCACGGCGCCGGCCGCGCGCGCAGCGGCAACGAGTGCTGCGGTCAGCGCCTGCGGCCCGCCCTGCAGGCGCAGGCGTTCACCGAACACGCCGGGCGCGATACCGATCTGCCGGTACAGGAAATTGAGTGCGGTGCCACCGGCCATCGGGCCCCGCGCCACGTCCATCACGCCGATTCCGGCGAGCGCGCCCTTCAGACGCTCCGATTCGAAGCTGTCGTCGAGCAGGTCGGCGAGCGGCATCGGCAGCGCACGCAACAGTTCAACCATGCCTGCGCGGCCGAGGCCGCGGTAAAGCAGCGCGAGCTGGCCGAGCCCGAGCCGTTCCCGCAGTGTCGCCCCCGCGACCCGCGGTGGTGCGCGCCGGCACAACTCCTCGAGGAATCCGGCGAGTGCTGCCATCCGCGCGGCGAACGCCGGCCACGCGCGGGCATCGGCCGCCGAGTGCGGCAGGAGCGCCGCCGCCATCGGTCCGGGCGAGCGCAGCAGGGCCAGCGGCGGGCCCTCCCCGAGCGCAACGACGGTCGGATCGACGCTGACTGCAGCGGGCAGCGCAAGACCGGTCGCACGCAGCACGTCGCGCGTCAGGTAGCCGGCATCTGCTGCGAGCGGCGCCGCGCGGAAACCCGGCGCGAACTCGATCTCGCGCAGCGTACCCCCGGGCTCCGGCGCCTCCTCGAGGACCAGCACGCGCCGGCCCTTGCGCGCGAGCACCGTCGCGGCGACCAGGCCGTCCGCGCCGGCGCCGAGCACGATTGCATCGTAGGCGCGGCTCACGCGTCCTCCAGGATCGCCCGCGCCGCGAGCCGGCCCGCGGCCCCCATGACGCCGCCGCCCGGATGGGTCGAGGAGCTGCAGTGATAGTAGCCAGGAATCGGTGTGCGGTAGCCCGCCCAGTGCGCGGCTGGTCGCAGGAAGAACAGCTGCTGCAGCGAGAGCTCGCCGTGGAAGATGTTGCCCTCGGAGATGCCGATCTTCTCCTGGATGTCCGCCGGCGTCAGCACCTGGCGGTGCAGGATCGCGGATTTCAGGTTGGGCGCGTATTCGGCGAGGGTATCAATGACTGTGTCGCCGAAGGCCTCGCGCCGCGCGGGCGTCCAGCCGCCATCGATCGCACTCGGTGCGTACTGCACGAAGATGCTCGCCACATGCGCTCCCGGTGGCGCCATGCCCGGATCGATCATCGACGGGAACACGATATCCATGTACGGGCGGCGCGAGAAACCGCCGTACTTGGCATCGTCGTAGGCACGCTCGAGATAGTCGACGCTCGGGCTGATCGAGAACGCGCCGCGGTGCTGCGGGCCGATGCCCGGCATGCAGCTGAAGTCCGGCAGCTCGGAGAGCGCGAGGTTGACCTTGCCGGAAGAGCCGCGGAAGCGGAAACGCCGGACCTGCTCCAGCAGCTCGTCCGGCAGCTCCTTCTCCGCGACCAGTTCCAGATAGGTGCGCCGCGCGTCGAGGCCGGAGACGACGACCGGCGCGGTGAACTCCTCGCCGGTCTCCAGGGCGACGCCGGTCGCGCGACCATTCCGGACCAGCACCTGCGTCACCGCGGCGTCGGTCCGCAGCACCGCGCCCCACGAGCGCGCCGCGGCGGCGATCGCGTTGCTGACGGTGCCATTGCCGCCCTTGCAGAAGCCCCAGGCCCGGAACGCGCCGTCGATCTCGCCCATGTAATGATGCAGCAGCACGTAGGCCGAGCCCGGCGACCGCGGCCCGAGGAACGAGCCGATGATGCCGCTCGCGGACTTCGTGGCCTTCAGCGGCTCGCACTCGAACCATTCATCGAGATAATCGGCCGAACTCATCGTCAGCAGCTTGTAGAGCGCGTGGAAGCGTTCGCTGCCGAGCGACTCGAGATGACCGCCGAGCTTCAGCATGCCGCGCAGGTCGCGCAGTGACAGCGAGGTCGGGTCCGGCGGCATCAGCGACAGGAACGGCTTGACCGAGCGCGCGATGTGGTGCATCAGCCGCCCGAACTCGATCATCGCCTCGGCGTCCAGCGGTGAGTGCCGGCTGATCTCGCGGCGGGTCAGGTCGGGGTCGTTCCAGCTCGCGAGGTAATCGCCATCCGGCAGCGGCGTCACGGTGCTCTCGAGCGGCAGGATCTGAAGGCCGTAGCGCGCCAGCTCGAGGTCGCGGATGATCTCCGGCCGCAGCAGGCTGACGACGTACGAGAACACCGAGAACGTGAAGCCGGGGAACACCTGCTCGCTGACCGCGGCACCGCCGAGCAGTTCGCGCCGCTCGAGCACGATGACCTTGCGGCCGGCGCGCGCGAGATAGGCGGCGGTCACGAGCCCGTTGTGCCCGCCGCCAATGACGATCGCATCGTAACGGTTCGTCATCTCAGGCTCGCTTGCGTGGCGGATCGTAGAACGGCAGCTTGCGCACTACGGCCGCCGCCCGCAGGCGCTGGTGCTCGACCGTCACCTCGAGCTCGACCGGCGTGTCCGGGTCGAAATGGGGCGCGCTCAGGTGGGCGAGCGCGAGGTACTTCTTCAACAGCGGCGACCAGCAGCCGCTCGAGGCATAGCCGACCTGCGACCCGGCCCGGTACACCGGCACGCTCGCGCGCCAGGCGACCGCCGGCACTGCTGGCGCGAGATCGACCGTCGTGTGCAGCGCCTCGAAGGAATCCCAGTTCACCTCGATGCCGACGAAGCGCCAGGCCGGGCCGCGCTCGCGCTCGGCCTGCAGTGCGCGCCGGCCGTTGTAGGGGCCCTTGTCGAAGCTGACGGTCCAGTCGAGCGCCAGCTCGAACGGCGTCGACATCTGCGCCTCGATCATCGCGCGGTGCGCCGACTGGTAGTCGACATCGAGCATCACCAGGCCCGCCTCGATGCGCGCGACGTCGAGTGCCCAGATGCCGGCCGGGGTCAGCCCGTAGTCCGCGCCGCGCGCGACGAGCGCGTCCCAGACCGGCAGCGCGGCCGCGGCAGGAATCCACAGTTCATAGCCGAGATCCCCGGTATAGCCGGTGCGCGAGACCTGGATGTCGGTGCCCGCGATCCGGTTGTCCATCACGCGGAAGTACTTCAGCCCGTCCACCGGGCGCTCGGCCACGGCATTCAGTACCGCCCGTGACAAGGGCCCCTGCAGGGCCAGCGCGCCGAGCGCCTGCGAGACCTCCTCGATCGCGACCTGCAGGCCGAAGGCGTTGCGGTGCAGCCAGCGCAGGTTGGGCTCGGCCGAGGTCAGCCGGTACTCCTGTTCGCCGAGCCGGCTGATCGTGCCGTCGTCGATGAGCTTGCCGGCGGCATCGCACCAGCCGGTGTACAGCACCTGGCCGATCGCGGCCTTCGCGACGTTGCGCGTGACCACGCGGTCGAGCAGCCGCGTGGCATCGCGGCCGCTGATCCGGTACTTGTGCAGCGGCGAGACGTCGAGCAGCGCCGCGGCATTGCGGATCGCCGCGTATTCGTGCTCGTGCGTCCAGTCATAGACGCTCGCCGCCGCGTGGCCAGACCAGCGGCGCCAGGTGTGGCCGCGGATCAGCGGCGCTGTGCGCGGGTGAAACGGCGTGAGCTGCAGGGTGTGGGGGATTCGGGTCACGGCGGCGGGGATGCTACCGGTGCGGATGCACGAGCGTCAAACCGCAGCTCGTAGCACTGATGGATGCGGGGATTGCGGGCGAAATCGCGCGGGATCGTCCGCGTCGTCAGGTCCGTGATCGCGAACCCCGGCAGTGCCGGCGCGTCCAGCCGGAATCGCCGGGAGTTGGTCGAGAACAGCAGCGAGCCGTCCGGCGCGAGGCGCCGCGCGGTCGCCAGGATCAGCGCCACGTGATCGCGCTGCACGTCGAACTCTTGCTGCATGCGCTTCGAGTTCGAGAAGGTCGGCGGGTCGAGGAAGACCAGGTCGTAGCGCTGCCCGTCATCTTCCTCGAGCCACTGCAGGCAGTCGGCCTGCACCAGGCGGTGCGCAGGGCCACGGAAGCCGTTGACTTCCAGGTTGCGCTGCGCCCAGTCGAGATAGGTCCGCGACATGTCGACGCTCGTCGTCGCCAGCGCCCCTCCGGCCGCGGCGCAGACGCTCGCCGTGCCCGTGTAGCAGAACAGGTTGAGAAACCGCCGTCCGCCGGCCGCGGCACGGATGCGTGCCCGGGTCGGCCGGTGATCGAGGAACAGGCCCGTATCGAGGTAATCCGTGAAGTTGACCAGGAAACGCAGGCTGCCCTCACTGACGACGACACGCTCGCCGCGCTCATCGAGCTGCCGGTATTGTTCGCTGCCCTTCTGCGGCCGGCGCGTGCGCCACCAGATCGCCGCCGCAGGCAGGCCCGTCACTTCCGCCAGCACGGACAAGGCCTCCTCGCGCCGGGCTCGTGCCCTGTCGCGGTCCACGGTGGCCGGCGGCGCGTATTCCTGCACATACAGCCAGCGGCCAGCCGCGCCCTCCGGGTCGGACTGGTAGAGATCGATCGCGAATGCGTACTCGGGCATGTCGGAGTCGTAGACCCGGTAGCAGGAGATCGCCTCGCGGCGCGCCCATTTCGCGAGCTGCTCCAGGTTCTTGCGCAACCGGTTCGCAAACATCGTCGCGCCCGGACGCGCACGAGCCGCATCCGCGTCGATCACCGGCGGCCGGCCCGCCTCGCGCTGCGTGACGAAATGCGCAGGCTCGAGCGAGAAACGCAGCAGCCGGCACTCGAGCGGCCCGTTCATCATCCGGTGCGTGCGCCTGGCGTGGATCCCGAGACCGCGGCCGAGCGCCGGGTTGCCAGTCAGCACCGCGGCCTCCCAGCCGGCGTAGCCCTCGCGCAGCCGCTCACCGAGCAGCGTGTAGAGGCCCCGCAGTTCCTCCGCCTCGCCGAGGCGCTCGCCATACGGTGGATTCGTCGCCACCAGGCCCGTCTCCGCCGTCGCCGGCGGCAGCCCGGCGAGATCCCGGCGCTCGAAGCCGATGCGCTCGCCGAGTCCGGCCCTCCGGGCGTTGTCCCGCGCCTCCGCGAGCAGCCGCGCATCGCGGTCGTAGCCACGGATGCGACCGGGCTCGAGGCGCTCCGGGGCGCGGCGCGCCTCGGCCTCGGCCAGCAGTTCGCGCCAGGCGGCGGCGTCATGCTGTTTCCAGCGCTCGATGCCGAAGCGGGGGCGCAGCAGGCCGGGCGCGATGTCCGCAGCGATCAGTGCCGCCTCGATCGGCAGCGTGCCCGAGCCGCACAGCGGATCGACGAAACTGCCGCCGGCCTCGGCAATGGCCGGCCAGCCGGCCCGCAGCAATATCGCGGCCGCGAGGTGCTCCTTGAGCGGTGCCGCGCCCTGCCCGCCGCGATAACCCCGCCGGTGCAGGCTGTCGCCCGACAGGTCGATCGCGACGACCACACCAGCACGACCGGCACGCACGTTGATCCTGAGCGACGGCGCCGCGCGATCCACCGAGGGTCGTTGCCCGGTGCGCTCGCGGAACTGGTCCACGATCGCGTCCTTGACCCGCTGCGCGCCGAACTGCGTGTTGACGATGCCCGGCAGGTTGCCGGAGAAGTCGACCGCGAGGCTGTCCGCAACCTCGAGATGTTCGGCCCAGTCGATCCCGCGGACACCGTTGTAGAGCTGCTGCACGTCCGCCGCCGCGAAATCGCCGATGCGCCACAGCACCCGCAGGCCCACCCGCGACCACAGGCAGGCCCGGCAGGCCTGCGCGAGTGTCGCCTCGCAGGCCGCGCCGCCGCGTACCTCACGCACCGCAGGCAGGCCGAGCGCGGTCAGCTCCGCGGCCAGCAGGTCCCCGGCGCCGGTCGCGGCGGTGACGAAGAGCGGGGGCGCGCTCATTCGCGATCCAGCTGCAGGATCTCGACGCCGCGGAGCGGGCGTTCGAGGAACCCGAGCAGGAGCCGGTACAGATCCGGGTTGAAGACGGCGTGCCCGGCATCGAGCCCGGCGAGTTCGTCCTCGCCCCGCGCGGTGCCGGCGTAGCACCAGCGGTCGAAGACGTGGATCTCCTCGAGCCCGCGCCAGTCGCGCTCGCGGATGCCGATGCGCCCCGGAAACGGCCAGTCCCGACGCCGCAGCCCGGCGAGCGCCATCCGCACCCGCAGCGCGTGCACAGCGGCCGGCTCCCGACCGACGCAGGCGCCGCGGCAGCGCTCGAGCTGGTAGGCGAGGCAGGACCCCGCGCCACCCTCGAGCCCGAGCCGCTTCGCGCACAGCCCGTGCTCGCGCATGAGGCCCTCGAGCGCACGGCGTGCATCACCCTGGCGGCGGAACATGCCGTACTCGTCGCCACCGGCCGTGGCCGGGTCGAAGGCAGTGAGGTCCGCACGCGGGCCGGTGGCATCGTCACCGAGCTGGATCGTCCAGAATTCCGGGCTGCCGCGCAGCCGGCGGTTCAGCAGCGGCTGGCGCTCCCGGGTCAGCCGCGCCTCGGTGAGCAGTGCACCGAACTCGCCGGCCGTCTCCTGCCACTCGACACGCCGCACCAGCCGCGCGAGCTCGAGTCCATGCCGTGCTCGTGGATCCGAGAAATGCGCCAGCACGCGGCTGGCAATATTCTTCGCCTTGCCGACATACAGCAGTGCATCGTCCTCGCCGTAGAACAGGTAGACGCCCGCACTCTCCGGCAATTCGCTGGCCACTCCCGAATCGAGCTGTGGTGGCAGACGCGGCGCGGCGCAGAGTTTCGCGACCATCGCTGCCAGCTCCTCGGCCGGCCAGCGGTCGCGAGCGATGCCGAGGAACTCGGCCAGCACGCGCGCATCGCCGAGCGCGCGGTGGCGCGCCGAGCAGCGGATGCCGTGGCGCGCCATCACCGCATCGAGATTGTGCCCGCGCTGATCCGGCGTCAGGGCTCGTGACAGGCGCACCGTGCACAGCACTGGCGCCCGGAAACGCCGGCCCAGCCGGGCAAACTCGCTGCACAGGAAGCCATAGTCGAAGCGTACGTTGTGCGCAACGAACAGCCGGCCCTCGAGCCGCGCCAGCAGTTCCTCCGCGACCTCCGCAAAGGGCGGCGCCTCGGCGACCATCGCCTCGCTGATACCGGTGAACTGCTGGATCGCATACGGAATGCGTACCCCCGGATTTACCAGCGTCGAGTACTCGCCGGTGATCGCGCCATCGTCGAGCAGCACGATGCCGGCCTCGATGACCCGATCGCGTGCCGCGTGGCCGCCGGTGGTCTCGAGATCCACGCAGGCGACGGCCCCGGCGAGCAAGGATTCAGTCCGCGCCACCGTCCAGCGTCAGCAGCGGAGCGTAGAGATCGGGCCGCCGGTCCCGGAACAGGCCCCAGGCACGACGGTAGTCGCGGATCGCCGCGAGATCGAAGCTCGCGGTCAGCACCTGCTCGCTGTGGTCGTCCGCCTCCGCGATGATCGCGCCGGTGTGATCCGCGATGAATGAATGCCCGTAGAAGCTCATCTCGACCGCCGCGCCGCATTCGGTGCCGATCCGGTTCGAGGCCACGAGCGGCATCACGTTCGCGGCTGCGTGCCCCTGCATCGTGCGCTGCCAGTGCGGGCGCGAATCGAGCGTCGGGTCCTGCGGCTCGGAGCCGATCGCGGTCGGATACAGCAGGATCTCGGCGCCCCGGAGCGCCATCACGCGCGCGGCCTCGGGGAACCACTGGTCCCAGCACACCGCGGCGCCGAGCGTGCCAAAGCGCGTCGGCCAGACGCGGAAGCCGGTGTCACCCGGCGAGAAATAGTACTTCTCGTGATAGCCAGGCCCCTCGGGGATGTGCGACTTGCGGTAGATCCCGAGGCGGCTGCCGTCGGCATCCACGATCACGAGCGTGTTGAAGCAGGCATGGTGTGCACGCTCGAACACCGACAGCGGCAGCACGACGCCGAGTTCGGCGGCGACCGCGGCGAGGCGCGCGATCGCCGGATTTTCATCTAGCGGCAATGCCAGCGCGAAATGCTCCGCCCGGTGTTCCTTGCAGAAGTACGGCGATTCGAACAGCTCCTGGACGAGGATCACGTTCGCGCCCTGCGCGGCCGCCTGGCGGATCAGCCGCTCCGCACCGGCGATATTCGCGTGCCGGTCGGGCCCACAGGCCATCTGCGTCGCTGCGACGGTGACTATCATGAGCGGTCGATCCTAGAGTGTCGGCGGAGTCGCCGCGCTGATGATCTCACATCGCTCGCGGCCGCGATTGCGGAAGCGGTGCGGCACCGCGCTCGGGAAATAGAAAGCCTCCCCGGGTCCGAGCTGGCGCACCTGGCTGCCGACCGTGATCTCGATGCGCCCGCTGACGACGACACCGCCTTCCTCGCCCGGATGACTCAGCATCTCCGCACCCGTATCGGCTCCTGGTTCATAGACCTCGCGCAGGATCGTCAACCGCCGGCCGGGCCGGTTGCCGGCCACGAGGCGCAGCGAGACGTCGCCTTCGCCGAGTTCGGTGAGTTCGTCGCCAGCGTAGAAGACCTGCGGCGTCTGCTCCGGATCGAGCGTGAAGAACTCCGCGAGCGCCATCGGGATGCCGTCGAGGACCTTTTTCAGCGAGGCCACCGAAGGGCTCACCCGTCCCTGCTCGATCAGCGAGATCATGCCGTTGGTGACGCCCGCCCGCTTGGCCAGCTCGCGCTGCGAAAGGCCGTGCATCTGGCGCACGGCCCGGAGGCGAGAACCGACTTCGCTGCTCATCCGCGGGCACTCCAAGCGTCTAGGATATTAAACAATACTCGCGTAATATCCGGCTCTCGGTACAGAATTGTCAATTATTTTGGACACAACCCGAACTGGAGACTGCCGGTGAGTCCTGCCACCCCTGCCCCTGCGAACCTCGATGCCTTCTGGATGCCCTTTACCGCCAACCGCCAGTTCAAGGCCGCGCCGCGTCTGCTGGCGCGTGCCATGGGCATGCATTACTGGACCCCGGACGGCCGGCAGATCCTCGATGGCTCGGCCGGCCTCTGGTGTGTGAATGCCGGGCACGGGCGGCCGGAGATCGCCGAGGCCGTGAGCCGGCAACTGTCGACGCTGGATTACGCGCCGCCGTTCCAGATGGGCCATCCCATCGCGTTCGAGCTGGCCGCCGCGGTCGCGGGCATCGCGCCGGCGGGGCTCGACCGTGTGTTCTTCACGAATTCCGGCTCCGAAGCCGTGGATACCGCACTCAAGATCGCGATCGCCTGGCACCGTCTGCGCGGCGAAGCGACCCGGACGCGCCTGATCGGCCGCGAGCGCGGCTATCACGGCGTCGGCTTCGGCGGCATGTCGGTCGGCGGCATCGGCAGCAATCGCCGGCAGTTCGGCCTGCTGCTGCCGGGCGTCGATCACCTGCGGCACACGCATGACCTGGCACGCAATGCTTTCACCCGCGGCCTGCCAGCGCACGGGGCCGATCTCGCCGACGAGCTCGAACGCCTGGTCGCGCTGCACGATGCCTCGACCATCGCCGCGGTCATCGTCGAGCCGATCGCTGGATCGACCGGCGTCCTGCTGCCGCCCCGCGGTTACCTGCAGCGGCTGCGCGAGCTGTGCACGAAGCACGGCATCCTGTTGATCTTCGACGAGGTCATCACCGGCTTCGGACGCACCGGCGCGGCCTTCGCCGCGCAGGAATTCGGCGTCCAGCCGGATATGATCACCTGCGCCAAGGGTCTGACGAACGGCGCGGTGCCAATGGGCGCGGTGCTGGCCAGCCGCACGATCCATGACGCGTTCATGTCCGGACCGGAAGCAGCGATCGAGCTGTTCCATGGCTACACCTATTCGGCCCATCCGGTGGCCTGTGCCGCCGGGCTCGCGACGCTCGGCATCTACCGCGCGGGCCTGTTCGAGCAGGCGCGGGCCGTGATGCCGGCCTGGGAGGAAGCCGTGCACAGCCTGCGCGGCCGGCGCCACGTGATCGACCTGCGCAGCTACGGCCTGGTGGCCGGCGTCGAGCTCGAGCCCCGCCCGGGCGCCCCGGGGGCGCGCGGCTACGATGCGCTGGTGCGGGCCTTCGAGAGCGGGATCCTGATCCGGGCGACCGGCGACACGATCGCGCTGTCGCCGCCGCTGGTGATCAGCGCCGCCGAGATCGATCAGCTCATCACGACGCTCGCCGGCGTGCTCGACTGCATCGCCTGAGCAGCGGCCTGCCTCCTGGCCTCCCGGCGGGCCGGGGCGGCGGGAACATCACTCGCTCGCGCCGCCGGAACTCACGCGCTCGCTCGCGACGTTCCGCCGCCCCGTCCCGCCGGAGTTGCTGCGGTTCCGGCCGCAGCATCGCACGGTGCAGGCGAGGCGGACGGAGGCCCGCTCGCAAACTCGTAAGTTCTGTCGGAGTTTGCGGGCGGGCCTCCGGCTGCCTCGCCGGCGCCGCGCTCCGCCGACGCCGCGCTCCGCCGACGCCGCGCTCCGCCGGCGCCGCACTCCGCCCGCGCCGCGCTACCTGGCGGTGACCGGCCCTGGATCGAAGATCGCATAGAGCTTGCGCGCCGGCTCGACCGTCTCCCAGGTCCCGCTGAACCCGGCCGGGATCACCCAGGTATCACCCGGTCCGAACTCCTGGCGGCGGCCATCGTCGCTGGTCAACACGACCCGGCCCTCGATCAAGTGACAGAACTCGTGCTCGGTGTAGGCCACGCGCCACTGGCCCGGCGTGCCGGACCAGCGGCCAGCGAAGAACCGCCCGCCCGCGTCGGTGTAGTGGTTCTGCACCCGCGCCCGCGGGCTGCCGGCAAGGACACGCTCCGGAGCCGGGCTCGAATCCTCGTCCGCAACCGGACGCCTGAAATCAATGATCGCCGAATTCATGCTGACTCTCCCCGGTGATCGCCGCATCGCAGTGGGCCGATCCCGGGATTCTGCCAGCAAATCCTTGGCAGCATCCCGCGCCGGGAGTAGCATCAACAAGCGCCCGCCATCAGGGCCATGGCGGGCTTCTCCAAGGAGCCGGGCCATGAGCAATCGTCTCCCACCAATCGTCGGCAACTGGTACTCGCACCGCGACAAGGGCGAGATGTTTCAGGTCGTCGCGCTGGACGAGGATTCCGGAACCGTGGAAATACAGGGCTTCGAGGGTGACCTCGATGAGCTCGATTTCGACGAATGGGTACAGCTCCATGTCGACGCGGCCGAGCCCCCGGAAGACAGCAGCGGTGCACTGGGCGACATGGAACCCGATGAACTCGGCTACACGGACCTCCAACTGGCTCCGGACGCAGCCGAGAGCCTTGCCCCCGGACCACTGACCTGGGAAGAGATCCTCGAGGACGACGATCTCGACGAACTGCCCCTGCACTGACAGGGTGCCGGGGGTCGGATCCTACAGAGGGGGCAATGCCACCGGTCGCCACGGATGGCGCCGCGGTACCGGCGAGCGGAATCCAGCTGGTTTCAGCACCAGCACATCGCAGCCCAGTGCATCGATCGCACTCTCGGCGGTGCTGCCGATGAACAGGCGCCGGAGCCCGCTGCGTGAAACGGCCCCCATCACGACGATCCCCGCATCGATCTTCGCCGCGACCGCTGCGATCTCCGTGGCCGGCAGCCCGGTCCGCAGGTGGCGCCGACTCGCTGGCAGCGCCCACGGCGCGAGCAGCGCCTCGAACTCCCGGCGCACGTGCTGCCGCTGCTGTTCGATCAGGTTGACCGGCAACGGGACCGGCTCCATCAGCACTCCGGCAGCGAAGGGCGTCGCCAGATGCCACACGTGCAGTGCGTGCATGCGCCCCTGGAACGTATCGGCCAGGCGCGCGGCGACACCCAGGATCGTGGTATCGAGCGCAGCCGGCCGGGCGTGCGCATGCAATGGATCCACGGCCGCCAGTACCCGCAGCCGCTCCCATGGCTTTGCGCCCTTCACGAACAGCAGCGGCACCGGGCAGAGGCGAATCAGCTGCCAGTCGGTGTTGGAGAGCAGGACGCGCGCGATCCGCGTGTGCCGGTGACTGCCGGCAACCACCAGGTCCGCCTTTTCACGCAGCGCCTCGCGCACGATGCTGTCGTGCACCGGGTAATCCCAGCGCACGCGCTCGCGCACGCGCAAACCGGCCTGTCGCAGCGGCACCGCGAGGCGCGCGAGCTGCTGCCGGCGCGCATGGACCGCGCCCTCGATGTCCTTCTGCAGCGCGTCGGGGCTGTAGAACTGCTCGCCCGCAACGTAGGGACTGTAGAGACTGTGAAACAGGGTCAAGGTCGCGTCGAAGCGTCGCGCGAGCTCCGCCGCCTTGTGCAATTCCGGTGCCGGCTTCGCACCGCAATCCGCGACCGCGACCAGGATCCGCCGGATGTCCATCACGCCTCCTGCGCCCGCCGGGCCGCTGCCTGGCGGATGGTTTCAATGCGCTAAGATGCTTACTTTCGTGGAGGTTCCCGTGAAAAGCAATGAAGCTCTTGCCGCGAGGCGGGTCGCCGCGGTGGCACGGGGCGTGGCGATGGCCCAGCCGGTCTTCATCGAGCGGGCCGAAAACGCGCTGCTCTGGGATGCCGATGGCCAGCGCTACATCGACTTTGCCGGTGGCATCGCCGTGCTCAATACTGGTCATCGCCATCCACGCGTGCTCGAAGCGGTCCGGGCCCAGCTCGAAAAGGTCACCCACACCTGCTTCCAGGTGACCGGCTACGAGCCCTACGTCGCGTTGTGCGAGCGGCTCAACCGCCTGGCGCCCGGGCCGGGGCCGCACAAGTCGCTGCTGCTGACAACCGGCGCAGAGGCGGTCGAGAATGCCGTGAAGATCGCTCGCGTGGCCACGGGCCGCCCCGGCGTGATCGCTTTCAGCGGTGGCTTCCACGGCCGGACCCTGCTGTCCCTGGCGCTGACCGGAAAGGTCCAGCCCTACAAGGCGGGATTCGGGCCGTTCCCGGGCGAGGTCTACCATGCCCCGTTCCCGACCCGGCTGCACGGCATCTCGGTCGATGACTCGCTGCACGCGCTCGAATCGCTGCTGAAGACCGACATCGAGGCCAGCCGAGTGGCCGCCATCCTCTTTGAACCGGTGCAGGGCGAAGGTGGCTTCTACATCGCGCCACGCGAATTCGTGCAGCGGTTGCGCGAATTCTGCGACCGCCACGGCATGCTGCTGATCGCCGACGAGATCCAGAGCGGCGCGGGCCGCACCGGCCGGATGTTCGCGATGGAGCATTTCGGTGTCGCCGCGGACCTGAGTACGCTCGCCAAGTCACTGGCCGGCGGCTTCCCGCTGTCCGCAGTCGTTGGCCGCGCCGAACTCATGGACGCCTGCGCTCCGGGCGGACTCGGTGGCACCTATGCCGGCAACCCGGTCGCCTGCGCGGCGGCGCTCGCTGTCCTGGATGTCTTCGAGGAAGAGCGGATCTTCGAGCGTGCCGGGCCACTCGGCGCGCAGATCATGGCGGCGCTCGGGGAGCTCGCGGCGCGCCACCGCGTGGTCGCCGAGGTACGGGGACTCGGCGCGATGATCGCCTTTGAACTCTGCGAGGACGGTGACCCCCACCGCCCGGCTGCCGAGCTCGCGCGCCGGCTGACGACGCGCGCCCGCGAGCTGGGCCTGATCCTGCTGTCCTGCGGCGTCCACGGCAACGTGATCCGCATCCTCGTGCCGATCACCGCCGAGGAGGCCGTCGTCACCGAGGGCCTGCAGGTCCTGACGCAGGCCCTCGCCGATGTGGATGGTGGCTAGGGGGAGAATCGAACTCCCGACCCCGGGGTTATGAATCCCGTGCTCTAACCAGCTGAGCTACCTAGCCACGCGATGGGAAGGTGGCCCCGGGGAGGCGCGATTGTCCGGACGGCACCGGCAGGTGTCAAGCCACGAAAAAGGGGACTGTCCCCTTTTTCAGAAGCGGAAGCTGGTCCGGAGCCCCCAGGTGCGCGGCGGGCGCATCTGGTTGTAGATCGTGCCGCCCTTGACCGGACTCTGCAGCGAGTTCGAGAACACGATGTCGTCCTCGATGTTGTTGACGAACGCCGTCACCGACCAGGCGCCGCCGGCCGCCTCCCAG